>NZ_JAMYUA010000007.1:0-215491 GCF_040322715.1 Mesorhizobium sp. M0106 | reverse complement strand
CATCACAAGGTGTCCACCTATTTTGGTGGACACCTCATGCATCAGAGCACTCAACAGCAAAAGGTGCGGGGAAATTCGCGCTTACGATGTTCCGAACAAGGCGGATGTCGCTCGGGTAGGAATAGTGACTTGGTACTACGGCGTCTATGGAGCAGCATCGGCGATGATCGCGGCATGCGATGGATCGTTCCCAGATAATCACGCCGCAACCGCACAACAGTGGGATCGCCAGTTTCCAGCAAACGGTCTCGCTATGGCGCCTTTCGGAGACCGCCTCTCCAACCTGTTGGAAAGCACGTTGAAGCGCGAGCTCGCACCTATCAGGGCTCGCGGGAAGCATTCGTTGACAACAGTACCGGCCACGCCTGAGCAAGCCTGGGGCTGCTGCGCCGAGTACCTATCTGGCACCGCGGGTTGGGAACAGTGGAATATTCAAGAGAGGTTAGTGGACGATCGTGAGTTCAAGGCGCTGGGCGTCGACAACTTTCGGACCCTCCCCGCCAGGCAGATACGTGATGCGTGGTACGCGAAGCGGGGCCTAGCATTCCTGCACCAGGCCTCTCGATATCGTGGAAAAGCAAATTACCGCGACGCCATATTTCTCGCTTACGGCAAATCCGTAGAGCGGCTTCTGGAAGGCTTCATCCACGACCTAGCGGATGTGTTGAAGTCATTCTCCGCCATGGCGGCCGGCTATGCCTCAATGAGGATGGGACGGGAACGATGGTCAGCGTTTATCGACGATTTGGATGAGAAAAGGTCCATCTCGATATCGCCCAAGACAATTTGGATGTAGCTGATGGCTCTCTTTTCAGCGACCGGCAAGCCTGATGGATCGGATCGGAACCAGAACACTGAACTGGAGGCGATGGCCAAAGCCCTGAATTCGAGTGGCCGATATCGTGTGCTTCGTCGGCTCGAGCCGAGATTGGCCGCAGTACCTCCAGAAGGCACTGAAACGCGAATCGGGCTGTTCGTGGATGTCGAGACAACGGGCCTCGATCCGACCAGTGACGAGATTATCGAACTCGCCATGTTGCCCTTCACCTATGGGCTCGACGGAACGATATTCAATGTTGGGATGCCATTTCAGCAGTTCCGCGAGCCGAGCCAACCTATCCCAGCGGCGATTTCGGCGCTGACGGGAATTACCGACGAGATGGTGGCTGGGAATGCGATTGCTGCAGCGGAGGTGGCCGCGTTCGTGAGCCCGGCATCGCTTGTAATTGCACACAATGCTGCCTTCGATCGCAGATTTCTCGAACGACTGAGCGACGCCTTCATCACCAAACCGTGGGCCTGCTCAATGACCCAAATTGATTGGGCAGGGGAAGGGTTCGAAGGTACGAAGCTGGCTTACCTGGCGACGGGTGCCGGCTTTTTCTACGAGCGCCACCGCGCCTTTCAGGACTGTGCGGCCGCGGTTGAGCTGCTCTCACTATCGTTGCCAAAGGCGGCAATGCCCGCAATGAGCCGCTTGTTGGAGCGCGCGCGCCTTTCAAACTGGAGGATATGGGCCGAGAATTCTCCATTCGGTCTGAAGGACGTGCTGAAAGCGCGGGGCTATCGGTGGAATGCCGAGGGCAGCCAGAGCCCACGCTCTTGGTACATCGATGTCGATGACGATGCGAAGGAGTCGGAACTCTCGTATTTGCGTACGGAGATTTACCGGCGTGAAGTTGATATAAAGAGACGCAAAATTACCGCCTACGATAGGTTCTCCGACCGGTCATAAGGCAGAGCAAAAACAAGTCCGGGGGGCACTGTGCACATATCTAAACTTCAGCTCGTGAACTATCGCAATTTTCAGAGGGCAAACATCGTCTTCAGGAAAGGCATCAACACGATCATAGGGGAGAACGGGTCGGGAAAGACCAATCTCTTTCGGGCTATTCGGCTTCTTCTCGACGAAAGTATGCTGCGCTCTGCGCTGCGGCTAGAGGAGCGAGATTTTCATCGAGGTTTGGCCAACTGGCGTGGCCACTGGATTATTGTCAGTCTAGAATTCGACGAAGTCTCCGACGACGAGACGATACAAACCCTCTTCTTACATGGATCGGGGAATATCGAAGACGGAGCGATCGGTCGGGCAACCTACAATTTGATATTTCGGCCGAAGGCCGTGGTTCGCAGCCGACTGTCTCAGCTTGATGAGGGGGATAAGGCCGGCCTGGACGCCATTCTTTTGACCCTCACAACCGATGACTATGAGACCGTCCTTACCGGCAAAAGCACGGCCGATTTTACCGATCCCGCTGTTTACACCGCCCTGGTCGGTGATTTTGAAAACGTCAGATTCAGCGCGGATCTCGATCCACCAGAAATCGGCGGCAAGATCCCGGGCATTTTCTCGATAACGAGAGAAGTCTCTTTTACCTTCGTGCAGGCCTTGCGCGATGTCGTCGCCGACTTCCACAACAATAGAACGAACCCCCTGCTGACGTTGCTGAAGAGCAAGAGCGGGGAGATTAATCCCGCAGAGTTTGCGCCCATCACCACGCAGGTGAAGGATCTCAACACAGCAATCGAGGGCCTCTCGGACGTAAGGGAGGTTCGCTCCGATATCCGCAAGACGATAAACGACACGGTCGGCGATACCTATTCGCCAACATCCCTCTCTATCCGCTCCGATCTATCTGACGAAGCGGATCGGCTCTTTCAATCCCTGAAACTGTTCGTTGGCGAATCTGAAGAGGGTTACGAGGGCGGGATCCAGGAGCTCAGTCTGGGCGGCGCCAATCTTATCTACCTGACCCTCAAGCTGCTTGAATTCAAATACCAGAGGGTCAAGCAGTCGATTGCAAACTTTCTGCTCATCGAAGAACCGGAAGCGCATATCCACACGCATATTCAGAAGACATTGTTCGACAAGCTCAATTATCCCAACACACAGGTGATTTACTCGACCCATTCGCCGCATATCTCCGAAGTCAGCAACGTCGAGAACATTAACATCCTCGGCCGGGTAGGCGGCCGATGCGAGGCATTTCAGCCTGCCACAAGGTTGACGCCTTTGGAGGTGGGAAACATCCAACGGTATCTCGATGCGGTTCGCAGCAACCTGCTTTTTGCCAAGAGCGTGATCTTAGTCGAAGGCGATGCCGAAGAAATCTTGATGCCGATCATCATCAAAAAGGTGCTGGGCGTCAGTCTGGACGAGCTTGGAGTGAGCCTGATCAATATCCGCAGCACCGGGTTCGAAAACGTCGCCGTTCTGTTCCATGATCAGCGCATCCGCAAGCGATGTAGTATTGTGACCGACCTCGATGCTGCTTTCATCGACACGAATCCGAATCCGGATGATGCTCCAGCATTGGCCACAGCTAAGAAGCGAGCTCTGGGATCGCAAAAAGCCGGCATTGCGAGGAAAGCTGGTCTCGGCGAGTTCACCAAAGACAATCCTTGGGTCAAGCCCTTCTTCGCCTCGCATACCTTTGAGGTCGACTTTGTTGCCGCCGGCAACGGTGCCAAGGTCGTCTCGGTGGTGAACGAAGTCTACAAAGACCCCGCAACGATCACGCTAGCCAAGGCAGAACTTGAATCAAATGACATCGCGGCATTTGGCTCGCGCGTTTTGACGATGGCTGGAAACGCTGGCAAAGGCTGGTTTGCCATTCGCGTCGGCAGGGTGATCGATCACCACACAATTATCCCGGATTATCTTCTAAAGGCACTTTTCTTCGCACAAGGTTCGCTCAGCCAGCCTGTGGCTTTCAATATTCTCAGCCATCGGATCGATCACATCGCGAAGAGTGACGGCGTTGATGCGGCCGCTGTCGCAACGTTCCGGGACAATCTCCAAGCATTCCGCGACGGGGGGCTGGACTTCCCAGGCGTTCGCGCTGCCATGCTGCAAGCTTTTCCGGCTGACGAGATCAACAACATTCTTGCCGGGGTGTGAATCGTGTTCGTCTGGAACAAAGGCGATCTTAACGACGAGCAGGAAGCTGCGGTCAACGAAGAGAAGAATGTCTTTCTGGTCGCGTGTCCGGGCAGCGGGAAAACGCGGGCGCTTACCTATAAGATTGCCAGCCAGCTGTCAAAACTCGAATCCGAAAAGCAATGGGTCGTGGCAATCACCTATACTCATCGAGCGGCGGATGAAATTCACGAACGCATCGAGAACCTTGGGGTCGACACTAGTCAGCTTTGGATCGGAACGATTCACTCGTTCTGCCTGGAGTGGATCCTGAAACCCTACGCCATCTATCACGATGCGTTGAAGTATGGGTTTCGGGTGATAAACTCGCACGATACGGAACGAATTCTGTCCGAGGTCTGTTCCCCCTATCGTTACCCGAACATCACCCATTGGGATTGCAATCACTACTACACTCCCGCGGGCCGTGTTCTGACGTGCCACGCCCCCAGGCGCGTAAACGTGGCCTCGGCGCTCGATCAGTATCACGCGCTGCTTCTGCAAAATCGCCAGATAGATTTCGAACTTATCCTGCACTTTGCGCACGAGCTGATCATAAGTCAGCCGACAATCAGCAAGCTCCTGAGTTCACTTTTCTCGTACATCCTGGTCGACGAGTATCAGGACACGAAAGAAATCCAGTACGCAATTCTCGCCTCGATCCTGAGGGCTGGCGGAGGCAAGGTCGGGGCCTTCATCGTTGGGGATCCAAACCAGGCGATCTACGGATCGCTTGGAGGATACGCAATTACTGCCGCTGAATTTAGCGAGATGGCGGGGGTCGATTTCAAAGAGATGGATCTGTCGCGCAATTATCGAAGTTCGGAGCGGATCGTTGGATATTTCGGCAACTACAATGTCTACGCCACGAAAATCTCCGCTGAGGGCAAGGATAGGCAATATGCCAGTCTGATATCGTTCGACCCGGTGACGGCCCGAGATGGTCTGGAAGAGGAGCTGGTCCGGCTGGTCCGATACAGTATTGAAACGGCGGGAATCGCGCCGAACGAGATTTGCATTCTCGCGCCTCAATGGGTCCATCTAGCCAGCATGACCAGGCGACTCGTCGCGGCCTTGCCGGAGTATGGGTTCGATGGACCGGGTATGGTGCCATTCGCGCGCGACATCGACAATTTTTGGTACAAGCTCTCGAAGATCGTCCTAACCCAAGCATCGCCTCACATGTATGTCCGCCGTTTTCGCTGGATTGGCGACGTGTTGGGCGCGTTGGGCGATGCCGGGGTAGACATTGGAAAGCTTACCCGAAAATCCCTGCTGAGGACGTGTAATTCAATCACGATTGGCGAGCAGGACGGGCTCGCTTATCTGGAACAGTTTTTTGACGCCTTGTTCGCCACTATCGGCGTTGATTTCAGGGCATTTCCGGCCCTGGCTGAGCATCATGATGCGTTTTTTGAGAGCTCGCGCGCTCGCATTCAACGACTTCAGACGGAAGGCGCGGAATATATCGGCGAGATTGCAACGTTCAAGCGGGTATTTGAAGGGCGGAAAGGCATCACTGTCTCGACGATCCACGGCGTAAAGGGAGCGGAGTACGACACTGTGATCAGTTATGCGCTGCTTGAGGGCATGGTGCCAAACTTTAACGACCCGACTCCCGCTGAGAGCGCCTGCAAGCTACTTTATGTCATCGGCTCCAGAGCAAGAAAAAACCTGCATTTGCTCTCGGAGCGCGGTCGGCAGCGGGGCGGCGGATGGGGAGAGTATCAACCGACGACCGCGCTTGCCGATTGCCAGTTTGCCTATGACAAGGTGCCATGACGTGCCGCACGGCTGTCGTCTCCCGTGCGAGCCCAGGCGCCCCAGGTATCAACTCGATAAATTTGGTAAACACGTCTCGGAATCAGGTCCTGGTCGAGGTGTCTGTCAAAAGCGCGGGTTTGCGAGTTTGGCGAGCATACGCTCCTCTGCCTGAGCCCGAGAAATCGCCTGAGCAGACGACCCAAGGTATTGGCCTAAGAGCTCGATAGCATGCTTGGCATCCAGCCCTTCAAATGTTCCCATCGCATGAGCAAGGTTGTATAGATCGCGACACTTGTCGCGCTGGAGCAGCGCTCGCAGTTTCGTCGCCAGGATTTCCTCTCGCGAGAATGTTGGCACATTGTCGTGCCGGTGAACCAAGGGTTCTCGACGTCAAACTCGCGCTGATGCATGCAAGCCAAAGGCTAGGGAAGCTGGGCATGTCCGGATACACAAGCTGCCGCCAACGCCATCCGTGGAAGCAGTTGACATAGACGAGCTGATCTCGCAGCTTCTCCGCCAATGAAGCGTGAAATGACTGTCGTCATCGCAGGGCTGGAGACCAAGAGCGAGAAGATCCGCGCGCTGTTGCACGAAGGCTACATGCGGACGGAGGTCGCGGACTTCCTCAACATCCGGTACCAACACGTCCGCAAGGTGGCCGTCGACGCCGGCATCGAAGGCGGCCTCCAGCGCGGCCTCGTCGTTGTTCCCAAGTCAAAGCCTATCCCGAAGGTTCGCGCCGATGTCGCGATCGACGTGCTCGCGGACGCCGGATTCGAGCGTCTGGGTATGTGGGTGGCCGACGGCGCAGGCGGCATCGGGCTCGACACCTCCGCACCGCGTGACGCCGGCGTCTACGTGTTCGTGGTCGACGGTCTCATCAAGTACATCGGCGTGAGTCGGGCTGGCATCCGCAGCCGCATGTCAAACTACCGGCTCGGCCAGGCCGGACAAAAAACCAGCGCCCGCGTGAACCAGACCATCAACGAACACGTAACAGCCGGCACAGTCGTCGAGATCTACATCGCGATGCCCCCTGCGCTCGAGTGGAACGGCTTGCCGGTGATCACGGCCGCTGGGCTAGAAGCCGGGCTGATCAAAATGATCCAGCCACCGTGGAACAAGATGGGTGTGGAGAGTTAGATGGCTAGGCGGTGGCGACGTGTCGCTATGGATGCGGACATTATGGATTTCGGCGGCTCGGCTATCATCAGGATTTCGCGCGGGACGAAGGGCGATCCCATGGCGAGCGTCGAACGCATGGAATGGTTCGAACCTGACGGCCATGAACACACAGGTTACGCGGATGCGGTGACGGACCGGCGACGGCCGGCAGCGGAGGTGCTCGCCGAATATCGAAAAACGACGGCTGTGGTTGCGGTCGAGAGCGAGGACTTGTGGGACGCGGCCTGGGGAGAATTGGACAGCGAGCATCGCTAGAGGACGTTCAAGCTTCCGCGAATGAAGGCATCAGCATGCCTTGGTTTGCGAGGTCGGGCTCAGTTCTCTTGGCGTGAGGCTTTCTTGGCGTACCAGGTGCGAGGTTCGGCTGCGTCGGTCCTGAGGCCGACGAACACCGCCGTGACACCTGTTGTTTCATCATACTCCTGCGTCGATCCGTATTTTGAAAACTTGATTGAGTAAACGAGCCGCTTGCCAAGCAGGGAAAGTGTGCGGTCGAGCCACGCGGGCGCGGCCCACAGAATCTCGCCGTCATTGTGATGGTCGACCTGCCGTTGCCCTGGAGCCGGCTCCCAATTGCCCCACACCTGACTTCTGAGCGCGAGGTATCCATCCCTATCGTACCATTCTCGGGCATCGGAAGTGAGCCTTAACCCAAGCTGTTCGGTGAGCTCGATGCCAAGCCGCGGCCTTCCGGCAGGGCCTTGAGCCGCGATCTTGTCTCCGGCGTCGATGCCAAGGCCATGGGCGTCCGGTGCCCAGACAAATGGAAAAAAGGGATTTAAATGGCTGCGCCGGCGCTCGTACCGGCCCTGGTCCCAGAACATTGGCAGCCAGAGTTCATGGTCGCTCAGCTTGGAAAACGCCTTGCATCTGCCGATGGATCCTCGGCGCGGCGACAGTGCAGATACGATGCGCACGTACACGCCGTCTGACGAGACCCAGCTCCCATAGATAGGAACGAGACCTTCAACCCTTTCGGTAACGAGTCCCAGACCCTGCAGCAGGGTGCCCTGGTCTTTAAGCGTTTCCTGCTGGCCAATCCTGCGGCCGAGCAGCTTCGCTTTCGCAGCGGCTGGGACTGTATCCTTTCGATCCGAAAGCCAGGATCCGTCCGCAAAGGTGATGTCGTAGCGATGTAGCCAGTCTGCCCAAGGTGAGCCATCATCTGCGTCATCGTAACGATGCTTCACAATCGGCAAAGTCGCGACAAGGGTGGTAGCCGCACTAAATAAGGCATGTCTTTGGATATGCTCCCGGTAGAACTCATACCGCTCGTCTCCGTCCCGGCCATATCGGTCGCGACCTGGGAAATAGTTCAGGCTCGTCGCCTTCGGCCATCGCTTCGTTATCTCTGCCGCGATAGCGTCGGTGACTGCCTCGTTTGCCAACCCGAAAAGTCTGGCCAGACGGGCAACCTCCGACTTAGCAAAGTCATAGTCGAATGAAAATCCCGACTTGGACTCCACGGCGGCGGGCCAGTCATCCCTCTCGATGAAGCCGTGTGAGGGTCCGTCTATCGCCTCCCTTAGCGCGTCGAGTTCCAGGTCCTGTGCTCCTTTGTCCCGAAAGTGCTCCAGACATCTGGCGATATGGAGTTTATGCACCACATGGATGTCGGGCCGCATGGCAAGCGCCACTAACTTGGGTCGAAGATGGCGGAGCTTCGCTGGATGGGAGAGAGCCGCTCGCGCCAAACCCATCAGGAACCATTGCTGGGAATTCTGAAACGATAGTCTGGTTTCCGGGGAAACCAGTGCCGCGACCTCGGTTTGATCAAAGCCGTCGAGAAGAACGTTGAACTCCTCGATTAGGCCCAGATCGGCCAACGTTCCCAGGCTTCTCGCCACTGCCCACCTGATATAGGCGTCGTCATCCCCGAGCAGATGCCAGATGATCCCGCCAATGAATTTTGCCTGGTTGTTTCCTGACTCGAATTCCTCTCGCCAAGCGCCCTCGCCAATCTCATCCGCCATCCGCGCCGACGATCCGGACAAGAGGGTCTCCAGTGCGTCCAGACTTGCCTTGGCGGAGGCCTCCCGGCAGAGACCGGTTGCCAGTTGAAGCCATTCATCGCCGTCAAGTTCGAGCTGCTCCCGGGCCACGGTGCGCAGAACCTGACCCAAGACGAACCCAGGGTCCTTGCAGAAGTTCGAAAGTGTGCTGATATGGCGGGTGACATTCGAGAATCTAAGATCAAAAAGCTCCGATCCTTTGTACTCGAATAGCTTCTCGACAACGTGCTTTGCACTTGTGCGCAGGTGAGCAACGGCTTCGTCCCATAAGGCGACGGACGCCACGATCAAATCGGTCGTGCGGTCAAACTCGAGTTCAGAGCACTCGCAAAGGGCGAGCACAAAGCTCAAACGGTCGTCAAACGGGCACCGCTCAACAAGGCCATCGAGAAAGCGCTTCCTCGCATAGTAGGGCAGCGACTTGTCGTCCGCGACTTTTCGTAAGGCTTCATCGATCGCGAGCGCGGAAGTCGGATCGCAGGCGTCGACGAGCTGGGCGATACGGCTATCGACTTCAGCGTCCGAGCTCTTGCCCCTTGCAACTGCCAGTACCGATCTCTCTTCAGAGCTGTTCCGGCTATTGAATTCGTCCTGCTTGCGTGCGTCGTCGGACTTGAGAAGTAACAGCGCCGCCCGATCTACTTCATCGAGGCTGCCGGGGAACCGGTCACCAGCCTTTAGAATACTCTCCCAGAGAGATGGCCAGGCACCAAAGGGCCGTTCTGCCTTGAGTTTGTTGAGAATGGTCAGCAGGATTGGTCGCCGATCACCTAGCTCGGCGACACCAAGGAGGTCACCGAGGCCGTCGCCAACCTGCCACTCATGCCACCCGTGATCCTCGCAGATCGAAACAAGGACCGCGCCCCGTCGTGCGTCGAGAGCCCCATTCTTGGCAAGGAAGCACGCCAGTTGCGGCAGGCCGTACGAGTAGTCGGCAACGTCTTGATCGTCCCACCGCAAGAGTTTGTGTGCCGCCGCGAGCCCGATCGACTTCGCTGCCGCGCGCGCGAATAGTGGCCACCCAAATTTACCAGAGTCTTGATGCACCACCGTCTGGCACAGATTCATCATGCGCTGCGCCAGGTCCGGTCGAACGAACCCTCCCCGTTGGACAGAGGCATAGTGCAGCAGCGAGTAGATTCTGTCGTGGTCTTCGCCACCCATCTGGTCGAGCTGCGCTAGACCCTGGCGGTAGTAATGCCGCGCTTCTCCCAGACTCATTGGAACCAGCGACGAGGCGAGCTCGGCGTAGGATTCCCCTCGCTGCTCCACATTGTCATCTTTGCCAATGTGCTCGGCTATGTGGCGCGCGAACCGGCCGGCGAGATCGTGCAGATTAGAACGCTCAGCGAGAAGGCTCAGCACTCCAGTCTTCTGACCAATGAAAAAGCGGTCATTGGAAATCAGCTCGATCAGTGCTTGGGCATCGTCGGCCAGCACGTCGTCGGCATGCCTAAGCAAGAGTCGAGCGCACCCAATCCCAATTGTACGGGACATGAAGTCCGTCGGGCGCTCGGCCATGCGATGCACATCGGTGCGGAGCCGTTCCTTCCAGATCGCGATGAAGCTACTGACACTTTTGGCCGAGACACCCGTCCTCGTCAGTACCGCATCCTCGATCGGCCCTATCAGCGCGAGCACGAGCCCGATGCCGCTGCCGATCCCGTCACGCTCCCGCTCGGTGAAACGCGACTTCGCACGTTGTTTGGCCCGACCGCGCCGGGCGTCTGGGGGCTGCGCCGCACGAAGCTGACCGAGGAAGGCAACCAGATCCTTTTGGCTCTCAATGGCCTTGGCCTGGCGCGTTACCTTTACCTCGGAGGGCAGAAGGTGGTGGTAGCGAACGCGCTTGCCGCGTGACCACGCCCGCACACAGGCTCGCAGGATGGGCCCCCATGCCTTCGAGGGTCCGTAGCGTTCCCCGTACTCGTAACTTGACGGGCGCGCCGCGATCGACGAACTGAGAATGCGCCCAGCGGCTGCGCGAGAACTAAACAATAGCGCGGTCAAGGCGGCCTGGACTGCGTCGTTCTCAATCGCCTGCCCAGGTTCATCCTCCACCTCGCTGATTGTCACCTCCAGTTGTTTGGGGGTAGGGGCAGCAGCTCGCGCGAGCAACTTCGCCTGTGCTGCGCTCAGCCGATTCTGTCTAGCCAATAGCGAGACCTTGAGCGCGAACGCGTTGCACTTCTCGCTCGATGCGAACCCTATGAAGTTGTCCAATACAACATCGCCGCTGTGGCGCTCGTACAGGTTCAGCAACTCTATAATTTCGCGGGACACCGACACGGAGAAGCTGTTGTCCCACCGTGACAGGTTGCGGTCGACGACACCGTATTCACCGGCGAGCACGCATTGAAAAAAGACCGCAGCGAGATCAGCGGCGGAAGGGGCCTGACGATCCCTGTTCCCCTCTTCTTGGGCCTGTTCCCAGTGCCATCTAATCCATCGGATCGTGCTCTCCCGTTGAATGAGCGCCTCTGCCTCTTCGCCAGCAAAACCATGCGCGACCGTCAGCCGTGCATTTCTGGCACCACGCCAGCCCGATCGGTCATTGAACAGCCGACGATAGGCGTCCGGGTCGCCCAACATCGTCGCGAGCGCCGGCGAACGGCGAATAAATTGGTCACCCCGGACATTGGCCGCGGCAATTTGCGACAAGCGCATGGTCAGTCCCAATACGCGATCGATGTCGTTCGCGTTCACCGCAAGTCGAAAGGCAGCATTGAGTCTTGCGAGCGTCAGCCGCCGACGGCCAAAATCGGATTGTATTGTGGTCGGGAACTGGTTGGAATCCGCTAGCGCAAAAGCCCGATCGCTATCGTCGATGACGACGAGGAAGTGCGGAAGCGCCTCCGCGGCGTAGGCTGATGTGCTCTGCGCTCCTAGCAGCCGCTCGGCGATTGCCTGTTGTGCGGCCGTTTCACGCGAATATTGCTCTCGCACATAGGATTCGGTCGGCTCGTCGCGAAATATGGCACCGTGCGGGACGAGTTCCAGCATCGGCACCAAATCGCCTGCCGCCGTACTCACCTGAGACTTTGGCCACCCGAGCGCGGTCGCGAGCTCTTCCAACGGGATGGGTGGGGGCAGAAGCGAGAGTGCAGCAAAGAACTCGACCACCTCGGCGTCCCGCCAACCAGCGATCCTCAGGTCGGCGAAGATCTTGTCGCATCGCTGCGCGATAATTTCTCGCACGGTAATCGGGGTTTTGGGCGCATTACCGCGCACATTGCTCTCCCAAGTTTGCACAAGGTAGTCGAGGACCCGTGCGTTGCGGCCCGATCGCGCCACGGCGGTTATGAATTCGATATTGGAGAGGGTCTTACGCCGGTCCTCGAGGAACTGGCGCGCCTCAGCCTCGGAGAACGGCCCCAACTCAAATGGCTCGACCTTTGTCCGACCCACGACATCGGGCATACGGTGCGTCCGCGCCGTGAGGAGCAATTTCACGCCTTCGAGTGCCTCGTTGTCGAGTGATGACAGCAGTAGTTTCGGAAAGGCATCCTGCTTTCGGTTGTCTGCCTCCAGCTGTGCGTTGTCGGCGGCGTCGATAACGATCAGAATCCCGCTCTTGTTGGATTGTTCCCTCACTGCCTTCGCGGCCTGAGCGAAGCGCTTACGCGCAGCCTTGACGAGGCCGATGCGGTCACTATCGCCGGGCAACAACGGATCACACAGGCCCCGCGAGGCCAACTCATTGGCAATCTGCACCAGTCCGACAGTGGGCAGATGCCGTGCCTGATCTTCCGACCGGTAGGCGCCGCCCCCGAAGCAGTCGAAAACGACGACTTCGAATTGCCCTGTCAGCCTTGCCGCCAAGCCTTGGATGAACACTGTCTTTCCAACACCACCCTCGGCGTGGACAAAGACCGGCAGCGTCGAATTTCTGACCAGCTCTCCTACGACGCGGAGCTCGGCGCGCTCGACAACGGCACCCACATCAATGAAGCGCGTATCGGCCGGGAACAGATCCTCTGGTTCGCAGTCCAGGGCATCGAGAACGTCCTCACGCCGAATAAGATTGTTGTTCTGTCCGCCCGGGCCAGCCTTTTTCAGGATGAGTTCCTGCAGGCCAAACAATCGCAATCTTGCAGGCCCGTCGGCTCCGCTGGACCAATCCGTCAGGATCCGGCGCAGGGTGTTGCTCTGTCCCGGCAGGCTCTTCTCACCCGCCCGGAAGTCGATTCTCGAGAACAGACGACGAGAATCTTCCACCTTGTGAGCCTTGCACAGCGACATCAGGTACCGGATTGGCTCAGCATCGGTGCTATCGGCTGACGTCCGCCCCACCTGCAGAGCCTCGATCGCCTCCCATAAGCCGTCTGAGAATTCAGCCGTCGTGACGAAGGAAAACGAAAGCTTCGCCTCGACCTCGTCGCGTGAGAATTTTTTCTCGTAGCCGACAAGGGTGCCGCAGAACTTCACGATGGTCTTTTTGAGATAGGACGCCGTAACCGGGGCCCCCCTCTCCTTGTACTTGAACTGGACGGTCTCCTGCCTATCGCACGAGGCGAACTCGTTTCCCTCGCCGTAGTAGAGGACCAGGTCCGCTACATCTTCGGCCTCGGCACCGGGGTTCGCTGTTTCGGTTGACGAAATGCCTTCAACGGCAATTGCGAAGAGCCGGTCCTTAGGAAAAATCAGCTGCAGGGCACGCCGTGCGGCCCAACGTTCGTGGAACGTATGGCCGGCCCTCGAGGAGCGGACCTTGTCGATGCTGTCGTCTATTTTCGGCATTCTGCCCCAGTGAAAGGTCTAGACAAAGATGTTCCAGGAACGCAGACGGGCTTGGAATAGCAAGTCTTGTTGATATGCGCTGCAATCAGCGCGGCCGACAAGCGCAGGATCGCGATATCCGCTCCACCATAGCCTGCCACTGCCGGAGGTGCTCAAGAATGGCCCCTCCGCGCAACATTTCGTCGATGAAGCCCCAAGAGCGGCGGAGACCTCGACGCTTCACCGTCCGCTGTTTGTTGCAAGACCGGTCGTGCCGGAGGATGTTCTGTGCTCGAAGCGAAACAATGGAAAAACAATGAGAAGCGCTTGAGCAAGCTGTGGCAACGAACGCTGATCGAGTGGAAGCGACCGGCCTCATATGTGTCGTCGCTCTCGACTTGGTTGCGTCCCGGACTAAACAAGAAGGGCATCCGCCATCTGCAGAAGCTCGGTGAAAAGGATCTCGCGTGGGATGATTCCGATTGGCTGAAGCTCACCCAGCGGGTGCTCGATGACGACGTCGATGACGTCACCGCTATCCTCTCGGACGCCTTATCCTTCGCCCGAGTGAGGGCTTTCCATGGCTGCCGCACTGCCGATCCCGGGTCGTACCATCAAAACGGCCTTCGGCTTAACGATCCAAGCGTGCTCGCGGCAAATCTGAGGGCCTTGGTCTTCACCGAGGAAGGGCTGGCGTTCTATCAGCCGAATATTGACCGGATGATTGCCCAGTTCGAAAATCGCGACCGCGACAGCGGCCAGGTCCATCTCGCGCTCGACGACCGGACGCAGACAAATGATGCGGGGCACTACCTGCTCTATGGCAGCGAATGGATGCAATGCATCCTGGGCTTCGGCGCCCACAATGCGCTGCTGAAGTGGGGCTACCCGACCATTGTCCTGGTGGATCTCCCCCTCAACATGGTGACCTCCGGCACCCGGGACGAACTCGCCCGAGCGCTCCTGCAAGAGTGGACCCGGATCAAGGTCAATCGCCCGGATTGGGTGCCTGAGCGCGATTTCACATTCACCCTCGCCACGGCAATCCCTCCTGACCTCGTCGTCGGTCACGAACATCCCGCTTGGATCCGTGATCCCTACTACGGCGGCACCAGGAGGCAGAACGACAGGCTGGTCTGTCCATCCTGCAGCACCGGGGTCACTGCGGAATAGCCTTCCAAACGACCTTCCCCTCTGCCTCGTCTAGCCGGCAATGGGCAACGGTCCCAATGGTCACCTAGAATGGTCCGAGCGCCTGTATCGGACCCACCTTCACTATGAAAACGAAGCCGAAGTTGCCGAACAGGTTGACTCAGCGCTCGGATGCACCGCGGTTCGAGGATAGGTGATGCAATCCAGTGAGACCACTCAATGAGCGATGAATATCCCGGCGCGAACCGCACCGTTGCAGACGATGAGGCGCGTCAACTAATCATGGCTCAGATCGAGGCGCACAACGGTGGCCTTTTGGGAGTGCTGCGCAAATACGAGCGGGGCAACGCCATACGCGTCTGGCACGGCACTGTTCGTGCCATCGAGGAATTCATCAACGTCCCGTTGTTTGCATCGACGATGACGATGTCGTTCAATGGTTGCTGTCGGTGAGGCTCGACGAGTCACTTCTTCGAAACCCCGCCCGGGTCTGGGTGCAAGTGAAGGCAGCTCTTGATATCCATGTCGATGGCGGAACGGTGGACCGCATATGTCAACTGATGGTTCAGCTGGCCGCCATCAGGTCAGGCTTCCTCATGCACGGTCAACGCAGTTTTGAGCCTGGCATCACGCTCGATACAGTCGGGAATGCCGTCGAATACCTGCAGTCCCGCCGTCGCCATTTTGTGGCCCTGCTTTACCTCATGCCCAGCGCCTGCCAGGGAACAGAAAAGCTGGTAGCCCTCGACACCCTTAACGTCTTTCTCCCCCATGTCGAGCACAGCTGCACCACGATCACCGGCCTCTATCTGCAGCTCGCGCTCATCGACGCACTTCCCGAATTCACCCTTCAGGTCGATGACACGGGCGCGCTCGGAAGCCATTAGCTACAGACGCTCGATGCGGGGTACCTCGATCCCGAACGCGCCTCAATCATGACCATAAATGAGCTTCGCCGCGACCCGATCGCTCCGGCCGAGCTTGAGGTCATCAATCCCAGGAAGGTGTTTTCCGCTGCAGAACTGCGGAACAGCGTCAAGCTGCTCAGCGCGACCTATGAAGCATTCGGATTGAAGGATTCGGACTTTGCGGCGATGGCTGCGGTGGTCACCAGCCTCTCGCGCCGGTGCCAGATGACTACGTCATTGCCATCGGCAAGGACAAGCTACGGGCGCTCCTGACGTCCCAAGGCGGCATTGCTTCCCAACGAGTTCCAGCGGCTGCTGGTAAACCGGTCGGCCAGCGACTACGCGCCCAATACCAATGCCTTCGAGCCTTTCATCGATGTGGGCAAAGCCGACGTCTCAAACGTCAATCTGCTGTCCCGCTTTCTCTACGCCTTCAAAAACATCCATCTAGGGAGCCGCCGGCGTTTCCAGATCCATGCCAGTTTCATCTTCGAGGACATGGTGAAACGAGACGTTGAGAGGCTCGGCCTTACCGTTACCGAAATCAAGCGGATCAATCGCAAGGAGTTCGACGTCGTAGCGACCCGTCACGACGTCATCTACAACCTCCAGTGCAAGAATAATTGGATCGACCTGGGCAAGGTCGAGTCAAACCGTGGCCTCTATGTCCGTTACAATCGCAAGCTTACCAACTACTACATTAGAGCCTTGGCTAAGGAGGAGCGGCGAGAACAGCTTCTCAAAGACAGGCTCGGGCTCGACAGAATCGAGCATCGCGTCATCAGCAGGTTCCCCGTGATCACGACTGATAGCCGGATCGTCAACTACAATCGGATCAGCGATTTGGCCGTGGTTCTTGGCAGCGCTTGGTGCGGGCACGGCTCGGGAAGAGCTTGGTCGAGCCCGTAAAGCCGATCTCAAGCGGCGACAGGTATTACACGCGTAAGCGGGCAAGACTTGTCGTCGCGGCCTTGATCGGCCAGGCCGTAGACATAACGCCACGGTCGCGATCGGTCGGCCGGTACGGCATACAGCCAGAACGCATCGCGCACCACACGTCAGGGGCGATGAAGCTCACCATGGTGGACCCGGCTTAGATCCACGCAGCGTGACGAAGAGCTTCAGGCCGGGCGATCTCGTCGACCCGACATTGACGGCGGAGCCGATCGATGTGAATACACGCGATATTAAATAGCTTGCATTCATATAAATTGTTGTATATTTAAAAAAATGTAAATCTAAACTACGTTGGCGGAAGACATGAGCGATGCCGCTTAGCCTGACGAACGCCGAAGCCCGCGGCCGAACCTATGCCGCAGCCCGCATGTTGGCCGGGCTAGACCAAGCCGCGCTTGCAGCATACGCTGGCGTGTCCGCGGCGACGGTTTCCAATGTGGAGCGAGGACGGGAAGGCCGGCCTGCAACACTAAAGGCTATCAGGAAGGCCCTGACACGCCAGGGCGTGCTTGTCGGCTTCAGTCCAATCAACGGACTTGCGTCCGTATCCATCTCGTTTGCCACCGATGACGAAGAGGAAGAGTGAGAGATGAGGTACTTCGGAGAATTCAACCGGGTCATCCGCGACAACATCCGCATCGCGGCGAGAATGTTGCGCAGGCTGGGGCTTAAGGCGCATGTCCTGCCGCACAAGACCTCGCTCGTGATCGAGCGTCCGCGTGGCATGTCATGGTCCGATTTTACGGCGGCTGTAGCGGCTGTCCTTCAGCCCCGGCGCGGCTCGGTCATGCTGTCGAGCCAAGCTACCGGCAACACCTACATCTGCAACAATCGTGGCAATCGCCCGGGTCGCTTCATCCGCCAGTAGACGCTGACGTTGACGGGGCGCCAATCGACCACGCTGACCGAACGGGAGGACATATTGGCCATCACTGCCAAAGACGTCGAGGAACTGCATACCTACGCCGAGGGCGTCATGGGCCGCGCCGACCATCATGCCGGTGCGGTGAAGGGCATCGCGCTCGCCATCCTGGGCGGGATCATCTGGCGCGGCGAACCCGATTCCATCCGAATTCGCAGCTTCGCCGGCACCCCCGCCAATATGCTCTGGGCCAAGATCGGCGGGAATACCTACGTGTTTGCCTACAACCACGAGACAGAGAAGATCGAGATCAGAGACCGCACCCAGACTGGCGCCGTCCTTCATAGTTTCGACAACGGCACGCCTGTCGCTGACGTCGAATCCGCCTTCAGGGCCTTGTGACCATGTTGGTTGCCCGCGCACAACTCGATTTCATCAAGACCCTCGTCGCGCAGTTCGAGCGGTCGAGCAATATCATGCAGCCCATCATCGTGTTCCAATCGCAGTATATCGCCATCATCACCCTTCTGAGGTCCGTCGGGCATGTCTTCGAGAAGGTCGACTGCAACACCCCCAAACGCAAAACATGGGCCGATGCCAAGTGGGAAGAGTGGAAACGGGCTCCGATCTTCGAAACTTTCATTGAACCCACGCGCAACGACTTGGTCAAGCAGTTCAAAGGTGGCCTTGAGCTACGCGATGACGCCTTCGAGTCGCCGGCCGTTGTGGCTGATCCTTCGATGCCCGATATGGTATCGATTGTGACGACCATGGATGCCCGGAGGCTCAGGAACGCCGAGGGCCGTCTCGTGATGCCGGACATTCACGAGGCGATCGCATTTTGGAACCTCCGCCTCCTTGATGCCGACGCGGTTTTCCAAGAGCCGCTCCACTAGCCGCTGTCACAAGTCGCTTTGAGGAATCCAACATGTCGGGCGAAGAACGCGCGCAAACACCGATGACGCTGACGCAACGGCTCAGCGCCATCGAGAAGTTGGAGACAGAGCTCGTCGAAAAGGCGCATGCCATCCTTCCGAAGGGTGCAGTCAACGTCGTGGATTTCTTCATCCTCGGTGCCACGCAGCGCACGCTTTCGCAGTCGACCGCCTTCCGGACCTTGATCAAGGCGCGCAACTTTCCTTCGGCAACGGTCCTCCTGCGTACGCAGATCGATACCGCCATGCGGATCAATGGCCTCAGGATGATGAGCAACGTCGACGAGGATGTTCAGCGGATCTTCAAGGGCGAACGCACCTTCGACCGCCTGATGTCGCGTCCCGTCGTCCCGGGCGGTAAGGCCGAGCGCCTCACCGATGCCTTCCTCAAGAAGAAACTCGCCGAGGATAATCCCTGGATCGAGCCGCTCTACGAGCAGACGTCCGACTTCGTTCACCTCAGCTTTCGCCATCTGTTTACAGCGATCACCGAGACCGATGCGGCAACACAGATGGCGACTATGGCGATCAGCGGCACCGATCCCAAGCAGGATGAGAGCGTGTACTACGAAGTGTGCGATGCATTCTTCCGCGTCTCTCGACTGACCTCCATGACCATTCTAGCCGTGATGATGGCTAGGCATCAGGGGGAGAGGGTCATGGCCGCCGGCGCCGCGCTGGAAGCCAACGGGAATGAGTGACGCTCGACGCCCGACGATCGAGCTCGATCGGCCCGAGGCGTGGCCCTCCGATCTCCTTGACGTGCTCACTTCCAATCGCGATGCGCTCCGCTCGCGTGAGAGAGGTCCGTTGAGTGACCGTTTCGATGCTGCGGTCTACGCGGTGGTTGAGGCGTTGCAGCCTTACAGCGTCCTCGGTTGGCATTGCACGCGTCTCGCCGATCACGAGATCGAAGACATCAGAGCCGACGGCATGGCACTGCTCGATGTCGATCTCGTGTCCCGTCGAATCGATGCGGCAATCCGGCACGAACTGATCTCGTCGAACCATGGCGAGCGCCTAAAGGCAGTCAACCAAGCCGCTGAGCGATACCGTGCTGGTATGCTGTGGTTCTGCTTCTTCATCCCAGCTCGCGCGGGCGAGGGCGGTATCGGAGATCTTGTCCGCTATTGGGGTGGCGAAGCGGTCTACAATTCGCATGACCGTCACCCGGAAATGGGCAAGGTCATCGCGGGGATCGGGCGGCCCGCAATCGTCGAAGCGGAAATCCCCATCGCGTGGTGTGGTCGCAATCGCGGCCTGCGGCTGGCGATGAACATTGGGCAAAGATACATCATCGCCCAGGGAACGCGGAGTCCGAACTCGATCGATGTCGAAGACAACATCAAGCGGCCGCTCCCTGCAGAGTTGGTCCGGGCGGTACATGTCTTCCCATCCCCCGAATTCCTGCAGCTGTCTGGCTGCTTGGATTGGCATCATCCTCTCTGATCTGATGGCTCGGCGACGAGCGATCCAGCCCGGAACGCACGCAGCAGCTCTCCCTGCGGCTTGGTGAGATAGAGCCAAGTACGCAGCTGCAGCACGACCACCTATCGTCAGCCGCGACATTTTGGGGTCAGAATATGCCCTCGTGGTCCAGCCCAGCGGGTTACTCCCCCGGCAGGGCAAGGTGCCGCTCGCCATCACCACGGTAGATAGCCGCCGTGTGCGCCGGCAGGTTCAGATGAGCGTGCGAGGGCGCATCTCGATGGCAAACCAACTGACCGGCAGGCTCGCAATAGGCCTCCCCATTTGCTTACCCTTTCGGTTGAGCGGGGCGCCTGGCCGCCGCCATTGCATCGCGGAACGCGAGCGTCACGGAATCCCGTCCCTGATCGCTCCTCTGTCCTCTCTCCGTTAGGACGGCTCTCATCTCATTGGTAGTCGTCAGGATATTGGACATCGAACTGGCGTGCGCGATTGCTGGTTCGCTTCCCACGAATTTCATGTCCTTTTGCAACAAATAGCCTTGGTAACGATACACTTGCGCCACGATATCGCCAGCGCTGCCGTTGTTAACAGCATCCACGCCCTCGAACTCGATCGGCTCGTCGAGATTGCGGATGGGAAGAACTCTCTCATCGAGTTGCCGGAAGAGGATTCCCGCTCCACGTGACGGGTCGGACATATACCCAATGTGATAGCTGTCGTTCTGCCGAAGCGGCCCAAAGAACTGACCATCCTCGCCGCGTTGAGCAATCGGCTGGATGACGCGAACGGCCGCCTTTAGGAGAGGGTAGTTCACAATCGGGTGCGCAATTTTGCGCGTCATCGCATAACCCCGAAACGCCACACGCCCGGCGAGTTCTCCATCGACGTACCGGTCGATCTGCTCTGGATGCCAAAAGCCGCAGCCATCAGAGAAGGCATAGTCGCTCGACGCGTTGAACAGGATAATGTCGTTTACCCTGAGCGCAAAGCAGCTCGGCTGGTGCTGGAAAATCAAGCTCTCTATGCCGAACGCATTCAGCCCTCTCCCTTGCCCATCAAGAGTGTAGAGGTAGAGCAGGCGATCCTTCGTACCGATCCGGTTACCAACGTGCAGGTGAGGGTCGATGGCCTCCATTGCCTTCTGCAGAATCAGCTGGTTCAGCCAAAGGCAGACACGAACCTTGTCGAGCCAATCGAGAAGCAAGAAATATTGGCGCGATGTGAGGGGCTGCCGCTCCAGCAGCACCAGCAAAATTGGCTTAACCGCGCTTTCCAGTGTGCTGTATTCCACATTGCAAACCTCGCAGGCAGGCATGACCAGAGCGGACCAGGCGAACTTGATTGGTTCACCCGATTGCGGTTCGAAAGCCATCGTCACGACTCGACTTGGGTCACCCGTCAGTTTGAGTAGCCATTTGGGAAGGATATGCTCCCGATTTTTGTTCGCTGCCGCTTGGCCGCAGAAAACACAATGTCGCCTTTTCAAACTCAATTGCCACCTCGTGTTCCGACTTTCTGGTCCTGGCCGCCTCGGCTGGCGCCGGTAGCGCAAGACGGCGTGCTTGCGCCGCATCTCTACCAAAAGAGCTCAATTTCGAGGTTGCCTAAAAACCAGACATTTCGGATTTCGATCACGCGGCGGCATGCTGCAAGACCTCGTCAACACCATGGCTTGAAAGCCCTACCCCAACGGTGAGCCGTCGTTGCACAATGTGGGTGCAGCAGATCCATCATTCGGCGTCACGAAACCGCGCTTTGAACTGTTCTAGCCAAGCATTAGCCATCGACGAATAGGCTTCGCCATCGCCTGTCGCAGCTTTTAGTTCGGCCAACGTGCGATCTCGCAGTAGTCTTAGTTTCGATGCAATGCCTTCCGCCGGAGTGCCAACAAGGGCAGTGGCCACAGGCAGCGCCTCCAAATCCTCAATTGAGCCTGCGAGTTCAAGTACCAAATCACCAAGGAATTCAAGCCGTCTTAACAAACGGGTCCGATCTTGAACCAGCTTCAGTCGATTAAGGCCGTATATCTGAATCGATGTCGCGCCGCGCACTTTCTGACCGGCGTCACCCTTAGGCACGATTAGCCCAGCAGGGTGCGCCGGATCGAAGCTGTACATAAGGCTGGCCTTGGGATCGTCGCGGCAGGGGTCGATCAACAGAGCGTGTTCACCGGTGAAATCGGTTGCCTGATAGACCGCGCGCGCGCCAATCGCCGCCAGTGGAAAACTGTCCTTCTTTCCGGCTTGGCCAGCAACCGGTTTGGCATTTGCGGCTGAAGCAGCGAGACTTTCCGAGACGACAAATAGCTTCTGTCCTCTTCGCCTATTGCAATCGATACAGCTTGGAAGAAGGTTCTCCCAGTCCATCGCTATCCACCAATAGCCGCCATGCGCCTCGTCTTCTGCAACGGCGCCTTTGGGTCGGTAGTGCTCAACATCGACGGGCGCGGATGCAGCGTATGAGGTTTCGCAATACGCACATTTGCCGTGGAATAGCGCCTCGAGCGCCGCCTGGACATCGGCTCTCTTGTAGACGCGATACTTGAATGCCTTCTTTTCGGGGTCGGGATTATCCCGATGCGCTCTGGCGGCCTCCAATTCCTCCTCTCCCGCCGCACCCGGGAGTAGCGATTTCGGGGTGTCGACCGCTGATCTTTTGACGCGCCGCACGATCAGAGCGCCTCGAGCGCCGCGAGGATTTCGGCCTTGGCTTTGTCGCGCAATCGTTTGAGCGTCACGCTGCTGGCAATGCGTCGACGCTGGAGGTATTCCGCGACCGCCTCCTGCACTATTCGGTGAACTTCGCTTGAGCCGACCGGGATCGCTGTAGCTATGTCGGTCTCGAACTGCCGAAGGATCTGTTGGTCGCTATCGGTAAGCCGTTCACCTTCAGCTTTCGCCCTGATGAGATCTCCGATTTGCGCGAGCCGACGGTCCGATGCGGCATCGTCGCTGGACAGAAGTTGGAAGAAATCGGAAGTCAGCAACTGATCGATCCTTAGATCTGCGACGGACGGTAGTCCCTCTACCTTTTCCACAACGATTGGCATCTGGGTTTCGCGGCTGCTGTCAGCGGCGGCCACGCGTTGCAGTACGACCACCTCTCCTTCGCCCATGCCTCGCAGGCAAAGCGGATCGTGGGTCGTGACTATGAACGACATGCCGGGGAGTGCTGCACGCAGGCTAGTCATGACTTGAACCTTCCAACGCGGATGAAGATGCGCCTCGATTTCGTCGATCAGCGCAACGCCCTGAGCTGTCTGGAAACTCTCGAACCCCTCATAGACTTGTGGGTCGAGCAAGCCACGCATGATATCGCACAGCATCGCCAGCATCGACCGATAGCCTGACGAAACCGACTGCAGCGGGGCGCGGCTATAGCGGATCTGGCCGTTCGGTTCGGTGATTGAAGTGACCATGCGCAGTTGGCGCGTACCGCGCTCGCGCTGGATAACGTCGAAATCGCCCTCGATCGACAAAAGATCGCGCAGCGTTCGAATGACCATGTTGAAGCGATCTTGCGGCAGCGATTTCAACCAGGGCTCGGGGTTAGACAGTGTACTGCCATCAAACAGATTTCGGATATGCTTGTGTGGGGCCGGCCGCCTGCTGGCCGTGTGGAAGCGTCGGAACGCGCCATAGGCGAACACCGGCACCTGCTGGTTTCCGAGCTCGCTGCGCACGACAGCGGCTCCCTGTTCTATCGCCAGACTAACGGATTGCCCGGTCGCGAGCGCGACCTGGACCCTGGCGTGCCTTTGGCCGCCGCGCGTGCGCTCCTGACCAAGTTGTGTGGGGTCGAGCACAAAACGCGACCATAAAATATCAAGTGCGGTGCGCGCGGCCGGCGTGGTGACCGCAAGTGCGATCGCCTCGAGGATCGAGCTTTTACCGGTCGCATTCTCGCCGAGAATGATGAGCGATGGTGCCCGCCGATAGGACATACCCTCAGGTGTCTCGACCGGTTTTGCGAAACTCAGTTCGAGCTGCTCTATCGCCTTGAAATTGGTGATTTGGACAGAAGCAATCGGTGCCCGGACAGAATAGACTGATTCGACCGTCCAACGACCGGCACGCAGGCCATTGTCTTCCCGCGCGATCGCTTCGAGCGCGGATTCGAGACGTTGCTCGGCGTCGGGCTCACTGGCCATCCTGAGAAAGAACGCGCGGATCTGCGTTCGAGAGCTGCGCACACGCACGCCGCTCGAACCGCCGATCCAGCGCGCGAGCCGGCGCAGCAAGAGGAACCAGGTGCCGCCGAATTCCGTTGCTGCAAAGTCGAACAGCTCCTGCCAGTCCGGATGCTCCCTTTGCAGGTCAGGTGAAGCAATAAGCCGGGTCAACCGACCGATCAGCATCTGGTAGGCGTGGTAGCGCTGGTTGCGACGATCAGAGCGGTTCAGATTAAAGACGAGGACCGTAGTCTCGCCCTTTTTCGATTCGCCGATCAATTCGCCGTCGAGTTTGGGCAAAAGATGCTTTTCGAACTCACGATCGCGGCACGGATCGAGCAGCAATATATCTTCCTTGGGCGGAAAGGATGGCCACAATCCGTTGGCATTCTTGACATAGGTGTCGATCTGCCGAAGCACCGGGACAGGCGCGCGAGAAGCAACGACTGGAAATTGCGGCTCTGGCGGAATACAGCCCGTGCAGATCGGGTAGAGGTTCTGCCAGGCATCGACGAGCCAGAGATAGTAGAGATGTGCATTACTCGACGAGGGCAGCGGCAGCGCATTTCCCGCTGGGCGGAAGCGATGGACGAGAAGCTTGTCGCTCGCTTCGCAAAAGGCGCAGCGACCCCCAGTCAACGCGCTCACCGCATCGACGACCTGTTCGTCGTTCGCCGGTATGCTTGGTGCAGGCACGCTCGTCTGGGAGCGACGCTGTCGTTCGAGCGCCCAAAACTCGCGCATCCGTCGCCGCGCGTCGTCGGCTACTTGAGAGCGCAGGATCAGAGGGGCTTGTTCGGGGCGGTCAATTCTCTGCATTTGCCAACCCGCCAATTGAGCGATCCGAAGAAGGCATCGCCTCGAACTGCCGGACGCGATCGACAACTTGCGAGAGCGTCCAGGAATGCAGATCACCATCAGTGATTGCGTGTTGAAAGGCGCGAGCGCGTATATAATCGCGGTAGCGCGGCTCGGGATGAAGCTCGGCGATCTCGAGAATCGCCCGGTAAGTCAGCTCGCCGGGAATTTCCGTCAGCATCGCTAATAGACGCTCGCGCGCATCTTGCGCGTCGTCACGAAGTGTCGGCGAATAGACCCCCTTTCCGGCTCGATCGATGTCATCGGCGACCGGGACGACGCGGTGCATGACCAGATAAAGGTCCTTTAAGTAGGTCGGGGCGCGAAAATTCCCGAATATGGCGCTATTTTCACGGCGGCCGCCGAGCAGCCCGACGACGAATTCAAGCGCAAACTGCGTCCGGTCTGCAAGGGTGCCAGATGCCAAAAGCTTGGCGAGCGCAGCAATCGCCGGCGCCGGTTCGCAGTCCGCCCACACCGCGTACCAGGTTGGTTGCTGGCTCTCCGGAACCGTGACGTCGCCGATCTTGCGGCGAGCGAGCGCCGCCAACTCAGAAGGCGTGGCCCCACCGCCGACGATGATGGTACGGCAGTAGCGAAGGCAGTCCTGGTTCGGCGGATGATGGTTCTCAAGCCAGTTATACAGCAGCGGCCCGATTTCAGTGTGAAGCCAGGAGCCATAGTACACCAGGTCGCTCAGGACATAATGAAGCGGCTCGTCGGCGGGGCTGTTCGCAAGCTCCCATTCGACCTCCTTCCAGATGAAAGCGCGGCCGACCTTGGGCCAGGCACGGTAGAGTGCTTCGAACCAGCGCGGGAAACCGTTGAGCTCCCATATGGCATAGCGAAATGCACGGCGAGCGTTGCGCAGCTCGAGTTTCGGCTTCGAATCGTCGCCAAGTTCGATGTCGAGGCCAGCCATGGCAAATATGAGAGCATAGGGGATCGAAGTGGTGTTGCCACCTTCTGATCGCAGGCCGGGCTTATATGAGCGCCACTGGGCAACAGCTGCATCGCGATAAGCCTCGGCCACCTCGGGGCCAAGCTCTGGGATCAGAGATTGCCAGTCTGCTCCGCGGGCCCGGCTTCCGCTCATGCCGTCGCCCTCGATCATCCGCAGCAGATTATATTGACCATTGCTCAGCTTCCCTGGCCTGACGCCGGGCGGAGCACGAATGATTTCGGGATCGGCGATGACCTCGGCCACGAAACGAGCCCTGTTGCTTGCTAGCGTCCGGTCGCGGTTCTCGCGCTCGATGCGATATTTACGCTCTTCCTCCTGGTGGCTGCGTGATTTTTCCGAAATCGGTGGGTTGAGCCTTGCCTCGAGCGCCGCCTCAAGCACCGGATCGCCGGCCACCGCGTCTCGGAGTTGGCCGAGCCAGACAGGAGGGCGACCATTCTGTTCATAGGTCCGGAACGTGCGCGAAAGTGCCACAAGACGGTCATCGGCGAGATCGCGTTGCCTGATCCACGCAAGTGTTCGCGCAAAACTCGAGGCATCGAAAAGCCAGAAATGACCCACCCAGCTGATCGGCCAGTCATCGTCAAGCACCCCGCCGGTAGCCGTCTCGGCGGCACGATACTCAATGACGGTCCACCAAAAGAGGCTATCATTCAGTTCGGCCCACGCCGGAACGAGCTCGCCAACCGAGGATTTGCGATCCTGGTAGATGTCTGAATGCCAGAAGCGCAAGGCAGGCGCAGCGGCAAGTATGGCGAGCGATGGTTGCGCCAGGGCGGCTGGCGACCTCGCAACTGTGAGGCGCTCGATGCCGTACAGCGCCGGACCCATCAGCCACCGATATTCCTTGGATACTCGGCATTCGCCGCGTTCAATATGCGGTTCGCGCGAGAGGAACAGCTGAAAGCCGGCGACGAGTGACGCAAGTGGCCCACTGTCTGGTTCGCCAGTATCGAGAGGAAGGCGGCCCACGAAGCTGTTAAGCCCTTGGGTAAGCCCGGTAACCTCGAATTCTGTCCGAGCTTCGAGCCGTTCGATTGACGCGAGCAGAAGTCGAACCGTAACGTCGTCTGCCGGCGCATGGACGGCGAATTCCGCCAGCAGCCGGCGGGGCAACGTCTCCTCATTTGCGTTGACCTCCCGCCACAGCCGATACAGTTGCTTGGCTGTCCCGACCCTTGCCACCGCGCGGATCGAAACGAGGCGGGAATAAATGCCACGCGCCGGATCGGACGCGATCTTGGCCAGGGCATCGACACATCCAGCCATCTCGCCCTGCCATGCAAGACGGCCCAGTACGAAGAGCGCATCATCATTGGTTCTATGTCGATCGATCAGTGCGAGAACCTGATCTTCGAGGTCGCGCTGGGCAATTCGCGCTATTGCGCTATTGTCCAATCCCCGCAGGCTGGAGGTCGGCGCGATCACCTGATCGATCAACGTCGCAAGCAACTTTTGGCGGACCGCAAGCGGCAGCAGGGCAGCATCGCCTCCTTCGATCGCGATTTCAGGGTTCGTTGCCAAGACGCGGTCGCGTGTTACGCTGTCGAACAGAATGAGCCAAGGAAGAAGCGCTCGTAGTCTCGGCGGCAAGATGTCCTCACCATACTGAGTGCGGTAAAGAAGCACGTCAAAGTGCCCCCGACCACCCACGCGGCCAAACAGGTCAGCCGCCCATTCGGCGGCTAACAATTCGCGGACTTCACGATGTCGGAAGCGGACTTCACCGTAGATTGGGTCACCGAATACGCCGGTCGTCAGTAGCGCTTCGATTTCCGGCTTTTCCCAACTTGGCAGCAGGGCTTCGGCGTCGAGCGCCCCTGTTGCGGTTGACCTTGGCAGCCGGATATTGGGGACGCCGGTCAGTATCGCGGCGATCGCGATAAGGCGGATGGCGCTGGAGGCTCGTTCGAAATTGAGCGCCGGCGCACCGACTGCGGCCCAGTCACGCAAGAACTGCCGACGGACCCCGCCTTGCAGGATCGCCAGCCGACTGGCGAGGGCTCCGGTCTCGAGCCATGTCGCAATGAGATCCTGGAGGTCGAAGGGCAAGCGCGCTAACGGCAGCAGGCCCCCGCGTTCGAGCGTGTCGAGGAAGGCATCGATGTTGCCGACCCCCAGATACGCAGCGAACTGGCGAATGTCGGCGTCGTCGAGCGCCGCGAGGATGTAGAGGTGGAAGGCCGGTGGATTTGGTGTGTCACCGGACTTGCTTTGAGTCTCGACCTTCAGCGCTTTTTCGTCAGTTTGACTGGCCTCACCGGTGTTCTCTTGGCGCTGTGCCTCAAACGGCAGAACTTCATCGATGAGCGCACGATCAACGACGGCTCGCCAGGCATAGGGTCGGCTCGATATGTAAATGTGTGCGCGATGGCGCGCGTTACGGATTCTCGCCGCGAATGCGCGTATGGCGACCTCGAACGCGCGCTGCTCCGACAGTCGTATCTCGTCGACGGAATCGAGGAAAAACCAAGCCTCGCCGGAGTCGACAAGCCAGGCATTGAATGCCTCCTCGGTTCCAACCTCGAAGGCTTTTCCAAAAGTCTCGCCAATATCTTCGATGCGAATGAAGAACGCGGGTTTGCCGTCGGCCGCAAGGCGCTCGGCCGACGCCCTCAGTTCATGGGTTTTGCCAGCACCGGCATCGGCGAGGATGACAACTCGGTATTGACCGACAAGGCTATCCCAGCCGCTACGATCACCTTGTCCAAGGCTTGGCAAGACCTCGTCGAGTGGCACGTCCTCGCGTTGGTAAGGCTCGGGGATAATCGTGAATTTGCGCGTTAACGGGACAGACCGCATTATCGCGCGATTTCCGCATCTATTGTCGGTTGCTCATCATCAACGTGGATGCGCGCTTCGAACCAAGCAGGAGAGAACCTGAATCGCATGTTACCTCCAAAAGCCATTTATGGCGTCTTCTGATGACGAGACGACGGAAAATTTGATGTTTGGCACCGCGATCTTAGGGAGTAACTATTCGACTAAAGTCAAGTTTGCCTGAGCAAGATCATCTGCATCGCTGCGGTTGGTCGGCGAAAAGTAAACATCTGCAATGGCCCAACATGGTCATTGCAACAGATCCTTAATTAACAGTGGTCGATCGGCAGACAAAATCGCCTCGATGTGAATCAATCCTTCGCATTGCGTTCTCGTCTCAGTGGCACTTCCGAGTAGACCGGCCATGAACATGGCGGCTTTCCGATCGCGTTTCCGAAAGCTCGGTCCGCTGCCTGCCCTATCGTCGCCATCAATAGTACTCGCCGGAGCGGCGGAACGGAGCCAGGGATAAACGCACATGTTCGCCTTTTGTGCTTCGAAAGTCGCATAACGCGCGCATGATTTCGACGAACGCGGCTATCTTTTCATCCGCTGTGAGAAACCTGCGTTTGACGGATGCAGTGGTGCTACGCTTGTGGAGCCCCGGGGCGTCTCTATGCGGCAATCCCTCATCGTGAGCCGATGCTATTGTGCAAGTTTCGCAGCACTGCGGGTGGCGATATCGCCCAAGACAGCATGAAGAAGCGTTCCAACTTCCTGTTCGGCGACCCCGGGTGCAATTCCTGATTCGGACAGTTGAACGAGAATTGCCTTGGCGGTGTTGCGCCAGAAGGCGTTCGCGTCCTCCCCGTTCTTGGATTCCAGGACCCGGGCGATCCCTTCGACCAACTTCCGCCGCCGATGCAGCGGAAACGCGCTAATGTTTGAATCACACATCGATCACCTCACCCCTTCAGTCGCGCGAATAAGCATTGGCGGGTGAGAAAATTTGGTTAACAGCGCTTTTGGACAATGGTCAGCAATGGAATAAAGCGTCTACCCAACAAGCCAATAGGTGTGCCGCGTGTTGATGATGGGCGCGTGCTGAACGGCATGTTCTGGGTGGTGCGCTCCGGTGCTCCATGGCGCGACCTGCCTCAGCGCTATGGGCCGCGCACCACCGCTTCGTCCGATGGCGAAAAGCAGGTGTGTGGCTGCGCAGTAACGAGTCTACAGCCTAAGGTTTGCGGAGCCTCACGCCGGCGCGGCTGCCGTTCTCCGGGATGAACTCGACGCCGGCGGCCTAGAGGGCGACGCGCAAGGCAGCAACGGTTCGCTCTTGTGTGGGGCCCTGTCGGGCCGCGACATCTACTTAATGTCTACTCTAGACAGTAGCCGCGACCATAACTTTTGATAGCAAGTCAGGGTCGCGGGATGCCGAGCCGCTTGAAATACCGAGTTAGGTCCGGGTGCTCGCGATCGTCCTGCCTCAACCGCGTCGTCATCGCCGGCGAGCACCATAACCAAACCGGGAGCGCTTATTCTCGACGGAGCGCCGGGCATTGTCTGATTGTGAAGACGGTGCTTGATCACCAGCCGCCTGAGTGTGTCGTCGCTTGCGTTGTACCTCCCGTGGGATGTAGAGCGGCCGAAGCCGTTCGGCTGTTTCTGGCGCTGTTTTGACAGGGAGCGCATTGGTCATGCGGCCCATCGCGCTTTTCTGCGGCCCGCCGTTTCGCCCGACATCACGGAACGATATCGGCCCCCATGTATTAGAAACCCATGGACACTATGGAACCCCATGGCCACGGGATGGTGGCCGATATTTTGATATCGGAAGTTGCCAATACCAGGCAGCGCATTCACCGGACTGAGCTCGCGCTTCAACGCACTGAAGAAATGCTGGCCGAAAATCTCGCGCTGTGCAGCAGGATACGAACTGCGGTCGAGGCCGCAGACCGCTTGATGGAGATCGATCCACCCAGCTTTGAATGACGTCGCGCGGGTTGAACTGGGCCGGCGTTTCAGTTTCGCGGCCTTGCGGCACCGTCCCGCAAGAGCCTGCCCTACATCACAGCGTGAGCAAACATCGGACAGAAGCATTCCAACGTTCACCGACCCAGACCGACACGAATCTTCAGTTCAAAGAGCGAGGATTAATGCTGCGGCAAACGAAGGGGCACCGGGGGCTTCGCGCGAGCCAGTCATCCGATCTCCCGCTCAGAAATTTCTCCAAATATTCCGACCTCCTGATGGAACCCATTCGTTGCGGGCGAGTTGCGGCTCATTGGGACGGACTTCCCGAATATGACAACGAGCAACAAAGCAGACCATCAGTCTGTCTCCGAAGCGTTTCGGAAACTGATCCGTTCCGAAGGCTATCGTCATCACGTACAAACGTTCTTAAATCTGGAGATCGAACCAGAACTGCCGCCAACCCTACAGTCATTACTTGCGGCTATTGATGGGGCCAAACAGGGGCCGACGGAAGAAGGTCCCTAGCCGGCTGGCTGAGCGCCAAAGCGGAAGAGTACAGAGGCTCGCTCCGTACTTGTTTCTCTGGTTCCCGCTCAGAAATTCCGGCAAACATTTCTTCTTGATTTTTCCCGACAGAGGATCATGAATGTCCCCTTGGGTTCTCGCTGAGGTGGGAGGCCTTGTATGAACGTTTGGACGAACTGCCGACCCGACAAAGTGACTGCCAAACACCTTGTTCACGAGCTGATCCTACAAGCCCGTCGCGGCCAAATCATCTCCGTCAAAGAGACTATCGCAGCGGTGCGCCGAGACGGGCCACATCTGGCGGAAACTGGCTGCGAGCTGGTGAAGTTTATTGTCAATGTTGCCCCAGCCTTTGGCCTGTTCGTCGGGTTCGATCTTCGCGAATAGCCTCATGGCAACCCATTGGTTCTCGCCTGCGGTGTACGTCAGGACAGACCGACCTGGATTGTGGGAGAAAGGCGGCTCGAGGCGCGTCAATAGGATCGAGGAGGAGCATGAGGGTCTTCGCGAGCTGGTGTCCGATCCCCACCACAGAAATTCTACAAAGATTCCTGACTGTCGCGGCCTAGCACCGTGCCAATTTGTACGATTTGTACATGGCGTTGATGTCCGTCAGGAAGTGAGTAGATTCCCCTTCGGCGTGTCCCTGGGGAGGGCTGGATGAGCGTCGCGCAAAGGGTCGGTCCGCTTCTAGAGCAAGCAATCACTGTACTCCTCAACAGGGCGGACCGTCGCGATACGGTCTCGATCAAAGCGGCACTACGCGAAGCGCGGGAGGCTGCGCCTTATTTGGTGGCCTCCGACGAAGAACTAACCGAGGCAATCATCGAGGCAGCAACTGCCATGGGCCTCTGCGTGGCTTTCGACGGTCGCGAGTAGCTGTCAGCCAACTTCAGTCACTGTGGCATCGCAACGGAAGCGCGCAGTCCTGCGTCATTTTCAATAGTCAGAGGTAATCCGCAATTACCGTCGCAAGCTGCTAAATCTGCCTGTAGAACGGGAACTGGGCTGAGCAAAAGTATTTGCTGGAGGAACTTGATCGGGCCGACAAACAGTGACGTATGGCTCTCCACTGGTTCAACCCTCCGGTCCCGGTCAAGACCGAGCGTCCCGGGATCATCCGCAACGTCAACAACGCCGAGACAGCCGGCGAGGAGCTGATGAAGTGGACCAAGCGTGGCCCTTGCTGGGACCTCGCGGTGCGCGTTTGCATGGCCGTGATTTTCGACGAGATGGAACCTGAGGAGGCCCGCAAGGCATTCCTGGCTGCTGCAAAAGAGGAACATTACTCCCCCATGACAAGTAGCTAAATTGGATGCGGTACAAGGTTCTAGGTGCCTCTGACCAACACCGCCCTCGCGAAAGGAGCCCGCCGCCGGTGAGGGAGAGGCGACGGACCCCCCCACAGCGGCTGCACATCCACGAAGATCGACCGCTGCAAGCTCTAAACCCGCGAGGGCCTACATCGTTCCTTAGCTGCGGCTAAAGCGGGGTTGGTCAGCGGGCTCTTCCCGCTCTAAGTTCCCTCTTATGGGTCCCCTCTGGTTCTCTCCCCCGGTCTACGTGAAGACGAAACGTCCGGGCATTCGCAATGGGGTCAGCCACGTCGAGGGAGCCTCCGTGAGTAGCGGCCGGTGCCCATGGGTATGTTGGGACGGACCCGCTAGGCTGTCCGAATGCTGACCAAGGCCGCACTGCTCGAAATGGACCCCGATCCGAAAGCGTTCTCTCTGGTCGGCGCATTTATGGGCCATTTTGCACTTCTTGAAACTGGCATCGGAGCTTGCTCTGGGCGAGGTACTTGGCGTCTATGGGGCACGTCGAGGTAAGGGGACCGGAACCGGAATGTCAGGCTTCTAAAGCCGATGTCAGAAACCGGATACGGATGTCGAAAAGGCCGACCGCCTCGTGTTCGACCTCGACCCCGATGAAGGCCTCGATTTTGAGGCCGTCCGCGCCGCTGCCTTTCAGTTCCGCGCTATCCTTGAATCGCTGGGGCGGGGTCGCGCTGACCAATCCTTGCCCAATCTGTAGCGGCCGACGCGGGAAGAAGGCAGTAAAGTCGGGATTTAAACGGCAACGCGGCTCTCATGGCCTTGCCTGATCGGAACCTGCGGAGATCGGCCTCGTTTGGCTGAAGCCATGGCAAAGATAAATCCGAGGACCGTCGCCAGTCTTTTGAGGGAATACGCACAACGGGCGTCTATGCGCGGCGACAATCCCTATCGCATAAAGGCATACTTGCGCGCGGCAGACAGTCTGACGGCGCTGTCGCAGCCGCTTGACCGGATCATCGCCGCCGGCGCGCTCACCAAGATCCCGGGGATCGGTGACGCGATCGCAGGCATCGTGACCAAGCTTTACCAAACCGGCACGCACCCGAGCCTTGAAAAGCTGCGCGAGGATGTTCCAGCGGGCGTGATGGAGCTGTTTGCCATACCCGGGCTTCGTCCTGATAAGATACTGAAGCTTCATCAGGCGCTCGGCGTGAACTCGCGGGCGGAGCTCGAGGCCGCAGCGAGAGAAGACCGCATCCGCCCAGTCAAAGGCCTCGGCGCCGCGCTTCAGACAAAGCTGCTGCAGAACCTGGCCATCGTGCGAAGCGGCGAAACGCAACTTCACCTGCACAAGGCCGCCGCTCTTCTCGAACATGCGGTCATATCGGTGAAGCAAGAGCATCCAGGGTTTTCGCGCGTCGAAATTGCAGGCGACTTCCGGCGCGGTTGCGAGCTCGTTTCCGACTTCGCCCTGGTAGCGCAGGGCAGAAAGTCGACTGGAATCGAGGACACGACCCTCAGGCTTGTTGTCACGGACAGGAAGCACTTTGGCGCGAGCCTGCTCGAAGCAACCGGTTCGGCAGACCACCTTGAGCAACTGAAGACGTTCGCGGCCGACAAGGGATTCACCCTAAACGCCGACGGGCTTCATCGCGGGAGAAAGCTGATCGCGTCAGCGACAGAAGAAGAAATCTACCAAGCTCTAGACTTGCAGTTTATCGAGCCTGAATTGCGCGAAGGCAGGGACGAGATTGAGCGGGCGGCAAAGCAGAAGCTACCCGCCCTCATTCGGGATGAAGATCTGCATGGCATCCTGCATTCTCACACGACCGCATCCGATGGCACCGAAACGCTTGAGGCAATGGCTGAAGCCACGCGCAAGCGCGGTTTCGAATACTATGGTGTCGCCGATCATTCGCAGTCCGCTCACTACGCAGGCGGCCTTTCGTTGCAGGAGATTGCTGAACAGCACCGCGAAGCTGACCGGCTGAACAAGGCATACAATGGAAAATTTCGCATACTGAAGGGCATCGAAGCGGACATCCTGGCAGATGGCTCGCTCGATTACCCGAATGATATCCTGGAGCAGTTCGATTTCGTCGTCGCGAGCGTGCACAGCCGCTTCAAGTTGCCCAAGAAGGAACAGACGGAGCGTATCATTGAGGCGATCGGAAATCCTCGGACGACAATCATCGGGCACATGACCGGTCGCCAGCTGTTGCGCCGGCCCGGTTATGATCTCGACGTCGACAAAGTCCTCAAAGCGTGTGCGAAACACGGCGTCGCTGTCGAAATCAACGCACATCCGTGGCGACTCGACCTGGACTGGCGCTGGCATCAAAAGGCACTCGATCAGGGCTGCATATTCAGCATCAATCCGGACGCTCATTCGATCCGCGAGCTCGATCACATGCATTGGGGTGTCGAGATGGCGCGCAAGGGCGGTGTCCCTGCGAAGCGGGTCCTGAACGCGATGCGTTTGACGGCCCTCCTTGCGCATCTCGCACGGCGCAGGCAAACGTGTTAACCTGCCTGTGCGCCCGGCCTATCAGCGCAGGAGTCCGTCATTCTCAAAATCTCCCCAGCCGCGCAAACTGGAGTGCGAGTTCTCATCGGGGCCATGGCCAGCTGAAGCTGCAGTTCCGCGACCGCTTCTTTGAGCACGTTTCATAGCGGCCTTGCCCGCGGCTCGCCGCCTATTGTCTGCAGCTGTCGCTGCGTCCTGTTCGCGCCAGACCGTAACCAGGTCGCGGTCAAGCACATCCTCCACGTGCTGCGGGTCGAACACGTGAAAGGTGATGTTCCTTGCCCGCCCGCGGAGTTTCACCGTTTTCGTCCCGGCGCTCTGCAAGCGACCATCTTTCAGCCAGCGGTGCCGTTCGGCCGTCGAGATCGTCAGAATGTCCTCGATTTCACGGGGGATTACGGGCAGGTCTTCGATATTCTGCAGTGCTTTGGATACGATCCCGAATACCACTTGCACATCATTCTCAGCGCCCTCAGACAGGCGCAGGGTAAGCACGCGGGACTCGATATGGAGCAGTTTCCTGAACTCCGTTGGAAGCCGGGCGCGTATTTCGAGAAAAATACCCCTCGCTCTGACGGACGATCCAAACGTTGCAGCCGGGGTTAAAGGCCACTCTCCAATTAGCTTCGCTGTTGCATTGATTTTTCGGCGCGTGGACATGCCCCTTTATATAGGTCACCGATTGTCGGCAGCGATGAGCCGATCGCAAAGCCAACATGAGTTCTAATCCGCCAGCGGTCTGAACCACGATGCCCTAAAGGCGCAACCACGATTGTTAGCGGGGCCGCTTGCAACTTCGGCTAACAGGAAGCGGCCGAGTTGATCTCGAAGTGCGATATCAGGCGCGTTGCCGCCTGGCGGCTGTACGTGGGCCACAACCTGACCGTCCGTGATTGGGAGCCACATGGCTAAAGCGGCTGTTCCGCTATTGAGCCTCGACATGCGTTTTCGGGACCCACCCCGTCGGTTTCAATCGCGAATCCCGCATCGATCGCGCTTCGCGCAATGAGATCGCCAAGTTGCCAGTCCGTGAGTTCGCAAAAGGGAAGCATTCTCCTCACGGTGTGGCTAACCTCGGATATCGAAATGCTCGGGCTGCCGATGTTGTCGATCAGGTGGCGGACAATCGCTTGGCGAACGTCCGATAAGGTAGGCGTCTGCGCGAGCGCAGGCATCACCGGCCCTATGAATGGAGCCGTGATTCTGCGGCCACGGCTGTTTTTAAGTCGAACGCGACTGGCACACCGTGAATAATGGATGCTGCCGCCAAGAGCTCCTCCAGCTCGCGGTCGGTGGCCCTGCATGCGGGCATGAGTGTTCGGATGGCGCGGATTGCCTGTGCTATCGAAAGGAAGTGGGCCTTGCCTTTGGAGAGAACATAGGCTTCGGCGGCTCTTTCAACCGTGACTGTGTCAAAAGTGGTGGTCATCGAGAATTCCTCCCTGAACCCTGACCCACACGATTTACGGCACGAATTCGGTAGCTTGCAAGGGTTTGTCTGATTTAGGACCGTTACGCGGAGGCTAGGCCGAAGTGACTTTGCTCCTCCTCCCCGTAAGCACCATGCGTGAGTCGTATCATTCCGACGCGGTCGATAATCGTGATCTCGCCGCGCTTGGCGTGAACCAGCCCCCGATATTCAAGCATTTGGAGGGCCGTGGTAACGCCGGGGCGCTGGGCACCAAGCATTGTCGCCAGGAATTCATGCGTCAGGTAGATCTTATTTCCTTCGACGCGGTCTTGGACCATCAGCAACCAGCGGGCCAAGCGCTCCTCGATTTTGGAGTGGCCGTTGACCAGTGCCGTCCGGGACGACTGGATGAGGAACGCGTGGGCATAGCGAAGCAGTGACTCGCGAAGGGATTGGCTCTCCGCAATCGCAGAGCGAAGAGCTTCAACCGGGAGGATCCAGCCATTACCTGCGACTTGGATATAGGTTTCATTGGGCGACTTGTCCTGGCCGAGAATAACGGCAACTCCTGTCATGCCGTCGTGGCCGACGATGCCGACCTCGCTTTGCCGCCCTCCGGTCATCGTAGCGACCACCGACGCGATGCCCATCTCTGGAAAATACACACGCTCGATCGGCTGATAAGAGACTTCCAGCTGGTCTTTGATGTTGAGTTCGACGTGATGCAGTGACGGCCTCAAAAGCGCGAAATCCTCCGAGGAGAGGGTTTTCAATACATGGTTGCGAAGAAGGGATTGGGGCATGGCTCTCTCTCCCATGCGGGCAAGAGCACGTACCTCTTACTGGCGGCTGCGTCCGACGCGCTGGCGGCCGATGTGGGAAGCATAGGCTTCAAATGTGCGGTTGGCAAAGAGTCCGTGCCTGGCGAAAGGCTCGGGGAATGTCGGCTTGAGTCCCGTAGGTGGTGGGCGCTTCTTATGACTTATGAGGCCGGTCACGAATGTCCGGAACCGGCCTAAGCAGATCGGCAGGTTTCGAGCATCGAGTTGGCAAAAGCAGTCGTTCAGCTCACGTGATGAGTTTCGGGCGCCGTCGCCTTGCGCTTACCGACATTGTGCTTCACCCGTTCCGGCCCTCTTCTTAAGCGCAGTAACTTTGAAACAAATCCTGCCGGCAGGCGTTCCAGCATGACGGGCGGCGTTGCCGGAGGACCCAATCCCCGACGAATACAATGACATCGTCATCCCCCAAAACCACGATGCATCGCCACTTCGTGAGGAGGAGTATTTCGTCCTCTGGCCGGCGTGCGGCCAAGCGTTCGACATGTATGGCAGAGGCGCTTCATCACAACGAGCTAGGCCACGAGCCATACGACCTCGACTCGTAGTCGGCAGTGATCGACGACCGTCGATGATCGTTTGGAGATGTCCCTTCAGGACTCTATACGAGCCGGGTCGAGACCAGCACCGAGGGTAAGCTCTCGCTCATCTGGCCGGTCGCGTTGCCGACCGATCGGCTTGACGAATCCCTGTCGCGAGGGCGGATCTTCGCCGGCGCGCTATGTCTTGACGATACCTTGCGGGCTTTCAGCAACGACTTGATGCCGTTGGCCGTCGTCGATGCGGCCGCGGCCGACCGAAAGCTTCGACAACGTATGCACCGCATGCGACAGTTGTTGTTCATCCAGGGCGACGGCGCCTACTCCACCGCAACCATGTCGCCCAGTTCTGTCACGACACTCCGAAGCAGACCTGCTCCCGGCATCGGGTGCCGGGACCAACATGTGATCTCCATAATGCGTAAGAGCCGGAGGCGACAAGGCGCTCATTGCAGAGAAAGGTTAACGATCGATCGGATGCCCGCGTGCCTTCACGCGCAATGTTGCTGGGCGCCTCCTTCGACAGCGCGCACATGCGACACGTCCTGGCCGCGCGCGCCGCCTGTTGCCGAGAGCGACGATCGCGAATGCGCGAACGGCTGGACGGCAGGTGAAGCGGGGTCGCGATAGGCGCACATCGGACTTGCTTCACCGGTAGTCCGAAGACGCCAGCGACGCTATCTGACCGAAAGCAAACAGAAGCTAGGCGTGCCCCACTGAAAGCACAAGCAAGCGCAAACGTTCCTGGACTGATGCTCGGCTGGCGGCAACTTGCTCGCCAGCCGAGTTGAGTTCAGGCGGTGGTCGGGGGGAGACTGGCCAGCAACACCTGGTGATTCCAACCTTTGCCGATGTGCCAATCAGCAACCTTGGTCGGTCTTTTTCACCTGGCCCGGCGCGGCGGTCTTGGCTGTCGTGTCCTGCTGACCAGGCGCCGCCTGCTGAGCGCTGCCAGTCTGCTGGCCGGGCGCGCAGTCTCTGGCCGAGTTCGGATTTGTGGTGCCGCTGGTCGTGGTCGTGTCGGTGCCTTGATCGCCGGACATGTTGGTGCCGCTGCTTGTCGTGCCGGTGCCCTGATCCGTCGTGCTGGGCATGGTTGTCGTGGTCGAGGTTCCGCTCGTCGAGGTTCCGCTCGAAGTTCCGCTCGTCGTCTGGGCAAAGGAAAGTCCGGCCGACACCGCCAGCACGGCCGAAGCCAAAAGGATGCGTTTCATCTTCTTTCTCCTGTCTGAATGCGCGGGATGCGCCTGGCAAATCGAACAGGCAGACAGAAGGAGTGTTCCCCGATGAAGTTCAATTTTTGTAACTCTGGTCGTAGGTCAGCCTTAGGATGGCCGGCGTATATTAGAAGCCTCTTGAAGAAGACACTGCCCGCACCAGAATCCATGGCATGGCTCGGGCAATAGGCATTGGTGACCAGGTGGCGATTACTGCCACGGTTCGAAGGCGGATAACAGAGGACCGCGTAAGCGTCTCTATCCCAGGTTACGACTTTCCACATTCCATCATCGACCACACCAAGGTGAACCGAGGCCAGCAAATTGACCTGAAAGGCGAGGTCACGCGCATCGACGAGGACACCGCGACGATCGACCTCGGGCCACTAGTCACGGTCGACCGTGACAAGCGAGAAATATCGGCCGCCAAACCGACGGAAGGCACTTGTCGATGCCGCGGATTAGAACCGACAACATCGCCACAGGCTATAAGGGCAGGCCGCATGACGGGCCGGTAGAGGACGAATCGAAGCACTTTATCTACTGCCCAGTCTGCGGCCAAACGTTCGACGCGCGCGATCTTGGACAGGTCTTCCACCACGCTGAGCCGCAGCACGAGCCGCTTCCGGTCGAGCAATAGTCCAGCTAGTTGAGTTCCGGCGGCAGACCGTCATTGAGCCCCTTCAGCGCGCCACCGACGTACGTTGGATGAGAAAAGGGTGCTGCGTGCACCGCGCCTTCCCCGCGCGCCGATGCTCCACCTGGACCGCAAAAAAGTCCCGCCGCACTGCCAGAACGGCGGGACCGATCAAACGCTTTGCACCAGGCGGGGGGATGCGGGGGGGTGGCTTGCCAAGTGAGCGCGGACCGTAACCAACCCTAAGCGCCACAGCGGCAACGCGTCCACCAACCGCCGGTTGGAGCGACAGGACGATTGAGCCGCCGGCAGGTCAGGTCATCCCGGGTCGCTATCGCTCGCAACCAGACGGTAGCGGAAATTGTTGCGGATGTGGTCGTTGAAATAGCGGCCCTTGGCGAACGCGGCCCGGAACGCGGCAAAGGTTTCCGGCGGTACCCCCTCAAATTCGTACCGCTTGCCGCTGGCGACGAACCACACCGAGAGGGTCCTTCTATCCAGATCATATTCCATCTTGCGGATCCATGTGGAGGGCATGAGCACCACAGGCCGAGGCCCGCGCCCTTGCGGGGAGCGCGGGCCGATCGGGATACCGATCTGCAGCAATACCTGGAGGGGAGGATTCGCTGCGTGCACCGAACTTTCGCGGCGGTCCCGTGTTCCGAATCGAGATACACAAAAAGCTGGCTGCACCTTTCGGCATCACGCGGACGTTGGATTTCTGAGAAAGCGCGAGCGTCAATACTAACTTCTGGTGATGGAATTTTCCCGTGAGATAGGCACGCTCCACGGCGAAAGGAGTGCCCCGCCATGACCGTCCTCGCCTACAACCTTGCCAATGACATCAAAGGATTATGGAGGGTCGTCTTCGTGCCGGACGAACTGCATTTGTATGTGGAATTCAGCCAGCCAGACGCCGATACAAACCCGGCTGATTGGATGAGCGTTGATGATTTCCTTGCATGGCGGCCGAAAGGCGCACTCCACGAGCGAGCGCGCGACAGCTTGGTTTCGCTCATTTGCAAGGCGCTGACACGGCGATGAGACACGGGAAACCCGCACCGAGATCGAGTGCGAGCGCCGCGAGTGGGCCTAGGGCCTACAAGCCAGTGCGACCCCGCCGCTGGCAAACCGCGGCGGGCGAGTGCTCGGGGACACGATGGTAGATTGCTAATGCGTTCGCGCGTGTGGCCTTAAGTCGCAAACTATTGGCTTCAGAAGCAGGGCGTAGGGCTTCATTGATGGTGCTACCAACACCATATGGTGACCCATAGCCCTCCAAAACGAGAGAAGCTCGTCCCGACGGGTCGCACTGCGGCCGTCAGCCGGTAATTGCTACGAACTAGGAAACCATCATGCCTGAAAATATCAGACCAACTTCGAGAGACGTCCCCCTCATTCAGCTAGGCCTCTATCAGTGCCGCTTCCCGGTGAGCGAAGACGCTTCTGTACCTGGCGGTTATCGTTTTTGTGCTGGGCCAACTTCGCCGGATCGCGTCTACTGCGATCACCACCACAACATTGTGACCGCCGTGGACCCTCGTCGAGCCCGTTCGGGTCTTCACCTCGCTCAACGACGCGCCGCGTAAGCCTGACTGGCGGCGGCCTCCCGGCCAGGCGCTATGCGCTCCAAGGCCTTGGCTACGACGTTGCTGTCGGCTCGGTCTGGCCCATCCTGCCTTATGCCGTCTTCGCCGATGTATCCCCCGTCGCCCGATTGAGAACGACGACTTCTCGCCGAGCCTTTGAGCTCGCTACTCGCACAAACGCGTCGGCTCCAAAGGTTTGTCTGTCAGCACATCTTCAATGTGCCGGCGCCTGAAGCCCCAACATCTTCTGCGACCAAACCGCGTACCTGGCACCGCCGATCGGTTGCTGCGGGGGATTTTCGCTGTTCGCAGCTGAACAATGCCTATCAACCTTGTCATCGCACCTAGTCGCACGTAGCGGCCGTTCGAATTCTCATCGCTCGGCGCGATGTTTGGTCCGTCTGGCCAGAAGAGCGGAGCAAGCCATTGACACCCACGAAGTTGCTGATTGGGCAGATCGCTGTCGTATTCGCAATTGTCATTCTTGGCGTGTGGACTGCAACCCAATGGTGCGCCCACATGCTCTCCTATCAGCCGCCACTCGGCGCGCCATGGTTTGTGACAGTCGGCTGGCCGATCTACCAGCCGTGGAAACTGTTCGAATGGTGGTTCCAATTTGACGCCTATGCGCCTGAGGTCTTTGACAAGGCTGGCATACTTGCCGGAGCCAGTGGGTTCCTGGGCTGTGCCGCCGCGATAGCTGGGTCCCTCTGGCGCGCACGGCAGCGGGGGTTGGTCACCACCTATGGGTCCTCACGATGGGCCATGAAGCTGGAAATCGAGAAGGCGGGGCTGTTTCAGCCGGCCGGCGTTTTCCTTGGCGGACTGAATTATCGCTATCTGCGCCATGACGGACCGGAACACGTCATGGCCTTTGCGCCGACACGTTCGGGCAAGGGCGTCGGACTCGTTGTTCCAACCCTTCTTTCCTGGACCGGCTCGGCCGTCATTCACGACATCAAAGGCGAGAACTGGCAGCTGACCTCTGGCTGGAGGTCGAAGTTCTCGTACTGCCTTTTGTTCAATCCTACCGATCCGAGATCGGCGCACTACAACCCGCTGCTGGAAGTGCGCAAAGGTCCGAATGAGGTCCGGGACGTTCAGAACATCGCAGACATTCTCGTCGATCCGGAAGGCGCGCTGGAGCGGCGGAACCATTGGGAGAAGACCAGTCATTCACTCCTAGTTGGCGCCATCTTGCACGTGCTCTACGCCGAAGAGGAAAAGACACTCGCCCGTGTCGCCACCTTCCTGTCGGACCCGCAACGCTCATTCGCTGCGACACTGCAGCGGATGATGACCACAAACCACCTCGGCACGGTGGACAAGCCTCAGGTCCATCCGGTCGTGGCCTCGGCGGCTCGTGAGGTGCTGAACAAGTCAGAGAACGAGCGCTCAGGCGTTCTCTCGACCGCCATGTCGTTTCTCGGGCTCTATCGTGATCCAACGGTGGCCGCGGCAACATCGGCCTGCGACTGGCGCATTGCCGACCTTGTGGATGCCGATCGACCGATGTCGCTGTATCTGGTCGTGCCACCGTCGGATATCTCGCGCACTAAGCCCCTGGTGCGATTGGTGCTCAATCAAATCGGCCGGCGGCTGACCGAGCGCCTGGAGGGCGATCCAAAGAAGAGCCGCAAGCATCAGCTCCTGATGATGCTGGATGAATTTCCGGCGCTCGGTCGGCTCGACTTCTTCGAGACTGCGCTCGCCTTCATGGCAGGCTACGGCATCCGCGCTTATCTGATAGCGCAATCGTTGAACCAAATCTCCAAGGCCTATGGCGAGAACAACGCCATTCTCGACAATTGCCATGTGCGGATTGCCTTTTCCTCAAATGACGAGCGCACGGCCAAACGCATCTCGGACGCGCTCGGTACCGCGACGGAACTCAGATCGATGCGTAACTATGCCGGCCATCGGTTGGCGCCCTGGTTGTCCCACGTCATGGTAAGCCGCCAAGAGACCGCTCGCCCCCTGCTGACGCCGGGTGAGGTGATGCAGTTGCCGCAGGCTGACGAACTAATCCTGGTTTCGGGATTGCCGCCGATTCGCGCCAAGAAGTTGCGTTATTACCAGGATCCGAATTTCACGGAGCGAGTGCTGCCTTCGCCGGTGCTGCGCGACGGTGCCTACGCGGATCGGCCCACGTCGCGCCCGGACGATTGGAGCGGACAGGTGCGCGGCGTGGATCGGCGTCTTGCTGGCGATGACGACAGTGCCGGCGCGGCAATCGAAGACGGAGGTGTCCAGCAGCAGCGCCATCCGGGCCTGCGCGAAGAACGGACCCTCGTCGTCCAGGAGCCTGATCAGGGCGATCTGTTCACGCCCGCAGACGATGACTGCGAGACGCTCGCCGACAAGCGCGTCATGGATCGGATTTCCACTGCCGCACGTGCGTACGGCCTCAACGAGGGAATGGGCGACGACAAGGACATCGTGCCCGGCTTCTGAACGGCGCGCCATACGCGGGCGCATCTCAGCGTAGATAACGGCCGTAAGCGATTTCGAGGATCTCGACGATGCTCGTTCCCGTCGCCGGTGCATCAGCGCCGGTCAGAGGGACCGAGCAGCATGAAGCCCCACCGCATTCGTCACCAGTTTTTGCTTGAACCCGAGTTGAGCGAGAAGCTGGAGAACCTCAGCCGCAATCCATCGACCACCAAATCGGCCATTGTGGCGCACGCGGTCGAGACCTTTATCGAGCGGCGTGGGGAGAATGTACTCGACCAGCGCTACGGCAAGAGGCTCGACCGTCTTTCCCGCGACCTCGGACATGTCAGGCGCGATGTCGAGATGATCCTGGAGAGCCTGGCGCTCTTCATCCGCTTTTCGATCACGCTTCATGCTCACACGCCGGTGCCGGACAGGGCCACGCAAGCGATTGCCCAGGAGCGCTTCGACAAATTCGTCGAACAGGTCGGCCGCCAAATCGCTTCCGGGAAACGGTCACTTGGCACCGACGATCGCAGGGGAGGGGAAGGATGAGTTCTCATCCGGAAGCCGACCATCGCCGCCGCGTCATGCTGCGCACCGCCATGGGTCCGGCGATCACCGAAGCCCTTGCCGATCCGACCGTCATTGAGGTGATGGTCAATCCCGACGGTGCGCTGCGGCTCGACCGGTTGGGTGAAGGCCGGGTCGACACCGGCGTGCACATGCATCCTTCTGAGGCCGAACGCATCATCCGCCTGGTCGCCTCCCACGTGCGCGCCGAGGCGCATGCTGACAATCCGATTGTCAGCGCCGAATTGCCATCGGGCGAGCGCTTCGAGGGTCTGCTGCCGCCTGTCGTGCTGGGGCCATGCTTCGCCATCCGAACGCCTGCGGCGAAACTCTACACGTTGGCCGACTATGTCGCCGACCGGGTCATGCTGCCGCTGCAGGCCGATGCGCTGAAGAAGGCGGTCCGTGAGCGGCGCAACATCCTGGTCGCCGGCGGCACGTCGTCGGGCAAGACAACACTTGCCAATGCGCTGCTGGCACAAGTCGCCGATTGCGACGAGCGGGTGATCCTGATCGAGGACACGCGCGAACTGCAATGCGCGGCGAAGGATTGCGTTGCCTTGAGGACGAGGCGGGGGTCGGTCACGCTCGCCGATCTCGTGCGCTCGACCCTGCGGCTCAGACCCGACCGCATCATCGTGGGCGAAGTCAGGGGCGCGGAAGCCCTGGACATGCTGAAGGCATGGAACACCGGGCATCCCGGCGGCATCGCGACGGTTCACGCCAATTCGGCGCGTTCCGCTCTCTACCGTATCGAGCAGCTCGCCCAGGAAGCCGTCGTCACCGTTCCCCGCCGCCTCATCGCTGATGCGGTAGATCTGATCGTCTTCATCGCTGGGCGCGGATCCTCGCGCCGCATTGACGCGATCGCTGAGGTCACCGGTCTCGACAGCAGCGGTGATTACGCCGTCACCCCGCTCACGCTTCCGCAACTCCAGCAGTTTTGAAAGGTCACCTCATGCTCAAGAAGCTTCGCTTCCTTTCGTCCACCGCGCTCGCGTTTCTTCTCACCGTCCCGGCCCACGCAGCGGGCTCCGGCATGCCTTGGGAACAGCCGCTGCAGCAGATCCTTGAGTCGGTGCAGGGACCGGTCGCCAAGATCGTCGCGGTGATCATCATCATCACCACCGGCCTGACCCTTGCTTTCGGTGACACGGCAGGCGGTTTTCGCCGGCTGATCCAGATTGTCTTCGGCCTGTCGATCGCCTTCGCGGCATCGAGCTTCTTTCTCTCCTTCTTCTCCTTCGGCGGCGGGGCACTCGTCTGATGGCCACCGGAGAGCAGCATATCGAGGGTTTCGAAGTCCCCGTTCACAGGGCATTGACTGAGACGATCCTGCTGGGCGGCGCGCCGCGAGCGGTGGCGATCCTCAACGGCACGGTGGCCGCGGCAATAGGCCTTGGCCTGCAGCAGTGGATCGCCGGACTGGCGCTCTGGATCACCGGCCACACCCTCGCGGTCTTTGCCGCTCGCCGCGATCCGGACTTCGCCAGCGTGCTTGTCCGTCATCTTCGCCTGAAGGGGTGGCTTGCATGCTGAACCTTTCGGAGTATCGCGGCAAAGCCGATCGGCTTGCCGACCATCTGCCCTGGGCCGCTTTGGTCGCGCCCGGCATCGTGCTCAATAAAGACAGTAGCTTCCAGCGAACCTTCCGGTTCCGTGGCCCCGACCTTGAAAGCGCGACCGAAGCCGAGTTGGTCGGCATCTGCGCGCGAGCCAACAATGCGCTACGAAGGTTGGGCTCCGGATGGGGGTTGTTTTTCGAGGCCGAGCGCGTTGAAGCGCTGGGCTATCCGAGCTCGGCTTTTCCCGATGCTGCCTCATGGCTGGTCGATGAGGAACGGCGCGCGGCCTTCGAGGGCAAGGTCGCGCACTTCGAGAGTCGCTATCATCTGACCTTGGTCTTCATGCCGGCGCCAGATGGCCAGGCGCGGGCGGAAAGCGCACTGGTCGACTCGCATCACTCGGGAGGGGCTAGAGACTGGCGCCAGGAGCTGGCGTGGTTTCGCGACGAGACCGACCGCGTCCTGGATTTGCTGTCCGGCTTCATGCCGGAAGTGCGCGCCCTCGATGATGCCGAGACGCTAACCTATCTGCACGGCACAATCTCGACCTACCGCCATCCGGTCGCCATGCCGGAAACGCCAATGTATCTCGACGGTGTTCTGGTTGACGCGCCGCTTACCGGCGGCCTGGAGCCGATGCTGGGTGAGCAGCATCTGTGCACCCTCACCATCCTTGGTTTCCCGAACGTCACCCGGCCAGGGATCCTCGACGCGCTCAACCATCAGGATTTCGCCTACCGCTGGATGACGCGCTTCATCCCGCTCGACAAGACGGAAGCCACAAAGACACTGACCCGGTTGCGCCGTCAGTGGTTTGCCAAGCGCAAATCGATCGCAGCCATCCTGCGCGAGGTCGTGACCAACGAACCCGTCCCCCTCGTCGATAGTGACGCCGACAACAAGGCGCTCGATGCGGATGCCGCCCTTCAGGCATTGGGCGGCGATCACGTCGGCTTCGGCTATCTCACCACAACGGTGACGGTATGGGACCAGGACCGGCAGACCGCCGCGGAAAAGCTCCGAGCGGTTGAGCGCATAGTCAATGGGCTCGGCTTCACCACGATCCGTGAAAGCATCAATGCGGTCGAGGCGTGGCTCGGCTCGTTGCCCGGTCATGTCTACGCTAACGTTCGCCAGCCGCTCGTTCACACGCTGAATCTTGCCCATGTCATGCCGCTGTCGTCGGCGTGGGCCGGTCCGGTGGATAACGAGCATCTCACCAACGTGACTGGGACCGAATCCCCGCCGCTTCTCTTCGCAGAGACCAACGGGTCGACACCGTTTCGGCTTTCCACCCACGTCGGCGATGTCGGCCACATGCTGGTCGTTGGTCCGACCGGTGCCGGCAAGTCGGTTCTGCTTGCGCTAGTCGCTCTGCAGTTTCGACGCTATGCCGGGGCGCAGGTCTATGTCTTCGACAAGGGCAATTCGGCTCGTGCGGCAACACTGGCCATGGGCGGAGAACACCACGCCCTGGGCGCGGATGGTGCGCTTGCCTTCCAGCCACTGAGCAATATCGGCGACCAGGCTACTCGCAGCTGGGCGGCGGAATGGATCGCCGGCCTCGTTGCCCATGAGAATGTCACCGTTACGCCGGAGGTAAAGGAGGCGATCTGGTCGGCCCTCATCAGCCTTGCCACTGCGCCGGTGCAGGAACGCACGCTGACGGGCTTGTCGGTTCTGCTTCAGTCCAATGGGCTCAAGGCCGCGTTGATGCCCTACACGCTCGACGGTCCCTTCGGCCGGCTGCTCGATGCCGATGAAGATCGGCTGGCTTTGTCGGATGTGCAGTGTTTCGAGACCGAAGAGCTGATGCACCAGGAAGGCGCCGTGCTGCCGGTGCTCACCTATCTCTTCCATCGCCTCGAGGAGCGGCTCGACGGCCGGCCAACACTGCTCATGCTCGATGAGGCCTGGGTCTATCTCGACAACCCGCTCTTTGCCGCCCGCATCCGCGAATGGCTGAAGGTGCTGCGAAAGAAGAACGTCTCCGTCATTTTCGCCACGCAGTCACTTGCAGACATCGCTGGCTCTTCCATCGCGCCGGCGATCATCGAGAGCTGCCCACAGCGCATTTTTCTCCCCAATGACCGTGCCGTGGAACCGCAGGCGCGGGCAGCCTATGAGCACTTCGGCCTGAACGAGCGGCAGATCGAATTGGTCGCCCGTGCCACACCGAAGCGCCAGTATTATCTGCAGTCGCGCCGCGGCAACCGCCTCTTCGAGCTCGGGCTCGGCCCGATCGCTCTTGCGCTCTGCGGCGCCTCTGATCCGGCCACGCAAGCTTTGATCGACAGCGTCCTGTCAGAGCACGGGCAGGACAGCTTTGCTTCCCGGTTCCTGAGTGCGCGCGGCCTCGATTGGGCTGCCGAGCTTCTCCAGCAATTCCCTCAACCAGACAAGGAGCAATCGTCATGATGCGGCGCCGCCTTCTCACCAGCCTGATCACCGTTTCCCTAATCGCAAAACCGATGGCCGACTACGTCCAGCCGGCCCACGCCCTAATCGTGTTCGATCCGTCGAATTATGCGCAGAACGTGCTGACAGCGGCACGTTCCCTGGAGCAGATAAACAACCAGATCCAGTCGCTTCAGAACCAGGCGACGATGCTGCAGAACATGGCGCGGAATCTTCAGCGCTTGGATTTTTCTTCCGTCGGCCAGCTCACAGGCTCGCTCCAACGGATCGACGGCCTGATGACCCAGGCCAGCGGCCTGAGCTTCGATCTCGACAAGCTTCAGAACCAGTGGCGTGTGCAATATCCGGAAAGCTACGACGCCACAATCAAGGTCAGCGATGTGGCGAGCGCCGCGCGCGAGCGCTGGCAAAACGCCATGCAGGCGTTCCGCCAAACCATGAGCGCGCAGTCGCAGATCGTGGAGAACGTGCGGGCCGACGGCGACCTGCTTACCGATCTCGTCAACCGCAGTCAGGGCGCGGCAGGTGCCCTTGAGGCAAGCCAGGCCACCAATCAGCTGATCGCGCTTTCGACCAAGCAGCAGATCCAGATTCAGACGCTGCTCGCGACCCAGTTCCGGGCTGAAGCCGAAGATGCTGCCCGCAAGGCGCAGTCCGAGGAAGCCGCCCGCGAGACGACGAAGCGTTTCCTGGGCACCGGTACGGCCTATCCCGGCAACTGATCAGCAGTTCTTCAAGACAACGAGGAAGGCGGCGACATGAATGACCTCGGCGTCATTGATCGCTTCATGGAGACTTTTACCCGCTATATTGATAGCGGGTTCGGTCTGCTTTCGGGCGACCTCGCCTTTCTCACCACCATCCTGATCGGCATCGACATCACGCTGGCAGGCCTGGTCTGGGCGTTCGGCGGCGAGCCCAATGTTCTTGGCCGGCTTGTCCGAAAAGTGCTCTATGTCGGCGCCTTCGCCTTCATCCTGAACAATTTTAAGAACCTCGCCGACATCATCTACCATTCCTTTGCCGGCCTCGGCATCAACGCATCGGCCGGCAATCTGTCCGCCGACAGTCTCCTGCGGCCAGGCCGCATTGCCGCGGCCGGCTTCGAGGGCGCCTGGCCGCTGCTCAATCAAGCGAGCCAGCTAGTCGGCTTCCCCGAGATCTTTGGCAACGCGCTGACCATCTTCGTGCTGCTTCTCGCCTGGTTTCTGGTCCTCATCGCCTTCTTCATTCTTTCAATTCAGCTCTTCATCACCATCCTGGAGTTCAAACTCACCACATTGGCCGGTTTTGTTCTGGTGCCCTTCGCGCTCTGGAACCGCTCGGCATTTCTGGCCGAGCGCGTGCTCGGCAATGTGATCTCGTCGGGCATTAAGGTGATGGTGCTTGCTGTCATCGTCGGCATCGGCTCCACGCTCTTCGGCGAGTTCGCTTCCGCGCTGCAAGGCAAGGAGCCGGACTTGGCCGCGGCCATGTCACAGGTACTGGGCGCGTTGGCGCTGCTTGGGCTCGGCATTTTCGGGCCGGGAATTGCCTCGGGTCTTGTCTCGGGCGCGCCGCAGCTTGGCGCGGGAGCCGCACTCGGAACCACCGCGGCGGCCGCCGGATCAACGCTCGTTGCCGGAGGTGCGGCGCTTGCCGGCCCGCGCATGGCAACCGGCGGCGGTCTCGCCGCCGTTCGAGCCGGCACGGCCATGGGATCGGCTGCTTCCACAGCTTGGCAGATGGGGCGTGCAACATCGCCCGAGTCCGGCCTCTCCGGCGTAGCTGCTGGACTGCAGGGCGTTGCCGGCGCAGCTGGCGGCGCCGCGATGCGGGGAATGCGATCTGCAACAGAACCATTCCGGCGCAGCGCCGATGCCGGGCGCGATGCAGCCTGGACCGCGACGGGCGGCACGCCGACCGCATCAATGACCGGAAACCCTGCCGCGTCAGGTGCCAATGCCGCGCCGGCGTGGGCGAGGCGCTTGCGTTCCGAACAGACCGCGCGCGCCCATCGCCACGCCGCCACGCAGGCCGTCCGCGATGGCGATCGGGGTGGAAGCGGCGCCAACCCCTCTCTCAACGATAAGGAAGACTAGATGCTCTTCAAGCGACCTGTTCAGCGTTACGGGAAGACGCCCCACCCCGTCACACCATACCAGAAGGCCGCCCAACTTTGGGACGAGCGCATCGGCACTGCGCGCGTGCAGGCAAGGAACTGGCGCCTGATGGCCTTTGGCTGCCTCGCTCTGGCCACCGGGCTCTCTGGTGGACTCTTGTGGCAGTCGATGCAGGGCCGCGTTGTGCCTTATGTTGTCGAGGTCGACCGCTTCGGTGAGACACGGGCTGTCGCGCCGGCAATCCAAACCTACGAGCCCGACGATGCCCAGATTGCCTGGCATCTCGGCCATTTCATCCAGAACGTCCGTTCCATCTCCACCGATCCGGTGCTGGTGCGGCAGAACTGGCTGGCGGCGTACGACTTCGCCACCGACCGTGCAGCCCTATTTCTCAATGAGTACGCTAAGGCCAATGACCCGTTCGGCAAGATCGGCACGCGCAGCGTCTCGGTGCAGGTGACGAGCGTGGTTCGAGCGTCCGACAGCTCCTTTCAAGTCAAATGGACCGAGCAGGTCTTTGAGCGCGGCAGCCTCGCCAGCACAACGCGTTGGACCGGGATCCTCACCATTGTGATCCGGCCGCCGAACAATACCGATCAGCTGCGCAAAAACCCGCTCGGCGTCTTCATCAATGCCATCGACTGGTCGCGCGAGCTCGACAGTGCCGCGCAGACTTCCGTTCCCCCAAAGGAGCCCGCCAATGATAAATAGACTCTCGTCACTCCGCACTGCGCTGATCCTCTCGGCGTTGGCTGCGGTCATCTCCGCCTGTGCCTCGAAGCCGGTGCCGCCGCCGCAGATTTCCTATGACCATGCTGGCTTCAAGCCGGCCGCGATTGAGAAGGCGCCGGAGAAGCCCGTCAAAGTCGTGGAAGTGCCGAAACCGCTGCCGCTGCCCGGCCAGTTGCAGCCCGAGCCGGGCAAGGCTGCTGAAGACAGGCGCTCGCCTGAAGAACGTGTCGCCGATGCCAACAAGGCGGCGACGCAGCAACCCACCAAATATGGCTATGTGAATGCGGTGCAGGTTTACCCCTTTGCCGAAGGCGCGCTCTACCAGCTCTATGCCGCACCGGAGCGCGTCAGCGATATCGCTCTGCAGTCAGGCGAGAAACTCCAATCCGTGTCGGCCGGCGATACAGTGCGCTGGGTAATTGGCGACACCGTCAGTGGCTCCGGCGATGACCAGCGCACCCATGTGCTGGTGAAGCCCTTCGCGCCAGGACTTGCCACGAATCTGGTGATCACCACGGACCGGCGAAGCTATCACCTGCAGCTTCAAAGCACGGATAAGACCGCCATGGCGGCCATCTCCTGGACTTACAGCGAGGACCAGATCATCGCGCTACGCCGGCGCAATTCGCAGGCCGAGGCGGCAATGCCGGTGGCCTCAAATGTCGCACTCGAAAAGATCCACTTCCGCTATGCAATCACCGGCGATACGCCACCCTGGAGGCCGACGCGTGCCTTCGACGATGGCAGCAAGGTCTATATCGAATTTCCTGGCCGCATCGATCAGGGCGAGGCCCCGCCACTCTTCATCGTCGGTGCTGACGGGGACAACCAGCTCGTCAACTACCGCATACGGGGCAACTATTACATCGTCGATCGCCTCTTCGCCGCGGCCGAACTGCGCCTCGGCGCCAAGCAGCAGCAGGTGGTGCGCATCACGAGGACCGACGGCAGGCAAGCGCCGCGGCGGATATCGCTCTTTTCGCGTTCCAGCAGGTGAGGGGACGACCCATGACGGATACTTCCCGCTCCGATGCTCCACCGAAACTCGATCCAGAACAGCTGCAGCTGCGGGCCTCGCCTCGCCGCGCTGTGCGCTTCAAGCGCGGCATTATTGTCGCCATTGCTGCTGTTGGTTCCGGGACCGTTCTAGGCGTCACCATGATGGCGCTGCAGGGACCGGCGCTGCGCATCAAGGAGCAGGCTGAAGAGCTTTACAACACTGAGCGGAAGCCAACCGCGGAGGCAATTGAAAGGCTGCCTAAGGACTATTCCGGGATCAAGCCCAAGCCTCCGGTGCTTGGAGCACCGCTGCCCGGCGACCTCGGCCGCCCCATCCTTGAGCACCAACGCCAGCTGGGCATCGCGCCGGGCCAGGAGGTTTCGGCGGAGGAGCAGCGCCTTGCACAGCAGGCGATCGGGGCGCGCGAATCGCAAGTCTTCTTCCGGATCGAAAATCGACCCCGGCAAGCGGATGCCGCCGGCAACGGGCAGGGCGGGCGTCCACCCTTTGATGGAACGGCTCCACAATCCCATGCCGCACGCGATTCAGCTTCCGTAGCACCGGCCGAGGGCGACCAAAACAACCAACAGCGCAAGCTCGATTTTGTCAGCCAGCGGAACACAAGTGGAATCTACAATCTGCATGCACTGCAGACGCCGGCTTCGCCGTATCAGCTGATGGCCGGCAGCGTCATCGCAGCGAGCCTGATCACTGGCATCAATTCCGACTTGCCCGGCCTCGTCGTCGCACAGGTCACCGAGAATGTGCACGACACAGTCACCGGCAGCTCCTTGCTCATTCCGCAAGGCTCTCGCCTGATTGGCACCTATGACAGCGTTGTTGCCTTTGGACAAAGGCGCGCGCTGCTGGTCTGGCAACGGATACTGCTGCCCGACGGCTCTTCGATCGAAATCGACAATCTGCCGGCGACGGACACCGCCGGCTATGCCGGGCTTGAGGACAAGGTGGATTTCCACACCTGGCAGCTGATGAAAGGCGTTGCGCTGGCCACGTTGCTGGGGGTCGGCACGGAGCTGAGCCTCGGGCAAGACGAAAGCGACCTGGTCAAAGCAATCCGCGAATCCGCTCAGCAGAACGTCAGTCAAGCTGGCCAGCGCATCACCGAGAAGAACCTCAATATTCAGCCCACGATCACCGTCCGCCCTGGTTGGCCACTGCGCGTCATCGTGCACAAGGATCTTGTGCTACGGCCGTACCCGAATTGACTGGAGTCATCATGACCAATCTGAAACTCGGCAAACTTCCGGATCGGACACCTTCGAAGATCACCATAAGCGTAAGTGCAGACCTGAACCAAGCACTGCAGGACTATGCGGCGCTTTATCGTCAGACCTATGGCGAGTCCGAATCGGTAGCGGAACTGATCCCGTTCATGCTGGCGGAGTTCCTGGAGAGCGATCGAGCGTTTGCCAAGGCCAGAAAGGAAGGGCTCCCTGTCGTCGACAAGTCAGAGAAATCGCGGCGGCAGCCAATTTCAGGGTCCGAATAAGTCACAGCGACCAGTGAGTCCGAGGGGGCGCCTTTCTAGGCGGGCGAATGCATTGAAGCAACTTGCCGGCGGCAAGCCGAAACATAGGGCACAATAGTCGAGCTGATCTGCCCCGAACCAATGCCGGCTCTGCGCCTCATGTCGGTCACCCCGTCGACGTCAGACGTGCACTGATAGTGTTGAAAAAGTCCGGCGCACCGCAAATCGCCATCGATATTAGAATCCAGTTCCACCCCGGCGCATTGCATGGAATCAGGATTCAATTTTGGGGTCTCTGCGGAACGCCATGCTACGAAAGTGCCACGGGCGACCGCGACGCGGACTTTTTCAACAATATCCACTGAAAGCAGACATGATGCCGCAGACACGACACGTGAGCTTGTGGCGTGATCGTGATGCCGATCAGGCCTAGGTAGATCATTGATATTGCAACTTACTGGGCTTCGACGGGCGGGGCGTTGGGCCGATAACCTCGCGGCTCCGCTGCTCTCTCCCGACTAGATGAGGCAAGTCACAGCTATGAGCCGCAGCAGGCGAGAAGTTATTCTTCGAAGAAACTTTATGGTTGCAAGTTTCTCGCGATATTCACATGATCAGCCTTGGCTCTAAAAGGTAGAAAACGCTGCCCGCCGAGGAATCGTCTTTTAGCCTAAAATGAAGCCTGACGTGCCGACACCGAATCACTTGGAGTAGATCATGCGAAACGTCGCGCGGGCACCAAGTCCGCCAGCGGCCTTGGGGGGCTCGCTCGCTACGGAGAGACGTCAATCCTTTCTCCGGTATCTTCAGTTGGATCCGATGAAACGCGAACAGACCCGCGTTCCGATCATGCAGCTCGAGTCACGGGAGATCATGCGCGATCTCTCGCACATGTTCCTGGGAAAGTGCGCGTTCTGCGAACAGGCTTCGAAAAGCATGTTCCTGCACCGCTTCAGGCCGATGAACGATGCCGAGCCAACGATCGGCAGCGAGGAGGACGGGCGGGCACGCGATGCCCATCTCTACTACGGCTGGCTGTCGGATGCCTGGATCAATCTCTATCCGAGCTGCGGGGACTGCAGGCCGAAACGAACCAATTACTTCCCGGTCGACGGACAGAGGACGCCTATCCCGACGCCGGAAGAATATGCCCGGTTTGTCGAGAAAGGCGACGGGACGTGGCCGGACATGGTCCTCAACGAGGCACCGCTCCTGGTCGATCCCTGTGCCGACGACATTGCCCGCCATCTCGTCCCGCGGAAAGACGGATCGATGGAAGCTGCAAGTCCACAGGGCGAGGAAACCATCAAGCATTTCCGGCTCAATCGGACGCGATTGAGAACCAGACGAAAGCAGGCCTTCGACGATTATGCAAAACTTGAAGGTGATGGGCCGAACGACACCAATGAATTCGTAGGCCTCTGGCGGATACTCAGGCGCCAGGTCGATGCCAGCGACGCGGAAATTGTGCGGATTGCCGCTTCTGCGAATATCGTCGAGGAAGACGACATAGCGGGAGCACCCCCCCGCCTCAAGGAAATCCGGCTGACGAACTTCAAGGCCATTGAGACGCTGTCGATCAAACTGCCTGCTGCACCAGACTCGACCGAACGCATGGCGCAGGCATTGTTGATCCTTGGCGAAAACGCTGCTGGCAAGAGCTCCATCCTAGAGGCGATCGCGCTTGCCCTCATCGGCACCGACGCGCGCCCCGACCTGGTGGAAGAACCGGGTAGCCTAAGGCTCAACCCCAGCTTCATGGGTGCCGAGGACCTGCCGCAAAGGCGATCGGCCAAGGTTCGCCTTCAGTTCGACAATGGACAGGTCTCGACACTCACGGTCGGTGTCAAGGGCTATTCTCAAATCGGCGAGAACCGATTGCCCTTGGTCTTCGGCTACGGCGCCTACCGTCATTATGTGCGCGACCTGCATGACTGGAAACCGTCACGACCGGTGCTCAGCCTGTTCCATACCGACAGCCTGCTCAGCAATCCGGAGCACTGGCTTCTCGGGTTGCCGCCGACCGAGTACCGGGCCGTCGTCCAGGCCTTGGGAGTGATCTTCGGGGCGGCCGAAGAGATCGAAGTCATCCATCGAGACGAGGCCAAGAGGCGATGCTTCGTTGAGATGCAGATTGATGCGTCCGGCAAGAAGAGCAGGACCCCGCTCTCAAACGTCTCGTCGGGCTTCCGTACCATTCTCGCATTGTCCTGCGACATCCTGCGATGGCTCATGGATCGCGACATCAATCCGAACTTCACAACGCTGACCTCGGCGGAAGGGATCGTGCTGATCGACGAGGTCGAGGCCCATCTCCATCCGCGCTGGAAGATCCACATCATGAAGGGCCTGCGCACTGCATTGCCGTCGATGACCTTCATCGTCACGACGCATGATCCGTTGTGCCTCAGGGGAATGCGCGACGGTGAAGTGGTGGTGTTGAGCAAGGTCGCCAGGCAGCTAGGCAGCGGCCAGATCCCGCTCATGGTCGACAGCCTCACCCAGTTGCCGAAGGTGTCGGCGCTGACCATCGAGCAGCTCCTAACCTCGGACCTGTTCAGCCTGTTTTCCACCGACGACCCCGAGATCGAGGCAAGCCTCGCAAGGCTTGGCGACTATCTCGCAAGAAAGGACGGGAGTGCGCCGGACCAGGACGTCAGAACTGCGATGGACGCGATCCGCAGGCAGGTAGTGGATGCCCTTCCGGTCGGCATGAGCGAGGCTGCCCGCCTCGTGCAGGAGGCCGTTGCCGACTACCTCGTCAACCGGCGCAACCTTGCCGGCCGGCCACGCGAGGTCCTGCGCGATGAAACGAAGAGGCGGATCCTGGCCGTCCTGGAGGGCATCTGATGCGGCGCGTCGATCGGACCCTGGTTTCGGCGCCGGCTGTTCTTGTCGGTGAGAAAAGCCGCGGCGGCAAGGAACTGGCAAAGGCGAAGATCTTCTTCGCGGCGCAGGCAAAGGCACAAGCTGTGACAGCGGCCGCCGGCGCTGCGGCTCCAGGTGCGAAAACCAGGAAAAAGAAGGACAAGACGTTCAGTTTCAGCGCCTATTCCGACGAAGCAGTCAAATACGCGCTCGACAAGCTGTTCTTCGGCAAATGCGCTTATTGCGAAAGCCGGTATGCCAACCAAGCGCCGGTCGATGTCGAACATTACCGGCCAAAGGGACGCATCGCCCGAGTTGCCAATCATCCCGGCTACTGGTGGCTTGCCATGGTGTGGGACAACCTGCTGCCAAGTTGCATCGATTGCAATCGGCGGCGCTGGCAGGACTTGCCGAGATTCCCCGAGAGTCTCGCGCAACTGCTGGCGGCTCCTGAAATGCAAGGTGTCAAGGCATCGCTTGGCAAGCAGGATTTGTTTCCGATCGCCGGTGCAGCCAGGGCGACGGCGGACTTTCCCGGTATCGACGAGCAGCCTGACCTGATCAACCCCTGCGTTGACGTTCCGGAAGAGCACTTGGTGTTTCACATTGACCGTGGCGACCCTCTCGGCCTCGTCCTTCCGACCTTCAAGGACAACGTCCCTTCCAGGCGTGGCCTGACATCGATCCATGTCTACGGCCTGAACCGGCTCGGATTGGTTCAGGAGAGAACACGGGTCCTGCGCAAGCTAGATTTCCTGAGCCGGTTGATCGACGAGATCGGCAAGATTTCGGAGACGCTGCTTGCCAGCCTTGATCAGCAGACCAAGACCATGGGCGCGCGGCTCGACCTGCTGGTCAACCAAATCCTCGACGAAATCCGCACGATGGCGGAGCCGGGCCAACCCTATTCGAGCCTCGTGAAGGCCTGGTCGGACACGCTTAAAATCAATTGAGGTAGATGGGACATGAGCGCGCCTGAACTGAGCTGCGACCTCGTCATGAAGGGCGGGATCACAAGTGGGGTTGTCTACCCGAAGGCCGTCGTGAAACTTTCGCGCAAGTACCGCTTCCGCAATATCGGCGGTACGTCGGCCGGCGCGATTGCCGCGGTGGTCACTGCCGCCGCCGAATTCGGTCGCGCCGAAGGCGGATTTGAAAAGATCGAGGCGCTCCCAAAGCAGCTGTCAGCGACGCTCTTGGAGAAATTCCAGCCTCGCCAGGAGCTTCGCCCGGTCTTCAATCTAGTGCTGGCGGCGATGTCGAAAAGTATCGCGGGCACGGTCTTCGCGCTTTTGAAGGGCTACCCGGTGCCAGCCCTTTTTGGTGCCATCCCTGCGATCATAATCGCCATCATGATCCCGTTCACCTGGCATTCCCTGCCAGCGGCGCTGCTCATTGTCTTGCTGTTCCTGTTTCTGCTCCTTCTTCTGCCGGCCGCCACAGCGGCTTTGGTCGCCGCCCGCGATGTCGCCCGCAGGCTCCCGCAGGCCGATTACGGCCTCTGCAACGGAATGACCCAACCTTATATGATGGCCGGCCATCCCGCCCTGACGGAGTGGCTAGCCGACACGATAGATCTCGTCGCCGGGCGTTCGGCCACCGGGGCACCGCTTGGGGTCAAGGATCTTCAATCCCGCCAGATCAAGGTGCAAACGGTAACCACCGATATCACCTCGCATCGCCCCTACGTGCTGCCGATGGAGAATAACCTTCATCTCTTTTCCGAGCGGGAGTTCCGTTCGCTTTTTCCTGCTCGCGTCGTCGACGCGATGCTGACGACGCCAAAGGAGGGGTCAAGCGACCTCTATCCGTTCAAGATCGACAATCTTCCGCTAGTGGTCCTCGCACGTATGAGCCTCAGCTTCCCGGCACTGATCTCGGCGGTGCCGCTCTACAGGATCGACTATACGCTGGTCGGCGTCCCCGAACAGGACAGGTTGGTGCGCTGCATGTTCTCCGACGGAGGGCTGTCGTCAAATTTTCCGGTACATTTCTTCGACCGCTTCCTGCCGTCGCGCCCGACCTTTGGCATCTCTCTCGGCGAATATGACCGCCGGCGGGAGAAGCCGGAAAGCACCGGGGAAACCCGCGTATTTCTTCCGACAAAGGCGGGACAGGGGCAACTCCTGCCAACGCAAGGCTTTTCCGGCCTGATCGCCTTCGTGTTCGCCCTGTTTGACAGCGCCAAGGACTGGCAGGATTCCCTCCAGTCGATCCTCGCCGGCTATCGCGAACGGATCGTGACGGTCGACCTCAAACCGGAGGAGGGCGGCCTCAACCTGGATATGCCACCCGCCCGCATAGACCAGCTCACCGGCTTCGGCGAACGTGCCGGCGACCTCATCACAAACGATTTCGAACTCAACGAGCACAAGTGGCGTCGGTATCTAGTCGAAGTCCGCGCGCTCGACGAGATGCTGCGCCAATTCGCCGATGCCTACGCAGAAGAACCCGAACCGGGCTCGCTTGGATACGCAGAGATCGCAACCAGCTACGAACCGTCATCCTACAAGGATCTCTCGGTAAGCGAACGGCAGATCTTGCGAGAACGAGCGGAGGCGATCGCCGCTCTTGGAAAAGCGTTTCAGAAGCAACAGCGTCTGGAAAGCTTCGACGATCATATGCCGAAGAGCCGCAGCCGGATCCGCTCTGTTGCCCGGATGGACTATTGACCGCGACAATCGCAGCCGGACCGCGAAGATGTCTGATCGACAAAGGTCAAGACGTCGCGGTTGTTTCAAACTCATCGATCCCCGTGCGGTGTCTATCTTCATCATATCGAACCGCCATGTGCCGGGGGATACTTATTTAGAGGTGCAGCGGTCCAAAATTTATTGGCATCGCATCCGGCAGAATGCGGCGAAAAAAAGCATGATCTCGTGACGAAAGGGGGGCAGGGAAAACCTCACAATCGACAAAATGCCTCCCGGCCGGTTGATACGGCATTTCGCTGGTTGTTGAAGGCGATATTGGTGAGACGATGATCGGAATATTCTTCTCGTGGCAGAGCGATGTCGCGCCAAACAAAGTTGATGGCAGGCGGGCCCACCACTATGACTGTCATCGACTTACGTGGCGACCATGACGTCGGGGGTTCATCAGGACTGCAGGTTTTGTTTCAACCAATCTTGGGGCACCAGGGATCCTCCCTCCCACCAGTCGTGCTTGAGGTGGTCTGTGAAACGCGAGTCGTTCTCGAATTTCGCGTGGTCGGTGACGATAATCTGCATCTGGCCATCAAGTTTTTCGACGACGTCGAAAAGCCACTCGTAGATTTTGCGGACCTCCATCCAGTCATTGTCCTCTGTCTCCCCGTTAGCTGAAGGGAAATAGACCTGTGACGGCTGATCGAGGATCAAAAAGTTAGGTACGGGCCGCTTGTTCGAGGCAAACCATTCGTGGAGAGCCAGATGGCCGAGCAAGTGATACCAGACCCAGTTCCGTCCGCTGCCAAAGCGCGAAAACGGAATCGTCTCGTCTGCAGTCTCGCTGACAAGCCTCGGCCCGCGGAGATCAAATGTCAGAAAACCGTTCGCGTATTCGAGACGTTGCTCGCGAGCCCAGCGGGTGATCTGCTGCCCGATACCGCCGAGGAAGGTCGCGGTCTTCGCACGTACATCTGACAGGTTAGTCTCTGATTCGAGTTCTTCGATGTCCGTGACCAAGGAGGCCCTCTCAAGTTCCATCGCGACACGTGTCTCGTCGTCGTCGACCGATATGAGCCTGCGGAACATGTCGATCATGCCAGAAAGCCGGGCAACCTCGTGTTTCTGCTCCAATAGCGACTTGATGGAGTCTTCCTCGACCTTCAAGCGTTGAACCTCGCGCCTAAGCGAAGCGATTTCCGACGTGAGATTGGTAACGGCGGCACGGTGCTTTGAGAGTTGTTCCCGGACATCGATCTTGTCCGAATTCACCATCGCAAGTTCGACGGCAAGCGTTTCCAAAGATTGCTTCATATCCGCTACAGCCGGCGTGACACCCTCTAGCCAGCTTTCGCAAACCGGGCATTGCTTGGAATCGTGGTCATCTGCGAGGAGATGCAACGCCGTCAAACGTCGCCGCTGCTCGTTGAGCGCGCTATCGACGACGTTTTGGTCGTTCTCAAAACGCTCCAGAGCGTCAATCTCTTTTTTGAGATCTGACCTTTCACGAGTCTTATTCAGTAGCTCAGTATTCATCTGCTTGAGGACGTCAACGTCCTGACCGTCCGCTAATTGGCTACCGGCGAACAGAGTGGTTTGGAGGGCCGAAGAAACTCTCTCGAGTATCTGTGCCGTCGACCTCCTAGCTGGGATGTCGGATGTCGCAATCAAACCCAGCCGGGTGCTTTCCGCCACAATTGATACGAGTTCCGTGTCACGATTGGCGGCGATCGATACGCCGCGTTCAAGCGCACGCTCGACCTCTCGCAGTCTCTTCCGCTTATTGCGGAGTTCGGCTTGCTTTTCGATGATGGCAGGGGAGATTGCCCCGAGGTAGTATGGCAACGTATCTCTTATCGTCTGAGCGAGTTCGCTTTGACGATGGAAATACAGGTCCGGGTTGGCGATCTCATTCTGCTTTTGGAAGCTGTAGATAAGACCTGACCGGAAGGTAAGCTTTTGTCGGTCAGCCGTGCCGTCGGCCCGAGGAAGAAGTGTGACTCCCACGCCTAGAAGCGATCCGATCTTTTCTACAAGATCATCCCGACGAGCATTCGGCTTCAAATCACTCATAGGCGGCGTTTCGTGGTCCGGGTTTGGCCGCACGAAGAACTCATTGCTCGCCGTCCTCCCTACGGGGACGCTACGGCGGGCCACGAATAACCTTTCCGCACCAAAATCCAGTTTCAAGGCGAACCATGACACGGCATTCGAGATCACACCTGCCGGGATCTCGAAACGCGATGCTCCAAGACAGTAATCGACGACGCTTAGCATTGCAGACTTTCCCCGACCGCTTGGGCCAGCGAGGATGTTCACGCGACCTAGGTCGAACGAGATTTCGTTGATCCTGCCGTCAAGGGAGTAAAGGACCACGCTCTGGATTTGCATTATGGTTTTACTCCTACCTGTTGGTAGATTTCTCTGTCGTCTCCTACCTTCGCGAACCACTTCCCGACAAATGCGGCCGCCTTCTGGTCGTCATCAAGGGTTTTGTCCGACTTCAAGATCGGAGGCCCCTTGGTGGCCGCAATCAGGCGGCCGTTCTCAGTCGAGACCCAGTTCGAGCGGAGCGACGTCAAAACGGCCTCCTTGACCTGCGGAACAAGGGACTGCGTAGATGAGATCAGGTCGGTTCGAAGTTCTGGGTGATCCCTCAGCCACTTCGAAAATCGGGTAGCGATAGTGCGGGGAAGGGCATTCCGGATATCGGGATGCAAGGCTATGGCGATGCCGGGAAACGCAAGGGCCAGCGACATGCCCCCATTAGTAACGCTATAGCCTTTGGCCATGCTATACACGAGGACGCCGAGATAGCCCGGATTAAAATAGTTGGCGAAATCTGTCTGCCGATCGTTCCAGGGAGCAAACGCCATATTATTCGTCCGGCTTGAATTTCGCGGTCCAGTGAGGGTGCCAACCGATCACTGGTTCGTTCGCCATGAGGTGTAAGACGCCGCGCCGTAGATAATCGAGCTCGACGTCCTTGAGCTTTGCCTGACTTCCCGAGAGTGAGCCGCTTAGAGCGGTTCGGCCGAGCTTTTCTAGCTCAAATTCTACGCCGTCCCGGCCAAGGCAAGCGTCTGCGTCAGGTTCGATCGCACCGAATTTCGCTGCCCAGTGACCGTAAAGCTGATCCTTGAACTCTTGTAATTCCTTTGGCTGCAGCCGCAGGCTCTCAATCCAGCGCTTTATGTGCCCATCAGCCTTGTAGACATCAAGTAGCGCCCCGGCGACCGCCGTCTTGTCCGGAGCGTGCCCGATAGCCATCAATTGCCGAACGAACAGCCTCTGCAACAGGCGAGCCTTTTGGTCGGCGTTCGGGTCCGTGATGTCTTCGAATATAGGCAAGCTCGACACGACATACTGGGAAACCAAATCCGTAATTTTCTCTTGGAGCAGCTCTTTACTGATCGGCACTTTCTCTTTCGTTCTGAGGCGCTCGATCAAAACCCAGTACCACCAGCCAACCAGCGACTGCGCCAAGCGCTCCAGATTTCCGGTCGTAGCACCCGTCAGGCTTAATCGCTTGACGATCTTCTGGCGAAGGCTCTCGATAACCGCCACTCCCGGCACTATGGTCATGTTTCCAATCAGCACGTCGCGGGCGGCTTCTGGTAATGCCAAGAAAGGCTCGACGTTCTTCTTCATGCTACCCGTCGTTCCGGCCTCTATCTCCTTCGCGATCTGCATGAGAAGGCCTTTAGCAGCCTTTGCGTGCCTCGTTCCTCCCGTGATTCCCTTGGGCGCTAGATAATCCACAAGCATCGCAGAGGACGAGGGCTGGGCAGTGGTGAGCAAAAAGAACGCGGTTTTGCTTGGATCGACAGCGTCGTCCCTGACGAGAGAGGACCAGATGCGGATCGTTTTCCACAAATCCGCACTTTTGTCGGTGAAGGCCTTTGCCTTGGCGGGGTCGTGGTGTTTCAGCTGCAAAAGCTCAAACGCCTCGTCCTTCCCTCCGACGACCACGTCGTCGAAGGTTTCCACCATGAAGCCTTCCGCGGGATCATCCGTATCCAGGGCTCGAAATAGCGCATACTCACATTGGTAGACATATCCCACCAAGGAGTCTGCTGCAGAAAAACTCTCTATCCCAGACAATCGCTACCTGCCACCCAAGTCGAATCGACCTTGTCATCAGCTTGGCGATCTCTCGCGGCAATTGCAATTTCAAGCCGATATTTCTGGAGTGTTTCCCATAGGAAAAACAGGTGGTTTCAATCCTATTTGAATTGCGCAGCAAAAGGTGCTCCGACAACCGGCTGCGCCACCCGCGAAATACATTACATTGACAGGCCACTGATTTCTCATCCGCAAGATGGGCACCTCCTCCCTGAAGGCGCTTTTGGTAAAATCTTCAGGAACACAGGGCCAAATTAGCTGGATTCCGACAACGGACGAACACTTAGGTCCGATCCAAGGTCTTGGCGGTGGGTAGCTATCGGTATCTTGGTGAGCTCCGCGATTGCCACCATGAGAAAGGGTGCACTGGCGAGCGTCAAATCCATTGCAGTGACAGACTCGCTTGCAGAAAACGCTTGTACGCCTAATGCTACACCTGTCGTAAGACCAATCGCTGCGGCCGCAATCTCTAGGGCCCAGGCACCACGGTAGGTCCACTGGCCATAGCTTGCCAGCTTTTGACTCATCACAGTCTGCATTTTACTCGCCCCCCCGACAGGGCAACATCACGCCTTGATCGCCTGCCAGCATACACTTAACGGTTTTGAACGTCTTAGTTAAGGCGTCTTCTCTCTATTGTCTCTCTATTGTCGCAATAACTTTTTCTGCCCTTCAGATATAGAATACCTCGTCAAAAAATGGGGTTAGCAGACCGCGTCGCCCATGCATGGTCTTCGTTGGATCGGTGTAAGCGGAAAGCCGAACAGGCCGTAGCGCGCTTACTCCGTTACATTTCAGCTAGCAGAGTGTTTCGCATGGGATCCCATCCTTGTCGCGATCGAGTTTTCCGCCCCATGAGCAGTTTTGCAGGTACCAGTTGGCTTCGTCGCAGGAACCGATCTGCTTGCACGTTCTCCGCGGCTCGCAAGAATAGCCGCTCTGCGCGACCAGCTTACGGCTGATGATGCCCAGCGGGCGACTCGACGGCGCCGCGCCGTCGGCGTGCGCAGCGCGCCATTCCCAGGGTGCCTGAAACGTCCCGGCCCACAGGCCGATCTTTGAGGCTTGGGCTTGCGCCTGCTGCCCCCCATAGGCGCCCTGGCTGTAGTGAGGCCAATCCAGCGCCTGGCCGTGCTTGACCATCCAGGCGGCCACGCCCGCGCCGTCGGCGCGCCGACAATCGCCGACAAAGCGGTGGTAGCGGTCCCACGTCGCGAATGTGCATTCGAGCGGCCTCGACGCGGCCAGGAAAGTGTCCAGCGCTTCGGCCGATCGCCGGCCGCAAGGATACTCGGCGCCATTCGCATCGCGGCACAGCTGCCGGCTCTCTGGCGCGTCGATGCCGTTGAAGCGGACGCGCTGGCCGTGGATTTCGATCGTATCGCCGTCAATGACGGAAGCGACACCGGTAAGCGAGGCGGGCGCCGCCCTTCGTGGGCTGGCCTTTGATGCATCGTCGCTACGTTGCGCGCCCGACGGCGCCAGGAAGGCGGCCACCGCCGCCGCTGCCGTAAGACCGAGCATTGCCGGCACGCTCGCAAGTTGGCGCCGCCACAGCTTGGCACCGGTGGGTCTCTGCCACCGATTGGATCGATATTTGCGGTATGGCCTGCTCATCCGCTACGCCGACCAGCCCGGCCATGCGCTGTCGACCATGGGCAGGCCGGCGCAATAGTAATCGTCAAGGAACCGCCCGGTGGACCGGTCGCGGCAGCGCCAGATAACGCTGTAGTTCTGGCCATAGAATTGGTCCCACGCGACGCCATAGGTTTGTGGTGGCGGTGGCCGGTAATATGTTCCGCCTCCATAGCCGTTGTTGGCAGCGACACCCACAGCTGCGCCGCCGACAGCCGCGATCGCTATGCCTGTCGCGACAGCATTGTCGGTTTGCACAAGCCTGGTGCACTTCTCTGCTGTTGCGCCCCTGCGCACTAGAAGGGCCGCTACCCTGCTACGATACTGTTCGTCCGTGCTGCTGGCGAGAACGTGACATAGCGCAACCGTATTCATTGCCGTGAGATCGCTGTCCGACACGACAGCGCTCGTAGAGCAGCCGCTGACGCACAGGGCTGCACTTGCGATGAGTGCTCCAATTTTCATGTGAATCCCCCAAACAAATATTGGGGCGAGTCCGACCTAGAAGTCCAGAGTTTTGTTTTTCACTTTGCTACGATTCACAGCATGCTGCGGCTAGCTGGCATCCACTGCAACCAACCCTTCCGCCGGTCGTTGACTGATGCTGGGTTGATCTCAGCCACTCCAGAACTTGCCCGCTGGCTCAAAACCGGCGGGCTTTTTTTCCGCGACGCCGGAAGGCTCTATCTCGCCGCATGTTGTGGTACATCGGCACGCCGTCATCGGGCCGTGCCGTTGACCAAGGTGGTCCCTCCGCCATGGTCGGCCGGCGCAGTCTTGACCGTCCGCGCGGGCCATCCCAATCAAGCCCGCTGGCTTCGGTCGGCGGCTTTTTATTTGATGCCCGGCGCCGTCGGCTTGGATCTAGATCCTCGCCAGTGCCGGATTTGAAGGTAAGCTGCGGCGGTATGATCGCACTTCGCGCGGGACGGACCATTGGTGTGCAGCAAGAGCGCCGAGTTCATTCGGCCAAGATTCTGCACTCTAGGCCGAGGTAGGTGAAGGCAGATAGCTATCCGGCAATCGCTGAGATATTGGAGATAATGTTCCCCCATGGAGGTGTGTACCAGTATTATAAGTTTCCAAACTTCATGTACGAACGCCGTGGACGAGCTGCTGTGTGCGCTTGCCGTAAATCGCTTCCGCGAGTTCACAGTCGGAGGTTGGCTAGGACCCTAACGCGAGAGCTTCAACGGCCCCCTTCGCGATGAACTCCTCAACGAGACGCGGTTCACGTCCCTGGCCCAGGCCCGCGCGAGGCTCAATGTATGGCGCGCCGATTACAACGGCGCGCGTCCGCACTCGCACATCGGATGGCAGACACCCAACGAATGTGCATCGACCTTCAACCCGCGACGGTCGCTCGCGCTGCGCAACGTGAAACGCTCCGCGCCAGCACCCGTCGCGTCCACCGGCCATCAGGGCAAATCCACCCCCGGAAACGAACTCACGACTGGATAAAATTTGGGGGAAACGTCAGGGCGGCCATAACTTTGCAGTCTTCAGACGCGAGGCGGCCTACAACAGCGCTGCCCACCATGCTTGTGGCCCGCGACCCACACGGCTTTTCCCTTCAGATCGCACATTATGCTTCCTTCATGATTACCGATGTCTGCATGACCTTGAGGTCTTCCCGCACCATTTCCGCGGCGAGCTCGCGCACGGATGTCTCATGCACCCAGCCGAGCTTCTCCTTCGCCTTGGTGGCATCGCCCAGGAGAAGATCGACTTCCGTGGGGCGGAAGTAGCGTGGGTCTACCTGGACTAGGCATCTGCCGGTCTCGACATCATAGCCCTTTTCGTCGACTCCCTCACCACGCCATTCGAGCTCGACGCCGACATCTTCGAAAACCCATTCGACGAATTGGCGGACAGGGGTCGTCTTGCCCGTCGCCAGCACGTAATCATCCGGTTGATCCTGCTGCATCATCATCCACATACCACGCACGTACTCACGCGCATGGCCCCAATCGCGTTGAGCATCGAGATTGCCGAGATAAAGCTTGTCCTGCTTGCCGAGGTAGATAGCAGCGGCGGCGCGGGTGATCTTGCGCGTCACAAAAGTTTCGCCGCGCAGTGGGCTTTCATGATTGAAGAGAATGCCGTTGGAAGCATGGATACCATAGGCCTCGCGATAGTTGACCACGATCCAGTAGGCGTAGAGCTTGGCGGCGGCGTAAGGGCTGCGCGGATAAAAGGGCGTTGTTTCGTTCTGCGGTACGGATTGCACGAGGCCGTAGAGCTCTGAAGTCGAGGCCTGATAGAAGCGGGTCTTGTCCTTCAGACCGAGGAGGCGGATCGCCTCAAGAAGTCGCAATGTTCCGATACCGTCGGCGTTTGCTGTGTATTCCGGCGTTTCGAACGACACCTGGACATGGCTCTGAGCGGCCAAGTTGTAAATCTCGTCTGGCTGGGATTCCTGAACTACTCGGATGAGATTAGTCGCATCAGTGAGGTCACCGTAATGCAAAATTAGGCGCGGATCGGGATCGTGCGGGTCTTGGTAGATGTCTTCGATGCGACCCGTGTTGAAGGAAGAGGAACGTCGCTTAATCCCATGAACGACGTAGCCTTTTTCCAGCAGAAGACGCGTGAGATAGGCACCATCCTGTCCCGTTATGCCCGTAACCAGAGCAACTTTCCTGTTCTCGCCCATTTTCTTCCTGCTCTATGGTAGTTGAAGTTTCGAATCTGGCTCGCCACACCGGCGGCCCGCCTCATACCCTATGGTAGGATTTCGACAGATGTGGCGCGGAGCTCGTCATTGACAGTGTCAGCCAGCGAGCACACCTGCTCCTGCTTGGAGGCATAGCAAAACAGAGTCTCGCCGCTAACCTGCCTAAGTCGCACATGCGGCCTGAGTGCCGAACTCAGCTCACGGGGTGAGCGACATAGATTTCAATCACGTCGCACCCGATTTGCTCATCAATCAGCGAGTTAGGACGCCCTTCTGGGATTCTACATCCGTTCTCAAGCACGCACAGTCGGTTGCATAGCCGCTCCGCTTCTTCCACGAAGTTGGTGGCCACTAGAATCGTATTGCCCTGCGCCAGCAGGGCACGTAGCCGTTCCCAGATAAAATGGCGAGCATGTGGGTCCAAGCCACACTAGAACTCCACCATCCCTCTTTTGCGCTGACCAAGTAATCTTTGCCTGCTTCAGCGTCTTCTAATGGAAATTGTTTTGATCAGTGAAATCGATTGTTTGGATGAGGTGCATCCATAAAATGGATTGTTTGACAGGGCAGCGCGGCACATCGGCGGCACAAAGTCGTGGGCGCGAGGTTTCGCTCCGCGCGAAGACAAAGTTCGTGGCAGTCGGGGGCTTTGGGCGAACCGCAATCTGAGACGGCGGGGAAAAGCCGGGTAGGCATTACGTATTGACCTCCAAAGAATTTCGGGCGCGCTAGCCCGAAAACGGTGGCTGGGCTTCAACGATGGGCGGGACGAGGCGACCATCAAACTGGGATTCATACTGGAGGCGATCGCAGTGCGGCGAATTTGAACGGCCGCCTTTGCCAGCCCTCGCCATCGCATCCGGCTACAGGTGCCGAAGATCTTCTCGATCCGAGTACAAATTCTGTGGATCGGTTGGTTCCAGGCGTCAAGCTCTCGGCCTCGTCGCGCCCCCACATAGCGGTTGCGACGATGCGCGGCCTTCCACCCTTGGCGCGCACCGCGTCGCCGAGATGATTGCCTCGGTAGGCGCTGTCGGCAAACACTTCGCCGGGATTGTCGGGCAGAGCATCAGGAACGGCGTTGCCGTCCTCGGTGTGGGCGCCGTGACGGCGATCTCCTCGACAAGGGCCGTATCGGCCTAGGCACCGAAATGGGCTTTGAAGCAATGAAACGCTGGTCGGCGCTTGTACTTGACCCAATGGCCCTCTTCATCATCTTCGCTGGCCGAGGCGATGATCGCCGCATCGACAGGCGTGCCGATCTTCACCTGGATCGCTGAACTGGCGGGTGATCTCGGCGAACAACAGGGTCATGAACCTCAAGGGCCTGTCGAAAACGGACGAGAGCGGGTTCGCACAGGTGTCCGCTCTGACACCGAGAACCCGCAGAACCGTCGGAACGATCCTCCACATGGCTGCAGACGCCAAAATTCCTCTCCCGGACATCGTCGCACAGCATCGCGTGCCAGTCGCTCAGTCCAGCCGGCTCGAAAGCTATCCGGCAGGAATTGCGCCATGTTGGCGCACTTGAAAGCGTCAGAGGGCGCCGTGTCGCATCTTTCGATGGGACCAGACGCCATGATGGCCATAAATGACGTGGATGGCCTGCGCCTGACATTCACGGCTGGCGGGTCCTGCACATCCGTCCTTCAGGAAACGCCCGCAAATGACATGTTACGTTGAGGCAGTTAAGAATTGGACTTGAAAAAGGGACTTTGTGGACTGTCTCGACCGGTTGTTTCGCTTAGCAAAGCGCGGCCCCACGTCAGCAGAGGCTCATGGTCAAGGAACGCCTTAGTATCCATCACATGGATGGGCCACATTCACGCAATCAATTTTACACATGTCGCCGGGCGCATTAGAGAACGCTGAATTTAAACCGGAAGCGAGCGTACCCGGCGTCAAGATTTGCGAGCGTCACAGAGATAAGGATAGGCAGTGCTGAGGAGCTCTTCTGCCCCACGCGCAGCCTCTACCAAATCGCCCGGCGTAACGGTCGACTAGTATCGATTAAGAGATCCCAAGCCAGATGCAACCTCGTCTCTGAAACGAGATTTCCGAAAATGCAGGTCAGTGGATTGGTAAAGCGCAGGTTCGTCGTCTCTCAGAGGCGTACGGGGTTCGGTGATTGTCTGTGGTCGCTGGCGGCCGCTTGGCGCTACGCTCAGCGGTCGGGACGAACGCTAGCCGTCGACTGGCGCGGGTCCTGCTATCTCGACCAACCCTTCACAAATGCCTTTACGGTGTTCTTCCAACCGATCAATGACATCGCTGGCGTACCGGCTATTTGCGACGACCGGATCAACGACTTTTCCTTCCCGGGTCCATTCTTCCCGGAATGGTGGAATAGGCCAGCGATCGACTGCCTTTACCGCCCAGATGAGCAGATTTTCCAAGAGCGCGACGAGTTGGGCGAGCTCTTTCAGGCCGAACACGATGTCGAAGCGAATACAGTAGTGTGTGACGCTTGCTTGATGTGGCGCTGCGATGAGGATGCCGAGCGGCAGGTCTTCCAGAGTGTCAAGCCTCGGTCTGAAATTCAAACACGCATAGATGCCATATACCAAGAATGTTTTGAGGGGCACAGCATCATCGGGGTTCATGTTCGACATGGTAACGGTGAAGACATCATGGACCATGCGCCCTACTGGGCCGATCCGGAGTTCGCCGTTCGACAAGTGTGCACTGCGGTTGATAAGGCTAAAGCGTTACCGCACCCCAAGCCTGTGCGGCTGTTCTTGTGCACGGACAGCGCGCAAATCCTGGATCATCTGTCGGCCAAGTTTCCCGATCTTCTCACCGTCCCCAAGCATTTCCGATCCGATCAAGACGGCCCCTTACACACTGCAGCACTTGGGATGGACGGCGCAATTTCCGCCCTCGTTGAGATGTATCTTCTCGGGCGCTGCGATACTGTAATTCGGTTTCCTCCGACGAGCGCCTTTACACGATATGCACGCCTTTTCGTACCACGGGTAATTGAGTTCGATCTGAAGGAGCCAAGTCGTTTGATTTTGATAGAGGACAGCCAAAGAATCTCTGGTCTCAGTTAAGACCCGCCACCTGCACAATTCGGCGGATGCAACCAACAGGCATAGTTGAATGTCCATTTCTCATCGCAGCCATGGAAGCGTCGTACGATACCGATAGCGTCGTCATCTGAGGCCGTTCGGCAACGCGCCAGAACTTCGCTGTTACTCGGAGGCCGCAGACCAAGCCAGAGCGACGGCGATCGTGACGCTAACGCTCGAAAGGGCGCGGGCAATCACTCCAGAGACGAAATCGAGGTTGTTTAATGAAAGTGGTTCCCGTCATCATCAGCGGTGGAGCCGGATCGCGGCTATGGCCCGCTTCGAGGCAATCGCACCCCAAACCTTTCCTTAAAGTAGCAGATGGACATTCTCTCATTCAGCACACTGTGCTGCGCGTCGGTTCGATAAAGGGCGTAGTGGAACTCGTCGCCGTGACATCTGGGGAACACCTCTTCCTTACCAAGGACGAGTTCGACGAACTAGATTCCGTGGTCCTGCCACGCACCTTTCTGCTCGAGCCTGAAGGCCGGGATACGGCCGCAGCCGTTGCGGCAGCCGCCATCCATGCCAAGGCAACGCAAGGCCCTGACGCGATTCTATGCGTCTTCCCAGCCGATCACATGGTTGGCAACCTGCCTGCATTTTTAGACGTCATGTGCCGGGCCATCGAACATGCGAAGCTCGGGCGGATCGCCACATTGGGCATCACCCCAACCAGACCGGACACGGCATTCGGCTATATCGAAGCGGATGGTGAGAAAGTCGTCCGTTTCGTTGAAAAACCGGATCTGGACACAGCCAAAGCCTATGTCGCGTCCAAGCGCTTCTTCTGGAACGCCGGCATTTTCTGCTTTAGCGCACAAACCATGCTCGACGAGATGGCATCGCATTGCCCCGCGGTGATCCAGGCCGTCTCCGACAGCTACGAGAACGGGCGCTTCAGTCAAGGCGAAGGCTTTGCCAAAATCGAACTCGCGCCTGAGCATTTCGGCTCCGCCCCGCGAATCTCGCTCGACCACGCTGTCATGGAGAAGACGAACAAACTTGCCGTGGTTGCCTGCGACATGGATTGGAACGACATCGGATCCTGGAACGCAATGGCCGATTTGATCGCCCCCGACGAAAGCGGGAACAGGATACGCGGCGATGTGCATATGGTCGACACGACCGGCAGCTATGTGAGCTCCGACAAGCGCGTCATCGGCACGGTCGGTGTCAGCGATCTGGTGATCGTCGATTCCCCGGACGCTTTGCTTGTCGCATCCCGCGACCGCGTTCAGGACGTCAAGAAGCTGTTCGAGGGCCTCAAGGCTTCAGGACATGAAGCTCACCTGGTCCATAGCACGGTACACCGGCCGTGGGGTACCTACACGGTTCTTGAGGAAGGCGAGCGCTTCAAGATCAAACGCATCGAGGTGAAGCCCGGTCGGCGGCTGAGCCTGCAGATGCACTATCATCGTTCGGAGCACTGGGTCGTGGTCAGCGGCTCCGCGAAAATCGTCAATGGCGAGCAGGAGTTGTTCCTGGCGACAAACCAATCAGCCTACATCCCCTGCGGCCATAAGCATCGGCTGGAGAACCCAGGCAGAATTGACCTGGTGATCATTGAAGTGCAGAGCGGCGATTATCTCGGCGAGGATGATATCGTTCGCTTCGACGACGTATATGGTCGAACGTAGATTCACCCGCATGACGAGAACGGTCAACGTGTCGCTGACTAATTACCACTAGGAAGGCCGTCTGCCCACTCAGGACCGGATGCTTGTAGAATCGGGAATTGACCAAGGCAGCGGCAATGACCGCAATCGGCATCAGGGTGGGACAAATCAACCGGAAAAGACCGGAGAGCATAGTAACGCAACACAGTCCCACTGTCGAATAGCCTTTGATATTTCTGACTTTCCAAGCACCCTCAGGGCCCACCAAAATTGTATCAATGGCTTATGGCCGACTTCGCTCTGAAGTGGGCCAAATCGAGCTCGCTATTCCCGCAGCACTCAGTTTGATTGTTTTCGTTGAAAACGAGCAAGGACAGGGGGAGGGCGATCTTGTGCTGGCTTCTATGTGTCCAATCTTGCTCCTGTTCGTCGTGTGCAGCCACATAGCGCGGCTATCGCGAGGCTGGAAGGCCTCCGATCGATAGGTGCGGCGAACGGCGGCAACGAGGTGCGAATAGGATGGCTGAGCGTATGATCGAGAATACCGCAGCTGCGGTCTAGCGCGAAATGCAGCGTCTGTGACTCATGGGTCATTGCAGCGCGATGAACCGGAAATCATGACCCTAAGCCGCCCTTCATCAGCCCACCAGCGCCCAGAAGAAGGCGAAGATCCGTCACAATGCCTACCTGTACCAAGGCTTCAAGCAGTTCACCGCGAATGTGAAGACCGCCAGCCATTGCTTCTTCATTTTCGGCCATTCGCTCGCTACGAATGACGACCACATCCTTAACCGCATAGCGCGTGGCAAGTTTCGCAAGCTCTGTGTTGGCATCTATGGTGAACCAGCATCCGCGGATAACCAGCGGATCATGAACCACGCGAACGAGCTAGCGGTGCAGCGCAACGAAAAATCGCCGCTTGATGTCGTCTTTTATGATGCTGCTACAGTTCATGTCTGGGGTTTCGGCTTAGAAGCGGAATGACTGCCAACCAGGTCATCGAGCCGGAAACTGACCGGCCGGTCGGCCCAAAAATGACATTCAGTTGCCTCCAGCCTTTCGACACGAGCCACTTCACGATCTCGCGATTGCCAGCTAGCGGCTTGTTGCTCGAGCTGCGCGATCCTAGTCTGTGGTCGCTATGCCTCAGCAATAAGAATCCGGTTCCTAGCCGGGCGGAGGCGCAACGAGATAGCCAGCTCAGGACAAGGAGAGCAAACCATGGTCGCTTTTACCCTCAATGGCGAGGCGCGAACACTCGACATCGATCCAGAGATGCCGCTGCTCTGGGCGATCCGTGACGGCATCGGACTCACAGGAACGAAATTCGGTTGCGGCCTTGCCCAGTGCGGCGCTTGCACGGTTCACGTTAACGGCATGCCGACGCGCTCGTGCCAGACCGCAGTCGGCGACATCGAAGGAGCCTCGATCACCACCATTGAGGGCGTGTCGGGCAAGATCGGCGAAACGGTCCAGGCCGTGTGGGCCGAGTTCGACGTACCTCAATGCGGCTATTGCCAGTCTGGCCAGATCATGTCGGCCGTGGCCCTCCTGACAGAGACGCCGAAGCCGACGGACGATGATATTGATTCGGCGATGAGCGGCAATCTCTGCCGCTGCGCCACCTATCATCGCATCCGCGCGGCCATCCACGAGACCGCCAACCGGCTGGAGACTTGAGGCATGTTGCAGTTTCTCCCGAAGCATAATGCCGTGGGGCCTACGCGCCGCCAGTTCCTCCTCGGCACGGCCGTCACCACCGCGGGCCTCGCCGTGGGCTACCGGCTAATGATGGCCGCGCCCACCAACGCACAAACGACGCCTGCAACGGTCCAGGCGAACCCCTTCCAGACCTATGTCGAGATCACACCGGAGAACCGAATCGTCGTCCACTCGTCGCAGTTCGAGATGGGACAAGGCTCCTATTTCGGCATCGCCACCCTGGTTATGGAAGAGCTCGACGGCGCCTGGGCGCAGGTCCACGTGGTCGGCGGATATGGCAATACCGCGCTCTACGGCAATCTCGCCTGGGGAGGGGCCGCGCAGGGAACCGGTGGCTCCACGTCGATGAGCTCGTCGTGGGAGCGCTACCGCAAGGCGGGTGCTGCCGCACGGGCCATGCTGGTGGCGGCCGCGGCGCAGCGGTGGGACGTGCCAGCCGGCGAGATCACAGTCGCTTCCGGGGTCGTGTCGCACGCCTCAGGGATGCAGGCGCGCTTCGGTGACCTGGCTGAAGCCGCAGCGGGAATGCCGGTTCCCGACGACGTGCCGCTAAAGCCGCGCGACAAGTGGGCCCAGATCGGATCGGACAGCCTCAAGCGCTACGATTCCGCCGGCAAGACCAATGGCGCGCAGACCTACACGATCGACCTCAAGATGGATGGACTCAATACGGCCGTTATGATCCATCCGCCGAAATTCGGCGCTGAGATCGAGAGCTGCGACGCCTCCAAGGCCAAGGCACTCGACGGCATTGTCGATGTCGTCCAGACGCCGCGCGGCATTGCCGTGGTCGGCAGGGACATGTGGACGGCGCTCAAGGGCCGCGATCTCGTGGAGGTGACCTGGAACGAAGAGAAGGCCGAAAGGCGCGGCACGGCCGAGATCATGGCCGAATACACTAAGGCAGCAGACGATCCGGGCGCGGCCACCGCGCGCGACGACGGTAACACTCCCGCAGCGTTGGCCAGTGCTGAGAAAGTCATCCAAGGGCACTACGAATTCCCCTATCTTGTCCATGCTTCGATCGAGCCACTCAACGCGGCCGCCCGAATCAACGAAGACGGCACCATCGACGTCTGGGGCGGACACCAGATGCCCGACCTTTATCAGGCGGCTGCCGCTCAAGTAGGCGGCACCACGCCGGACAAGGTGAGGCTGCACGTGATGAAGACCGGCGGCAGCTTCGGCCGCCGAGCGGTCTCGGACGCAGATCTCATTATCGAAGCTGTTTCCACAGCGCGTGCACTGGGACCCGGCAAGCCAGTGAAGGTGCAGTGGACCCGCGAGAACGACATGCGGGGTGGGCGGTACCGGCCGGTCTATGTGCACGCAGTCAAGGCGGGGCTCGACAAGGAAGGCAATGTCGTCGCTCTCCATGACCACATCGTGGGCCAATCGATCGCGGGCGGTTCGCCCTTTGCGGCGATGATCGAGAACGGCATCGATCCGACCTCCGTGGAGGGCGCCACCAACCTGCCCTATGCGATCCCGAACCTGAAGGTCGAGCTGACCACGACGGACGTGAACATCCCAGTGCTGTGGTGGCGTTCGGTAGGCTCCACCCACACCGCTTACGCAATGGAAACCCTGATCGATGAGCTCGCCGCCGCTGCGAACCGTGATCCGGTCGATTTCCGCTTGTCGATGCTCGGTCACCATCCACGGCATGCCGGCGTGCTGAAATTGGCTGCTGAGAAGGCAGGCTGGGACAAGCCTCTGCCGGAAGGCCGTTTCCGCGGCGTGGCCCTGCATGAAAGCCTCTCGACCTATGTCGCCGAGGTGGTGGAGATCACCTTCAACGATGCAAATGATTTCAAAGTCGACCGCGTCGTCTGCGCGGTAGATTGCGGCACCGCGATAAATCCTGACCAGATCCGCGCTCAGATGGAGGGCGGTATCGGCTTCGGGCTAGGCGCGATCCTCCAGGAGGAGCTGACCCTGACGGGCGGTGTCATAGACCAAGAGAACTACGACACCTATACGCCGCTCAGGATCGAGCAGATGCCGCGCGTCGAGGTGCACATTGTGCCGTCCGACGAGCCGCCCACGGGCGTTGGCGAGCCCGGTGTGCCGCCGATCGGCCCGGCCGTCGCCAACGCGCTACGGGCGGCGACGGGCAAGACGATCCGCAAGCTGCCGATCATAAAGAACTTGTCAGCATAGCCGGGAATGACACCATGAAAACGGCCGCGATGAAGATCGCGGTCGTAGGTCGTTTTTGAACGCCTCCTGACAGGCGATCACCTCCATTCGATCAATTTCCGGCGGCTGCCCGGTCCAATATCCGGTTTAGAGACGGTAACCCGTGTTCTGAACGACCGCAGACGGTCGTTGGTGCTGGTAGCACTGAGAACCGCTTTCGAGACGCAAATGCCGCACGCAAATGTCTCGAAAGGGTCACGCTAGAGACTTTTGTACCACCTATTGCATGTCTGCTATCGCTTTCTGGGCGCGAGAAGCGGCCGGTCCTCTGACGGCCCCATAACAGGACATTGATGTCTTCGCGCTGAGCGTCAGCAGTTGGCTCTACCGCGACCTTTCTCAGGAAGGCTGCACACCGACGCGATCTTCCTTTCACCTTGCGCAAACCTCCCTTCCGAGTGAGGCGTTCAGTGCGTCGGCTTGGTGGACTGAGGCACTTCTGAGTGGGACAACAACATTGAAAAACATTGGAAAAGATTTGAATGCTCTGAAGTCCCACTGATCTCTTACCAATTGATTTTTATGGCTTTCTGAATACCCTCCGGGCCCACCATATTATTACATATCAATATGTTACGCTTAATTCTTCGGGTTTGAATTGAGCGCTGTCGGGTAAATCCGTGACTTTTAGCGAAATGATTTTGGGCCCGTTCGTCGATTTTCTCCGTCTCGTTGATGGCACCCGTCACAGGTAGCTCAACACTCCCGGCTTCAAAAGACCCTTCAGCGATGCGTACGGCAATCGGCGGCAACGACGTGCAATTAGGCGGGTTCTGAACTCGGCCGTAGTCTCAAAATGCCCTTGTGCGGAGCAAAGCGTGGATCCATCCGCTTGCAGGTTCATGACCCTTCGCCAATCGCCGCTCCAGTCGCGAGCGGAATACCGGCACCAATTGCACCGGCCGCGGCGGTCCGTAGACCGCGGCTGCGGCCCGGTCATCCGCTGGCCGGGTAGTATCGCATCTCCTGGAAGCTCCGATCTCCATTTGCCCGATGGCGCTCCCGATTGTGAAATCGGATGCAAGTGAAAAAAACTACCGGGCAATCAAAGCAGACATTTCTGGACTGTTTGCCGACTGGGGCGGAGTTTGGCGCGACGCTTGAACTTCAGCCGGGACCGAAATGGCCTTACCGACCGATCCAGATCACCACGCCCGGGAAACGCTCCGGCTGATCGGCCCCGATCCGCAGAACTGGGTGCCGGACCGGGAAGGCATCGACCACAATGTCTTCATCGTTGGCGGTGGGCAGACGGGGGCGACCTTTGCCTTCGCGTTGAGGCGTGCCGGCATTGGCAAGGTCACTGTCGTCGACGCGGCACCGGATGAAAGCAAGGCTGGCATCTGGCTCGCTCATGCACGGATGAACCGGCTGCGAACGCCAAAGGGCTTGCCGGGACCGGAACTCGGTCTGCCAGGCCTGAGCTTTCAGTCATGGTATGAAGCCCGCCATGGTGTGGAAGCCTATGCCGGTTTCGACCGCATCGCGCGGACGGATTGGGCGAGTTACCTGAAATGGTATCGCGACTTTCTCGGCATCGGCATTCGTTACGGCACACGTCTCATTCGCATCGAGCCGGCTGGCGGGCATTTTCGCCTCCACCTCGAAGCCGACGGCAGGCCCTCGATCGAAACGGCGCGCAAGATCATTCTGGCCAATGGCTTTGGCGGCAGCGGCGGTCCAGTGATACCGCCGGTACTTGCCGCCTTGCCGCAGGGCTTTGTCGCACACAGTTCTGCGGCAATCGATTTTGCCTCGCTCAACGGCAAGGCAATCGCTGTCGTCGGGTCGGCGGCTTCGGCATTCGATGCGGCCGGAGCTGCCCTTGAGGCCGGCGCGAAATCGGTGCGTCTGTTCGCCAGACGCACCAGCATTGCCAGTGTGCCGATCAACCGCGTGCGCGGCTATCCCGGCGCCTATGACAATTATCCGCTGCTGCCCGATGCGGTGCGCTGGCGCCAGGCGCTGCGCTTCCGCGAGGCCGGTTCGACGCCACCGCTCGATGCGGTGGAGCGGGCGGTGCGGCACCAGAATTTTCATCTCCATCTCGGTGCCCCCTGGACAAATGCGGATGTCGAAGACGGCAAGGTCGTCACCGATATCGCAGGCGAGACGTTTGCGTTCGACTTCGTCGTCGCCGGCACCGGCTATTTCGCCGACCCGACGCGCAAGCCTGAGTTCGCCGATTTCGCCGCCACCATCCGGCTATGGCGCGACCAGTACGCGCCGCCGGAAGCAGAGCTGGATGAATTTTTCGGCGCCCATCCTTATCTCGGCCTCGGCCATGAATTTCTCGAGAAGGCGCCGGGGGAGGCGCCATTCCTGAGGAATATCCATGTCTTCAATCCCGGCGGCTTTGTCAGTTTCGGCCTGCCGATCGGCGATGTGCCGTCGATCAGGCGCGATGTGCCGGCCGTTGTCGCGCGCATCAGCCGCGATCTCTTCCTCGCCGATCTCGACAGCCATGAGAGTCGCATAACTGGGAGCCATCCGGCCGAGTTCGGCGAAGACGCCTATGCCGCTTCCGTCTGGCGGCCGGCGCGGACCATCGCGGCGGAATAGACGCATTTCCATGGACAAACGCCGATGACCTTCAGCCCTGACCTTTCCGACCCGTTCGTCGCCACGGCGGTCGAACTGCGCGATATCTTCGATCGGGATGCCGTGGCGCGCGACAAGGCCGGCGGGCGGCCGGTCGAGCAAATCCGCCTGCTGAAGGAAAGCGGCCTGCCGTCGGCGCAGATTCCCAAGCGCTATGGCGGCAAGGGCGCACCCTGGCTGTCGGTGCTGCGCGTCGTGCGCGAATTCGCCCGCACCGACGGCTCGCTCGCCCATCTCTACGGATACCATCATCTGCCGCTCAATGGCGTGCTGTTCCGTGGCACGGAGGCGCAGAAGGACCGGCTGCTGACACGCTCGGCAAGGGAGAACTGGGTCTGGGGCAATTCCGGCAACGCCATGTCGAAGACGTCGACGGCCAGGCGCAACGGCACGGGCTGGATCCTTAGCGGCTTCAGGCCGTTCTCTTCCGGGTCGCACATCGCAGACTACATCCAGGTTGCCTGGGAGGACGGTCAGGACCGGCTGGCAGCCGCAATCCCGGCTGACCGTGAGGGCATCGTCATCGAGGATGACTGGGATGGTGTCGGCCAGCGGCAGACCGGCAGCGGCAAGGTGACGTTCAAGGACGTGCATGTCGGCGACGACGAACTGATCGGCTCGCCAGCGGTGCCGCTGACGCCGTTCCAGACGCTGACGTCACTGTTCCAGCAGGCGGTCCTGCTCAACCTGTTCGTCGGCAGCGCGCAAGGAGCGCTGAGCGAAGGCCGCGACTATACGGTCTCGCAATCGCGCCCCTGGGTCTATTCCGGCTATGAGAAACATACCGACGATCCGTTCGTGCAACGCAAATATGGCGACCTCTATATCCGCACGCTCGCCGCGGCCGAACTGGCCGATATAGCAGCACGCAGCCTCGATGCCGCCTATGGCCAGGGCGAGGCGTTGACCCTGGAGCGGCGCGGGCAGACGGCGATCGATCTCGCCACCGCCAATGTCTACGCCGGACAAATCGGCCTCGATGCGTCGAGCGAGGTTTTCGAGGTGATGGGCGCCCGTTCGGCCACCAAGGCCAACGGCTACGACAGGTTCTGGCGCAACGTGCGCACGCACACGCTGCACAACCCCGCCGAATACAAGAAGCGCACGATCGGCACCTGGTTGCTGACCGGGGAATTCCCGGCCGGCGGACTGTACCGCTGAGGAGGCGCGAAAAAAATGGCCAGGCGCAAGGACAAGCTAAAGCTCGGAGCGTTTCTTCTTTTCACCGGCCATCATGTCGCGGCCTGGCGCCATCCGGCGGCAGGCGAGGGGACCAGCCTCGGCGACTATGTCGAACTTGCCCGGCTGGCGGAAGCAGCCAAGTTCGACACCATCTTCTTTGCCGACGGCGTGGCGGCGCGGCTGAAGGATCTGGAGGCCGCCAGCCGCAAGGCGCATAGCGGCGTCTATCCGTTCGAGCCGATCACGCTGCTGTCGGCACTGTCGGCTGTGACCAGGAACATCGGCCTCATCGCCACGGCGTCGACCAGTTTTTCCGATCCCTACAATCTGGCCCGCCAGTTCGCGTCGCTCGACCATCTGAGCGGCGGGCGGGCCGGCTGGAATCTGGTCACTTCGTCCGATCCGGAGGCAGCGTTCAATTTCGGTCACGAGACGCATATCCAGCATGGCGAGCGCTACGACCGCGCCGAGGAATTCGCCGATGTCGTGCTCGGTCTGTGGGACAGCTGGGAAGATGACGCCTTCCCGCGCGACAGAGCAATCGGGCGCTATTTCGACAAGGACAAGCTTCACGTGCTGAACCACAAGGGCCAGCACTTCAAGGTGCGTGGTCCGCTGAACACGCCGCGAACGCCGCAAGGTCATCCGGTCGTGGTCCAGGCCGGGGCGTCGGATCCGGGCAAAGAGCTGGCGGCGCGCACGGCGGAAGCGATCTTCGCCGCTCAGATCACGCTCGACGAAGCAACCGCCTTCTACGCAGACGTCAAGGGCAGGCTCGGCAAATACGGCCGCTCGGAGGATGATCTGAAGGTCCTGCCTGGCATCTTCCCGGTCGTCGGCCGCACCGAAGCCGAGGCGCAGGAGAAGTTCGAACAGCTGCAGGACCTCATCCAGCCGGAAGTCGGCCTCGGTTTGGTCTCGGCGCTGGCCGGCGGCTTCGACCTCAGCTCTTACCCGCTCGATGGGCCCGTGCCTGAATTGCCGGAGACCAATGCCGGCAAGAGCCGGCAAGCGCTGGTGATCGATCTGGCGCGGCGCGAGAAACTGACGATCCGGCAGCTCTATCTGCGCATCGCAGGCGCCCGCGGCCACTGGCAGGTGGTCGGCACGCCGCAACGGATCGCCGACACCATGGAAGAGCGGTTCGAGAATTACGGCGCCGACGGCTTCAACATCATGGCGCCGATCATGCCTGGCGGCCTGAAGGATTTCATCGAACTGGTGGTGCCGGAACTGCGCCGCCGTGGCCTGTTCCGCGATGAGTATGAGGGCAGCACCTTGCGCGACAATCTCGGCCTGAAGCGGCCGGCAAACCGCTTTTCGCGGCATGCCGCGGCGGCTGCGGAGTAGGCCGGCAATGGCGCGCGACACGCTCTTTCTCATCCAGCCGGGTTTCGCCGACCCAAAGCAGCCGGGCCAGACGTTCGTCTGCCCCTATTGCAACCAGGTTGAGGGATTGCTCGCAGCCTTTCCCGATCTCGCCGCCAGACTCGACGTTGAGCGCGTGCCGTTTTCGAGGCCGAGAGGCAAGGTGATCGACGCGCTCGGCGAAGGCACCAGTCGCTGCCTGTGCTGATCATCGGCAGCGATCCGCTCGTCGACTTGCCGACGGCCAAGGGCAAGGTCTTCGCCGATGACACCAGGCGCATTCTTGCACTGCTTGCCGAGCGCCACGGCTTCCCGCATCTGCATGAGTGAGACGATGACCTTCGATCCCGACATCTCCAATCCATGGATCGCCAGGGCGGTCGAGCTGCGCGACATCTTTGCCCGCGATGCGGTCGAGCGCGACCAGCTTGGCGGCAGGCCCGTCGAACAGATCCGTCTGCTCAAGCAAAGCGGCCTGCTCACCATCCTTATTCCCAAGGAGTTCGGCGGCGCCGGCGAACCCTATTCGACAGCGCTGAAGATCGGCCGCGAGTTCGCCAAGGTCGACGGCTCGATCGGCCATATTTACGGTTACCATTTCAGCGCACTGATCGCCGCCAGGCTCAATTCGGACGAACCGCGCTCAGCCGATCTGCTACGGCGTTCGGCTGCCGGCGACTGGTTCTGGGGCAACACCGGCAACAGTTTTTCCAAAACGCTGTTCGGCCGCAAAGATGGCGAGTGGACGATCGTCAACGGCTTCAAACCCTTCGCCTCCGGCTCTCATGTCGCCGACTATCTTTCGACCTCGTGGGAAGACGAGGTCAGCGGCGAGAGGAAATTCGCGGCGATCCCCGCGAACCGCGAAGGCATCACCGCTCTCGACGACTGGGACGGCATCGGCCAGACGCAGACCGGCAGCGGCAAGGTCGCCTACAAGGACGTCAGGATCCACGACAGCGAGTTGGTGCGCGGTTGGGTCGACGCGTCGTTGCCAATCCGCACCATCGGCCCGCTGCAGCAGCAGAGCGTGTTGCTCAATGTCTTTGTCGGCACGGCCCAGGGCGCGCTGCTGGCGGCGCGAGATTATACGCTCAACAGTTCGCGGCCGTGGATGTATTCCGGCGTCGAGCGCCATATCGACGATCCATGGATCAAGCGGCAGTATGGCGAGCTCTGGGTCAAGACGCGGGCGGCGACGGCGCTGGCCGATCGCGCGGCGACGGCGATCGATCATGCGATCGCGCGCGGCAAGGCGCTGACCGAGCAAGAACGGGGTGAGGCGGCGGTTGCCGTCGCCGCGGCCAATGTGCTGGCAGGCGATGTCGCGCTCGAAGTCACGACCGAGATATTCGAGGTGATGGGTGCCCGCTCCGCAGTGCGCAAATACGGCTTCGACCGCTTCTGGCGCAACGCACGCATTCACACCTTGCACAACCCTGCCGAATATAAGACCCGCACCGTCGGCACCTGGTATCTGACCGGCGCTTATCCCGAGCCCGGCGTCTTTCGATGAGCGGCCGGCAGCTCCATCTCAACGTCAACATCCTGCATGCCGGCTTCTCGCCGGCGGCATGGCGGATGGACGGCGTCGACCCCTATGCCGCCTTCACCGTCGACCACTATGTGCAGGTGGCGAAGATCGCAGAGCGCGCAACGCTCGACGCCGTATTCCTTGCCGACCAGGCAGCAATCTCGGACCGCATTGACTATCGGCCGATCACATCTCTGGAGCCGACGATTGTGCTGGCAACGGTAGCCGCCGCGACCGAGCGCATCGGCCTGATCGCCACGGTATCGACCAGCTTCAACGAACCCTACAACATCGCCCGTCGTTTCGCGACGCTCGACCATGTCAGCGGCGGGCGTATCGGCTGGAACATCGTGACCACGGCCGACCCGGCCTCGGCCCGCAATTTCGGCCTGACGGGTGCGATCGATCATGGCCGGCGTTACGAGCGGGCGGCGGAATTCGCTGACATCGTCAAGGCATTGTGGGACAGCTGGGAGGACGATGCCTTTATCGGCGACGTCGCCAGCGGGCGCTTCGTCGATGCCGCCAAGGTTCATGCCATCGAGCACAAGGGCGCGCATTTTTCGGTGTATGGGCCGCACAATGTGCCGCGCTCTCCGCAAGGGCATCCGGTAGTCGTCCAGGCCGGCGGGTCCGATGACGGCAAGGACCTCGCCGCCCGCCACGCCGAAGCCGTGTTTTCCGCATCGCAATCTTTCGAGGAAGCGCTCGGCTATGCGCGGGAACTTAAGGCGCGTGCCGTCGCCTATGGCCGCACCGGCGGCGTGCCGCTCAACCTCGCCGGCCTAGCCACCATCATCGGCAGCACAGAGGCGGAAGCGGAGCGGCGGCAAGAAGAGCTGTGGGATCGCATTCCGCTCGACTACAGCCTTGGGCGGCTGTCCGGCGTGCTCGGCATCGATCGCGAGCGGCTGAAGCTCGACGAGAAGCTGCCAGAAGGGATTCAACTGCCCCCCAATGGCGGCCACACCTTCTTCAAGGCCACGCTCGCGCTCGCGCGCAGCAATGATTTCACCGTTCGCCAGCTGATCCGGGCGCTGAACGGCAGCACCGGCCACCGCACCATCGTCGGCACGCCCGAGCAGATCGCCGACGACATCGAAAGATGGTTTGTCGCTGGCGCCGCCGACGGTTTCAACCTGATGCCGGACGTCCTGCCGACCGGACTGGAGGTCTTTGTCGACACGGTGGTGCCGATCCTGCGCCGGCGTGGCCTGTTCCGCAGCGAATATGAAGGGCGCACGCTGCGCGACCACCTCGGCCTCATCAGGCCCGAAAGCCGCTTTGCACCGCAGCCGCGCAAGGCGCCAGGGCTGCTAGGGGCAGCCCTTTGAATGATCATAAAAATACAACGGAGCGGAAGGTCCTGCCATTGACCTCCATGCCCGGCCAAAATACAGGCCCGACAATGAGCGCTGACACCGAGTTTCTTTGGTACATCCCGAACCAGGTCGCTCCCGGTCACCGCGGCGAGCCGGCCGTCGAGAACCACAACAGCCTGGAGACGCTGACCAGCCACGCGAAGGCGCTTGAGGAACACGGCTGGAAGGGCGCGCTGATCGGTACCGGCTGGGGTCGGCCCGACACTTTTACCGTCGCGGCCTCGCTCGCTGCGCGGACCACCTCCTTCGAGCCGCTCATCGCGATCCGCCCGGGATACTGGCGGCCGGCGCACTTCGCATCCGCCGTAGCCACGCTCGACCAGCTGACCGCCGGTCGCGTGCGTATCAACATAGTGTCAGGCAAGGACAACCTCGCTGCGTATGGCGACAGCGAAGGTGACCAGATACATCGCTATGCCCGTACCAGAGAGTTCATGCGCCTGGTTCGCAGACTTTGGACTGAAGAGAACGTGACCTTTGCGGGCGAGCACTTCCAGGTCACTGGCTCTACCGTGATGCCCCGCATCCATGTCCGTGGCGATCGTCGCCATCCCAAGCTCTACTTCGGCGGCGCGTCGGAGGCGGCGGAGCGGGTGTCGGCCAGCGAGGCGGATGTCCAGCTCTTCTGGGGCGAGCCGCTCGACGGCGTCCGGGAGCGGATCGAGCGGCTCAAAGCCTTGAGCAGGGAACTCGACCGAGACCTCCCGCCTCTGGAGTTCGGGTTGCGGGTCACCACGCTGGTCCGCGACACCGCTGGGCAGGCCTGGGCGGACGCAGAAGCGAAGGTCGACGAGATGGCCAAGGGCCAGGGAGCCGGCTGGAACGATCACGGTCGGGCGGTAGCGGTGGGCCAGCAGCGTCTGCTCGATCTGCACGCGCGCGGCGAGGTGCTGGACGACAATCTCTATACTGCGCCGGGCAAATATGGCGGCGGCGGCGCTGGCACCACCTGGCTGGTCGGCTCGGCCGCCGACGTCGCCCGCTCGCTCGGCAGATACCGGGATCTGGGCATCAAGCATTTCGTGCTCTCGGACACGCCGTATCTTTACGAGATCAAGCGGCAGGGCGATCAGTTGCTTCCGCTATTGCGCAATGGGGCAGAAGCCGCGCTTCTTGAATGACCTGGGGTCGTCAGAACACCGAATAAGCCAGATTGCCAGTAGGGAAGACGATGTCACAGCCGGCCGCATTCAGCATCCGCCCTTCCGACGCCGACCTGCGTGGTGAAGCGGCGCTGCGGCGGCGTTACCGGGCGCCGCAACATACGCATACCGGAAACTGGAACGAAGCCCTCGAGGCGATCCTTTCGCATCGCTCGGTCCGCAATTATCTCGCCAAGCCTCTGCCCGAAGGGACGCTGGAACTGATCGTCGCCGCCGCCCAGTCGGCGCCGACTTCTTCCAATCTCCAGGCGTGGAGCGTCATCGCAGTCGAGGATCCGGCGCGCAAGGCGCGGCTTGCCGGACTGGCGGCGATCAATCGCCATATCGAGCAGGCGCCGCTGCTGCTGGTCTGGCTGGCCGACCTCTCGCGGCTGCGTGCCATTGCCGAGGCAAAAGGCCGGGTGGGCGAGGGGCTAGACTATCAGGAGAGTTTTCTGCTGGCCGTGATCGACGCCGCACTTGCCGCACAGAACGCCGTGGTGGCGACCGATGCGCTCGGGCTCGGCTCCTGCTACATCGGCGCGATGCGCAATCATCCGCAGGAGGTGGCGCGCGAACTCGGCCTCCCGCCGGAAACCGTTGCGGTGTTCGGCCTGACCGTCGGCTATCCCGATCTCCTGGCTGCGACTGACATCAAACCCAGACTGCCGCAGGCTGTGGTGCTGCACCGCGAGCGCTATCGATCAGAGCCCGATCCGGACGATCTTGCAGCCTACAACCAGAGGCTTCGTTTATTCCAGCAGGAGCAGGCGATGCCTGTGGTGGACTGGACAGAGTTGGTTTCGAACCGCATCGGCAGCAAAGCAGCGCTGAAAGGCCGTGATCGCCTGGGCGAAGTGCTGAAGGCCCTGGGCTTCAAGCTCAAATAGGCGCGCGCCTGCTCGCGAGACCGCGGCGAGGCTATTCGGCCGCGATAATGGCGATGCGCGCCGGAAGCGCCGCCGGCGGTGGGAAGTCGAGAGCGCCGAGCTGGCGCGCCTCGGCCTTCAGCCAGCCATGAAAGCGCTCGACCGTCTCCAGCTTCGCCTTGTGCGGCGTCGTCGCAAAATAATAGGAAAACTCGACCGGCTGCGGCGAGCCGAACGGACTGACCAGCCGCCCCGCGGCAAGGTCAGGCTCGGCCAGCCGGAATTTGCCGAGACCGATGCCCTTGCCGGCCACAGCCGCGTCGAGCACCAGTGACGATTGGCTAAGCCGTATACCGCCCTCGACAAAGCGGCCGGACAGGCCGTTGGATCTCAGCCAGCCCTTCCAGTCAGGGCAGCTTGGATCGCGTTCCGGACCGTCCTCATGCAGGATCGGTGCGTCACGCAGCCCCTCCGGCCCGCGATAGAGACCGTGCATGCGAGCAAATTCCGGGCTGCAGACGGGCAGCACCGCTTCCGAAAACAGCCGTTCCGTCAGCAGGCCGCTATAGGCGCCCGACCCGTAGCGGATGACACAGTCGACGTCTTCGCTGGCAAAGTCGGCAAGCCTGGTTGATGCGTCGACCAGCACTTCTAGGCCGGGTACCGCGTCGCGCAGTGCGTCGAGGCGCGGGATCAGCCATTTGCTGGCGAAGGAGGGCGCGACCGACACTTTGATCGGCGCATCCTCCTCGTCGCCGGAAATCCGCGCGACCGACTCGACAACGACGTCGAAAGCCTCGGTGAGGCCGGGCATCAGCGCCTGGCCGGCCGACGTCAGCAGAAGCTCGCCGCGGTTGCGATGGAACAGCGGTTGACCGAGGTGATCCTCGAGCAGGCGGATCTGCTGGCCGATGGCGGCAGGCGTCACATGGAGTTCTTCGGCCGCCCGCGTAAAGCTCAGGTGGCGGGCGGTTGCGACAAAAGCGCGAAGCGACGTCAGCGGCGGAAGCCTCGCCAGCGTCGGCCGCAGCCTCCTTGATTTTGCGCGATTGAGATCGACCATGGAGCGCATTCAACACGTTCAGGCCGAGCGCGACGAGGGCGGGCTTTGCGCCAAAGTGCCCGGTGGAAAATTTCGTTTGCCGCAGCGTCGCGGCAGCGGGAACGGAAATCTAAAAAATCGTAATGTCTACTATTCTTGTAGAATAAGATCGGAGCGCTGATTTGTCGGCGACCGGCTTCGCTGGATCCTGGGCCGGTTCCTGGAATGAAACGATCGCGCAAAGCGGCGCTTTCCGCAGATGATAGAAAATCATTCTTCCGGTTTTGCGGCGTGGCAGGGATCATCACGCTGAGGCGCCGGAATGCGTTCGGCCGCCGGATGTCATCGAAGCCGTTTTCCGGAGCTCAAGACCATGTCTGTCAATCGTCGTCATTTCAACCAGCTGCTGTTGCTTGGCGGTGCGAGCTTCGCATTGCCCGGGGTTTCCTTCGCCGCCGAAGGCACGCCGGTTCAGGGCGGTACGCTCAACTGGGCCTACTATCCCGATCCCACGTCATTGATTGCCATCAACACCTCCTCGGGGACTGGTCAGGCGATCGGTCCAAAAGTGAACGAGGGCCTGCTCGATTTCGATTACAACCTCAACCCGAAACCGCTGCTGGCGACGGAGTGGTCGATCAGCGATGACGGCCTGCGCTACACTTTCAAGCTGCGCGAGGGCGTCAAATGGCATGACGGCAAGGACTTCACGTCGGAAGACGTTGCCTTCACCATCTTCCGGCTGAAGGAGGCGCATCCGCGCGGCCGCATCACCTACCAAAACGTGACCGCGGTCGAGACGCCCGATCCGCACACCGCAATCATCGTGCTTTCAAAGCCGGCGCCCTATCTGATCACGGCACTGAGCAGCTCGGAATCACCGATTGTGCCGAAGCACGTCTACGAAACGTTCAAGCCGGCGGAACAGCCGAAGCTCGAACAGACGATCGGCACCGGTCCCTTCATTCTCAAGGAATGGGTGCCCGGCAGCCATCTGATCTTCGACCGCAATCCGGACTATTGGGACGCGCCTCGGCCCTACCTCGACCGCATTGTCCTGCACGTCATCCTCGACCCGGCCGCGCGTTCGGCGGCTCTTGAAACCGGCGAGATCGATATCGGCGCCAATCCCGTGCCGCTGGCCGACATCGAACGGCTGAAGGCAAACCCCGCTCTGGTCGTCGACACCAACACCTACGCCTATTCCGGCCCACAGCAGCAATTGTTCTTCAACTACGAGAACGAAATCCTGACCAAGCGCGATGTGCGCCTTGCCATCGCCCACGCAATCGACCTGCAGAAGCTGGTCGACATCGCGCTCTACGGTTATGCGCAGGTGTCGCCGAGCCCGATCAGCACGGCGCTGCCCAAATGGTATGACCCCAGCATCAAGGCGCGCGAGCCCGACCCCAAACTGGCGGAGAAGCTGCTCGACGACGCCGGCTATCCGCGTGGCGCCGATGGGACGCGCTTCAAGCTCCGGCTTGCCTACAACGCGTTCCTGCCGGCGTCCTATGCCGATTTCATCAAGCAGTCGTTGGCGACGGTCGGCATCGATGCCGAGATCCTGAAGCTTGACCTGTCGACGTTCCTGAAGACCGTCTACACCGACCGCGCCTGGGACCTGGTCGTCGAGTCGCTGTCGAACACCTTCGATCCGACGCTCGGCGTCCAGCGCGCCTACTGGTCGAAGAACTTCAAGATCGGCCTCGTCTTCTCCAACGCTAGCCACTATGCAAACGCCGAGGTCGACCAGATCCTCGAAGCCGCGGCAATCGAGCCCGACGAGACCAAGCGGCGCGAGCTCTGGTACAAATTCCAGCACATCATCCATGACGACGTGGTGTCGGTCGATCTGGTCGCCGCCGGCGCCCAGATCGTCGCCAACAAGAAGGTCCGGGATTTTGCGCCCGGCGCTCAGGGGATCAACAACAGCTTCGCGCAGATATGGCTCGCGCCAAACGCCTAAGCGTTCTGCAAGCCCTCTGGTTGGGACCGGCGCGTGAAAACGACGATCCCGACTTTTCTCCATGAAAGATAAATCGCGCAAACGCGGAGTACCGACCATGACCATCAACCGACGCCTGTTCAATCAGTTCCTGCTGCTGGCCGGCGCGAGTACCGCGCTCCCCGCTGGAGTATTCGCCGAAGACGCAAAGCCCGTGGCCGGCGGCACGCTCAATTTCGTCTACTATCCCGAGCCGAACCAGATCGTTTCCATCAACACCAGCGCCGGCGGACCGGCCACCATCGGTCCGAAGATTTTCGACGGCCTGCTCGCCTACGACTACGATCTCAATCCGCGACCGCAACTGGCCACCGAATGGTCGATCAGCGACGACGGGCTCGAATACGTCTTCAAGCTGCGCCAGGGGGTGAAGTTCAGCGATGGCCATGATTTGACCTCCGAGGACGTGGCCTTTTCGATCTCCCGGCTGCGCGAAGCGCATCCGCGCGGGCGCATCACCTTCCAGAACGTCACCGATATTGACACGTCGGACCCGCATATCGTGAAGATCAAGTTGTCGAAGCCGTCCGCCGCGCTGATTTCGGGGCTGGCCGCGACGGAATCGCCTATCGTGCCCAAACATATTTACGAGAAGCTGAAGCCGGCCGACGATCCGTCCTTCGAGCAGATCATCGGCAGCGGGCCGTTTGTGCTGAAGGAATGGGTAAAGGGCAGCCACATCCTCGTCGAAAAGAATCCGACCTATTGGGATGCGCCTAAACCCTATCTCGACCGGATCATTTTCCGCTTCATCACCGATCCGGGCGCGCGCGCCGCGGCGCTCGAAACGGGCGAGGTCGACATCGGACCGAACCCGGTGGCCTTCGCCGATCTGGAGCGTTTCAAGGCGCTGCCGCAATTCGTCGTCGACAGCACGGTCTTCGCCTATAGCGGCCCGCTGCACCAACTGATCATCAACCTCGAAAACCCGATCCTGAAGCAGAAGAAGGTCCGTCAGGCAATCGCGCACGCGATCGACCTCGACGCGATCAATGCAATCGTGTTTTACGGTTATGGCCAAGTCTCGCCGACGCCGATCAGCGTCGTCAACAAGAAGTATTTCGATCCCGATGTGAAGGCCGCGACGTTCGATACGGCGCTCTCGGAAAAACTGCTCGACGAGGCCGGTTTCAAGCGTGGGGCTGACGGCGTACGCTTCAAGCTCAGGCTCACCAACAATCCCTACAACCCGTGGGGCTATGCCGACTTCCTCAAGCAGGCATTAGCCAAGATCGGCATCGATGCCGAGATCGAAAAATTCGACTTCGGCACCTATGTCAAGACCATCTACACCGACCGCACATGGGACCTGTCGACGGAATCCTGCGGCAACATCTTCGATCCGAGCGCCGGCGCGCAGCGGCTCTACTGGTCGAAGAACATCAAGAAAGGGCTGCCGTTCTCCAACGGCGCGCACTATGAGAACCCGGAGGTTGACCGGTTGTTGGAAGCCGCATCGGTCGAGCTCGACGAGGCCAAGCGCAAGCAGCTCTTCTTCAAGTTCCAGGAGATCATCGCCGACGAGTTGCCGATCATCAATCTGATCGCGCCACCGACCATCATTATCGCCCGCAAAACCGTCAAGAACTACGCGCCTGGCGCCGAAGGCCTGTCAGCGAATTTCGCCGACGCCTATCTCGACCCGAACGCCTAAATCTGCCGGGCAATCATGAGAGAAGGGCCGCGTCGAGCTGCGGCCCTTTTCGTTTCTTCCATTTCGCAAAGCCGGCAACTTCAGGCCAAAGCACGCAGCCTTGGGCTGGCGCCGACCAGAAGGCCGGCAAGGGCTATGGCCTGCGCCAGTTGTTCGCCGATTGAGCTCGATTCCCAGGCGACGCCGCGCAGCGGATGGCCGATGGCGAACAGATTGCCATGGGTCTTGCCGTTACCGGCAATCACTTGGCCGCCATGCGTCGCGTCGATGCCGAAGCCGGTCGCATTCGGCCTGACGATGCCGTTCTCAAGCAGGCTGCGGACGAATGGATCGGCGATCCGCCGCCAGTCATGCTCCTGATGGCCGCGGCAGTTGACGACACCGTCGAAGCGCAGCCGTTCGACCGCGCCGGTGTCGCGCCAGCGGATTTCAGCGACGATGCCATTTGCCTGCGGATGGAGTGCCAGCACCCGTCCCGCCCCACCCGTCCAACGGCCTTGGCTTCGCGCCAGTGCCACGCGCTCAAAGCTCGGTGGCGCCGCCCGGTGCGCGGTGACATCCCAGAAGGCGCGCAGATGGCGTGCGAACTTCAAGCGCTCCCTGTCGGTGGCGCCTCGCCACAAGGCCAGGATCCACGGCCGGATCGTCAGTGGCAGCCCTTGCCAGTCCAGGCCGGTGGTTTCGATTGCCCGGCGTTCGGCCTTGACCAGTGCGAGAAGCGCCCTGGTGGTTTTCGGCAGCGGCCGCCCCGCGAGGAAATCGCGCCACGCTTCCGCGTTGCGCCTCGGCTCGACGATCTGTCCGCGCCGCGACACGACGCGATAGCTACCTTTGAAGCCGCGCGCTTCCATGCTGGCGACGACGTCGACCATGCTGAGGCTGGAGCCGATCAGCAGCAGTTCCTTGCTGCCGGCGAGCCGATCGAGCGCCGCCGAATCCCAGGGATTGGCGACATAACGGGGATCGCTGACGATGGCTGCTTCCGTGGTGGACGGCTCGCTCTGGAACACCCCGGTTGCGAGCACGGCCTCATCGGCCAGCAGTTGCTGGCCATCGCTGGTGCCGACGCAGACACCGGACGGACCCGTCTGCATGTCGATAGCCGATGCGTTGATATGGCGCAGCCAGGAACGCCCGTCCGCGTCTTTGATCGCTCTCGTCAGTTCCGACTGGACATAGCTGCCGAACAGCCAGCGCGGCGGGCTTGAGTCCGGGACATCCTCGGGCGGTGTCCAGCCGTGCTCCGGCCCATTCGCCATAAGCCAGCGAACGAGGTGATCGGGATCGTCCGGATGCAGCGAGAAGATGCGCGCCGCGCCGTTGACGAGGTGTTGTGGATCGACGGTGCTATAGGCAACGCCGCGACCGAGCTCGGCCCGGCGCTCGATGATGGTGATTGCCAGCGGCTCAGTTGAACGGTCGAGCAGCTTGATCGCGGTAACCGCGCCGGCAAAGCCGCCGCCAACGATGATGATTGAACGAGGGATCGAGCGTAGCGGGGAGGAAGGGGTATGAAGCATCAAGAACCTTTGCGACGCCGGTGGTCGTGGCTCTAGCCCATCGCCCCGGCAACGATCATCGTGCTTTCCCGTAACCCGATGTCAAAAAACAATAATTGCCAGCTGGCGAAAGGCATTCTTTCACTCAGCGGGTTTGGCAAGCGATAGATAGGAACGCCCTTTGCGACCAGCCCGAGAACCGCTGATGACTGAAAATCGAAAGATAGGGCTTGGAGCCTTTGTTCGCGGACCGGGCCATCATGTCGCTGCCTGGCGCCATCCCGATGTGCCTGCCAATCCGGGCCTGAGCTTTCAGCACTATGCGGACGCCGCGCGCACTGCCGAGCGTGGCCTGTTCGACATGGTGTTCCTGGCCGACAGCCTCAGCGCGCGCAATGGCGAGCAGCCGATCGAGACCTTCGAGCGCACCGGCCATGTCGTGCATTTCGAGCCGCTGACGCTTTTGTCGGCGCTCTCGACCGTGACGCAGAGGATTGGGCTCGTCGCCACCGCCTCGACCACCTATTGGGAGCCGTTCCATCTGGCGCGGCTGTTCGCCTCGATCGACCATCTGAGCGGCGGCAGAACGGGCTGGAACGTCGTCACTTCGGCCGATGCGCCGGCGGCGGCGAATTTCAGCCGCGACCAGCATCCCGTTCATGCCGACCGCTACGACCGCGCCGAGGAATTCGTCGCCGTCGCGAAGAAGCTGTGGGACAGCTGGGACGACGATGCCTTCGTCGCCGACAAGGTTTCGGGGATCGCCATCGACAGGCATGGCATCCACGCCCCGAACCATGCCGGCCGGCATTTCCGCGTCAAAGGGCCGCTCAACGTCGCCCGCCCGCCGCAGGGCCATCCCGTCATCGTTCAGGCCGGCTCTTCCGATGCCGGCCAGCAGCTGGCGGCGCGGACGGCGGAGGTGGTTTTCACCGCCCATCCGACCATCGAATCGGCCCGAGGTTTTTACAGCGAGCTGAAAGGCCGGTTGGGCTCCTTTGGTCGCTCTGCCGATTCTTTGAAGATCATGCCCGGCGTCTTCCCGGTCGTCGCGCCGACGCGCGCGGAAGCCGAGGACAAGTTCGACGCGATCCAGCGGCTGGTCGATCCGGTGGTCGGCGTCGCCCTGGTTTCCGGACTGCTCGGCGGCATCGATCTTTCCAGCCACCCACTCGATGGGCCGTTGCCCGAACTCGGCAGTTCCGATTCTGTGAAGAGCCGCCTGAAAGTCGTTTCCGAATTAGCTGCGAACCGGAACCTGACCATCCGGCAATTGTATCTCGCCGTTGCCGGCGCGCGCGGCCATTTCCAGATCGTCGGCACGCCAAAGGATGTGGCCGACATGATGGAGGAGTGGTTCGCCGGTGGCGCGGCGGACGGCTTCAACGTCATGCCGCCGATCCTGCCGACGGGCCTCACCGATTTTGTCGACCTCGTCATTCCGGAGCTGCAGCGGCGGCGTCTGTTCCGGACTGCTTACGAAGGCGGGACGTTGCGCGAGAACCTCGGCCTTGCGCGTCCGATCCGTGGCGCCGCTGAACAGCAAGAGAGGAAAGCATCATGAGCGACAGGACGATCGATTCGAAAATGTTTCGCCAATGGCTGGCGGATGGCGAAGAACTGGCGGTGCTAGACATTCGCGACAGCGCGACTGTCGGATACGCATCGCCGCTGTTCGCCACCAACCTGCCCGCGGCTCAGGTCGAGGCCGAGATCGACCGCTTCATCCCGCGCAAATCGGTGCGCACCGTGCTGGCGGACGACGGCAGCGGCGTTGCCGAGCAACTTGTCGAACGACTGGTGGGGTATGGCCGTACCCAGCTGTTTTCGCTGAACGGTGGAATTCCGGAATGGACGCAAAGCGGCGTTGAAGACCTGCCGACCTTCGATACGCCGGGCGTCGATTTTTCGCTGGCGATCCGCGACGAGAAGGGGACCCCGGTCGTCAGCGTTGAAGAGCTCGCGGTGCTCACAGGCCCAGGCGCCGAGGTGGTGGTGCTCGACAGCCGCACGGTGGCGGAGTTCGAAAAGGACCATGTGCCGGGCGCCATCAGCGTGCCGGGCGCCGAGCTGGTGCTGCGCTTCGCCGACCTGGTGCCGTCACCGGAGACGCAGGTTGTCGTCTCCTGCGCCGGCCTGCCGCGCGCCATCATCGGGGCGCAGACACTGATCGATGCCGGCGTGCCCAACCGGGTCGCCTATCTGCACGACGGCACCAAGGCATGGCGCGAGGCCGGTCTTGCACTCGAAACCGGCAAGACCGCAATCTATGGTCCGGCAAGCGAGGATGCCAAGCGTTTCGCCGGGGAGCACATCGCAAAGCTTGCCGAAGGCGACAGCTTTCCCCGCATCAATGCGGCCACGGCCGCGAACTGGGCGAAGGACGAAAAGCGGACGACCTACCTGCTTGACGTGCGCACGCCCGACGAGTTCGCCGAAGCGCATATTCCGGGGTCGATCGCGTCTGAGGGCGGGCAGTTGCTCGCTGTCGCCTATCGCACCATCGCCGTGCGCGGCGCCCGCGTCGTGCTGATCGACGATCTGCTCGGTGTCCGCGCGGCGACGACGGCGCATTGGCTGCAGCGGCGCGGCTTCGAGATCGCGATCCTCTTGTATGACTTCCAGTCGGCCAGCCTGGTGGAAGCGGCGTAGGGCAGGAGCACTGTCAGGCGATTTTTTCGGGGGCCACTATTCGGCGGCTTCCGATTGGCGGCGACGGCCCGCCAGCACGTTCTTCTGCATCGCCGTCAGCGAAGACCGCACGGCTTTGGCGCCGTGCTCCAGCATCTTGGCCTCATACTCCGACAGCGCCTGGAGAAGCGGCTTGTCGCCGCGTTTGGCGGCCACCAGCTCTGGCACCAGCAGCCCGGCGTCGTAGATCGCGGTGTTGCCGCCAAGCGCGCGAAAATAGGTCATGGCGTGGATGGCATCGCCAAGCAGCGTCACCGGTTTCGTCGGCCAGGGATCGACAGGTTCGGAGCTGTGGACATGAAGCAGCGCCACCGTCGATGGGTCGGTGTAGCGGATGAGGTTGAGGATTTCCGGGTGCCAGTGGGCGATCTTCGAGATCAGCAGGTCAATCAGTTCTGAACCGGAGAGCTTTGCCAGCGCGTCGTCCGTGGCAAGTTCGTCCTTTTCGTAAGCCGTGTTCCACCAGACATAGCTGGTGGTGTTGTTGAAATGGAAACCGGAAAAATCCTTGTGGGTGGCGTCGCCCAGCCTGATCAGTCCATGCTTTCGTAATGCGTCGACATTGACCCTGTGGCTGGTGACCATAAGCCCATGACCTTCGGTTGGCCTGACGCCGGCATTGTAGTCGAGTAGCAGCGGCGAGATCTGGTGAAGGGCTGCCGCATGCAGCGTCATCTTGCCGGCTAGGCGCCTGACGCCTGTATCGAAGCTCCTGGCATGCGGCACCAGCTGCTGGCGCACGCGCGAGCGGGCGCCGTCGGCTCCGACCAGCACATCGGCATGGATTGCCGAACCGTCCTCGAAATGCGCGACGACCGAACCATCCGGCTGCTCGTCGTAGCGTGAAAAGACCTTGCCATAGCGCATGATGCCGTCGAGGCCAGAGAGCAGCACCTGGCGCAGCGTGATACGGCTTACCGATTTTTCGATATGCGTGTCGTCGGCCTCGCCCGGCGCGTTGCCGCCGCCCCAGGCATCCTCGCCCAGGATCTTGAAATTCTCGTCCAGCAGGATGTTGCGATCCGGCGCCTGGCCGAGCGTGGCGACAAAAGCGTCGTAGAGTTCCGGCGGTAAATTGGCGATCAGCGAATCGATGCCGCGCTGGCGGATGCGCAGACGAAAACCCTGGACATAGTCGGTGCGGGCGCGGTCCTTCTCGAAGACCGCGACACTGATGCTGTTCTTCTTCAGGCCTTGCGCCAGTGTCAGGCCGCCGGGGCCTCCGCCGATGATGGCGACTTCGACATGTTCTGTTGTCATGGCGCTCAACCGACCGCGGCGAGCTTGGGCTTGCCAGCGGCAATAGCCGGTGTCTCGGCCAGCTGTCGGGCGGTATGGCGGCTGAGCGTCGCCTTGGCGGCGATCGTGCGGATCATGTGGTTCTGCGGTGCGTGGGAACGGGCGGTCAGCGCATCACGGTGGTGGCGCTCAAGCTGGAAATCTCTGTTAAGGCCTGGATTGCCGGCAAGCTCCAGCGCCAGCGAGGTGACGGCAACGGCATTGTCGATGACGACATGCCTGACCGTCATGCCGTCGGTGCCCACAGGCCGGCCGGCGTCGACATCTTCGGCGAGCGAACGCAGCAGCCGCGCGCTGCTCGCAAGCCGAACCTCTATGTCGCCCAGCCCTGACTGGATGTGCGGCACGGTCGACAGCGGCGCACCAAGACTTGCCGGCGCGTGCGTGCTGACAAAGGAGACCAGCCGGTCACGGGCAGCACGGGCGGCACCGTGATAGACCGCGCCGATCAGCGAGAAGAAGAACGCTGTCGCGCCTTCCTCGCGCCTCAGCGGCTCGGACGCCGGCTGCGCCTCGGTGATGTCTTCTGCAGGGATCGCGACATTGTCGAGAATGACATCGTCGCTGGCGGTGGCCCGCATGCCGGTGGCGTTCCATGTCTTTTCGACGCGCAATCCGGGCGCGTCGGTCGGCACCAGGAATGAAGCCAGACGCGGCTGCGGCTCGTCGGTCAGCGCCAGCAAGTTCACCCATTTCAGAATAGGAATGCCGGTGACGTAGTTTTTGTGGCCGGATATCCGCCAGACGTTGCCGTCGCGCCGGGCAATGGTTTCGGGCGGCTTGCCATGGGCGGGCGAGCCAATCCGCGGCTCGGCTTGCGCGGCGTTGATCAAAGCAGGGCCAAGACGGCCAGCCTCGACAATCCGCTGAACCAGATGGCGCGGCCATTTTCCGGATTTCCGCATCGCATACTGGCTGTTGTAGTGCATGGCTAGCACCAGCGCCGTCGACGGCTCGCCACGGCCAATCTCGGCGATCACCGCCTGTGCTTCCGTCAGCCCGCCACCGAAGCCGCCATGTTCGCGCGCCGTGACCAGGCCAAGCAGCCCCGCCTGGTGAAGCCGGTCGAAATTGGCGAATGGGAATTCCCCGGTCGCGTCGTGATGCGCGGCGGTCAGCGCGAAGTCGTCGGCAAGGCCGGCCACTTTCTCGAGGAGTTGCGGAAACTCGGCAATTGTCGACATCATGACGTTGGCTTTCTCTCAGGCGGCGGCGCGAATGTTCACCAGATCGAGCGGCCGGCGATCGACCCAGTGCTCGACGTCGAAATCGCCGGCGAGGAAGCCCCAGTCGCGCAGGAAACTCTTATAGTGGGAAACCGCTGCGACGAGCTCAGGCTGCAGTCCGAGGCCGAGATGCTTATGGACATCCGGACCATTGGCGGCCAGCACCTGTTCCTCGGTGGCCCCGGCTTCGCGGGCAACAAAGCGCTGCGTCTCTTCCGGATGCGCCTCGGCCCAGGCACTGGCGCGCAGGATGGTCTCGATCAGTCGCGCGACCAGATCGGGGCGTTGTTCCGCCAGCAGTTCATCGACGGTCAGCACGCGCGGCGAACCGGAATTGATGCGGATGTTCGGGTCGGGGTGGAAGCCGAATTCCACGACCTGGATGGCGCCGATCAGATTGGCGACATTGATGCCGGCCGTGCCTTTGACATAGATGGCGTCGACCTCGCCCCGGATCAGGGCTGCGGCTTCCTCACCATAGGCCTGCTTGCGCTTGAGGCCGAACAGCGACGGTCCTTCCTGGCTGTCGAGCACGCTGTCGGCCAGCGCTATGTCGACGATCTCGACGTCGCCATAGCCAAGGCCCTCGAGCGAGAGCGCCGAGACCAGTCCCTTCAACGCCGTCGCTCGCATGAAGTCGACGATTCCCTCGGGGCGCCGGGCGATGCCGAAGCGGCGGCCTTTCAGGTCCTGGGTTGTCCTGATGCCGCAACCGGGCAGGGCGATGATTGCCTGGAATTCGTCGGTCCAAGTGATGCCGACGAGACGCGTCTTGCGCCCTTCGGACCGCGCGCGGATCGGCGGCACGTTGCCGCCGTGGCGGAACGACCAGTCGAGCGTGTGGTTGAAATGGCTCTGGCGGATGTCGCGATTGGCCGAATCGATGATCGACTTCAATTCGATCCCCTCCTTGCGAAAGGTCTCGTCGAGAAGCCCGAGCTGTGCGGCGAGCCCGACAGGCGTCGGCACCGGGCAGCGTGTGTACCAGATTTCGGAGATCGCAGTCGCGGTCATGATTGCTCCTCAGGTGTTGCGCAGGCCAGCCTGCTTCATCAGCGGCAGGATGTTCTCGCCGAAGAATTCGAGGTCAGGCTTGAAATCGAAAAAGGACAGCTGCAGGCCGTCAATGCCGGCGTCCTTGAGCTTGACGAACTGGTCGACGATCTGTTCGGGCGTGCCGATGAGATAGATGTTGCCGCCGACCTTGGCGTAGGGATCGTCGCGGCCCTCGCGTCCTTTCCAGGCCTGGGCATCGCTGTTGAAAGTCTGGAAGCCTTTCGGCGTGCGGCTGTCGGCATGGGCGACGATCTCATCGGCGACCGCCCAGGCTTCCTTCTCGGTCGGCCTGCTGATGACCAGCGGGTTGAGCAGCGTGCGCACCTTGCGGCCGACGCCGAGGGCTGCGTCCTTCACCTTCTTCGTATGCGCCGGCAGCGCTTCCAGCGCGCTGGCGATGTCGGAGCCGGCCGGGCTGGTGACGAAGACGATGTCGGAATAGCGGCCGGCAAAGGAAATGCCGGCATCGGAGCCAGTGGCGTTGACCAGGATCGGCCGGCCGTAATTCGGCTTCGGTGTGACGAAGCCGCCATTGAGCTTCCAGCTCGATTCTCCGGAGAATGAGAAATTCTCGTCGTCCTGCCACAGTCGCTGTAGCACTTCGACGAACTCGGCGGCGAGTTCATAGCGGCGGTCGTGCTCGATACGGTTCCAGCCGAACATTTCATGTTCGACGGCGCGATGGCCGGTGACCACGTTGATGCCCCAGCGGCCGCCGGAGATGTGGTCGAGCGTGGCGCCGAATTTCGCCAGATGCAGCGGATGCCAGGGACCGTAGAGAACATGCATGGTCGAAATCAGCATGATCTTCTTGGTAATCGCGGCCATCGCCGCCACGGACACGAAACTGTCCAGCGCCTGGCCGTTGAAGACACCGCCATAACCGCCCTTGGGCAGCCACTGGCTGAGCGCGAAGACGAGGTCGAAGCCAAGCTCCTCGGCCTTCAACGTCAGATCGCGATTGTAGTCGAAGCGCCAGTCGGTCGAGCGCGGCAGCGTCGAGTTGGTCCAGCCACCTGCCTGGATCGGCAGGAACAGCCCGATTAGCACCGGCTGCTGAAGCGCTTTCGACAGCGGGCTGTCCGGATAGTCGGTCGGCGCCTTGAAGAAGGGCGTGCCGACGATGGAACCAGGCTTGTGGGCGAGCGTCATGGCGAACTTTCTCGGGTGGAGGAAGGGAACCCGCGCGAAGGACCGCGCACGGGTCAGGGCTCAGGCGACGATATGGGCGGTTGCGAGGGAGCCGGCATTGCCCTCGGCGCCCACCGTGTGACCGGCTATGCGCCTGTTGTAGAGGGTGATTTCCGGTTGGCTGACGATGCCGATATCGGGCAGGTCCTCGACCACAATCTGCTGGATCGCGGCCCATTGCTCGAAGCGCTTTTCGTGGTCGACCTCGACGGCGGCCGCTTCAAGAAGTTCGTCGACCTTGGCATTGCTGTATTTCGAACCGTTGGAGAACGGCACGCCGGGTTTGAAATTCTTAGACCAGTAGAGGCGCTGTACGCCTACCGTCGGGTCGAACAGATTGCTCATGCCGTTGAAGGTGAAGTCGAAGTCGCGGTCGGTGTAGATGCGCTTGGTGTAGGTGGCGAAATCCTGGCTGCGCACGGTGACCTCGATCCCGACCGCGGCCAATGCCTGCTTGATGTAGTCGGCGCCGCGCTTGTAGGTTTCGCCGCTCGGGACATAGTCGTGGACAAGCTTGAGCCGGGTACCGTTGGCGTCGCGCGGCAAGCCTGCTTCATCGAGCAGTTTATCGGCGGCGGCCGTGTCGACCGGATAGGTCTTCAGGTCGGCGATGAACCACTTCTTCAGATTGGGGTTGATCGGGCCTGGAATGGTTTCGCCATAGCCATAGTTGATCGTCTCGCGGATGACGTTGCGGTCGATGACATGGGCGAAGGCACGGCGGACGCGAACATCCTGGAAATAGGATTTCTCCAGGTTGAACTCGACCCGGCTGATGCCATTTGAATATTGGTAGCCCTGTTCCTCGAAGCCGATATGCGGCAGCGTCTCAAAACGCTGCAAATCGCTGTACGGAATCGGCGTTGCCGGCGCCAGATCGATCTCGCCTGTCTCCAGCGCCAGCGCGCGCGCCGAAGCGTCCGCGATGAAGCGCACGATCAACCGGTCGAGATAGGGGCGCGGTGCGTCCCAGTAGTCAGGATTGCGTTCGTAAACGATGTGGCTGCCGCGCACCCATTCCTTGAAGACGAACGGGCCGGTGCCGACCGGAGCGACGTTGACCGGATTTTCGGCTGCCTTTGTGCCGTCATAGAGGTGCTTCGGCACGATCGGCGTTTCGGCCGCGGCCAAGGCCGTGATCAGGTAAGGCGCCGGCCTCGACAGGACCAGCGTCACGGTCAGCGGATCCGGCGTCTGGATGTCTACAAGGTTGAGGAAGGTGTTGCGGCCGCGCGGATGAACCTCTCTGATCGTGGTGATCGAATAGGCGACGTCGGCGGCGGTGAACGGCTGGCCATCATGCCACTTCACGCCTTCGCGCAGCTTGAAGGTGTATTGCAGCCCATCGTCACTGACTGACCATTGTCTGGCCAGGGATGGGCGCGGCGTGAGATCGAAATCATAGGTCAGCAGGCCTTCGGTGGTCTTTGCCGAGACGTAGACCGAATTGAATGCCGTGTGGGCGATGGTCGTCAGCACAGGCGGCTCAGCCGAGAGCACCAGCGTCGCCGTTCCACCCTGTTTCGGCTCGGCGGCGTAGGCGCTGCGCGATGCAGGCAATAGGGTCGCTCCGAGCGCGGCTGCCGAGATGCCGAGGAACCTGCGGCGGTTCGGACTGAGGAAATGAGACATCGCGTCCTGGTCCTTTTTTGCTGCCGGACCCGATCGACCGATCGTCGGCCACCAGGTTAAAAATCCGTTGTTCCAAGAGCGGGTCCGTTTGCGAAAAGATTTGGCCGACCTGCTCCCGCGCTTAAGATTTCATGCTTCAAACAGCTAAGTTTGTAGTATGAAATAAAATTCTATTCTGCAATGAAGCCAATTGCAGGATAAAATTTCTTAAATCAGGTTTGACAATGTCTATAAATCTTGTCAACTAAAAAGCGCGGAACTTTCCGGGAAACAGCAAACCCGCATCGTCAGCCACAGCCGGGATAGCGAAAACGATGTCGACCCTGACGCGCATTGGCAGAACCTTCCGGCGCACCGCCATCCAGGCGGTGCCGACCGTTCTGGGCATCGTCATCCTGAATTTCTTCCTGCTGCAGCTCGCGCCCGGCGACGCCGCCGATGTCATGGCCGGCGAGGCTGGCTCGGCCACTGTCGAAACGATGGCGGCGCTTCGCCAGCGCTTCGGGCTCGACAATCCGCTTCTCGTCCAGCTGTTCAACTATCTCTACAATCTGGCGCATTTCAGCCTCGGCTTTTCGCCGCGCTACGGCATGCCGGTCGCCGACCTGATCGGCCAGCGGCTGCCCGGCACGCTGGTGCTGATGGCGGTGGCTCTGGCCGTCGCCATTGTGCTCGGCCTCGCCCTTGGATCGGTGATGGCGGTGTTTGCCGGGCGCCTGCCGGATCGTGTGCTCTCCGTTATTTCGCTGCTGTTCTATTCAATCCCGGGTTTCTGGATCGGCTTGATGCTGATCGTGCTGTTTTCGGTCAAGCTCGGCTGGCTGCCGAGCGGCGGCTCGGGAACCATCGGCAGCAACCTGACCGGCCTTGCCGGGCTCTGGGACAGGGCGCGCTACATGATCCTGCCGGCACTGTCGCTGGCGCTGTTCTACGTGGCGATCTATGCGCGGCTGACACGAGCGGCGATGCTGGAGGTCCAGTCGCAGGACTACGTGCGCACCGCCGCAGCCAAGGGCCTGCCGCCGGCCATCATCACCATTCGCCATGTCCTGCGCAACGCGCTGATCCCCATTACCACCATGGCCGGCATGCATGTTGGCGGCATGCTCGGCGGCGCCGTGGTTGTCGAGACCGTCTATTCCTGGCCCGGCCTCGGGCGTCTCGCCTTCGAAGCGGTCATGGGCCGCGATTTCACCGTGCTGCTCGGCATCCTTCTGTTGTCGTCGCTGCTGGTCATCATCGCCAACGCGACCGTCGATCTTCTGCACGCCTGGCTCGATCCCCGTATCGGAGTACGCTGATGGCTTCCACCGATTTCGCCGCGGGCGATGCCCGTTCCCGCCGTCTCCATGCCGATGCTCGCGGGCCTGCGGCACCGCCTGAGCCCGAGGCAAAGAGCTGGAGCAATCTCCACGCGCCCGACGCACGCTCCGCTTCGGCAGCATCGGTGCCGATAGCCGCTGGCGGGCGTGCGCTGAAGGTCTTCCTGCGCAATCCCAATGCCATGTTCGGCGTGGTGTTCCTGTCGTTGGTCGTGCTGGCCGCACTGCTCGCACCAGTCCTCTATCCGGCCGATCCGCTATCGATGGTGGCCCGGCCCTTCCTGTGGCCGGGCCAGAACCCAGCCTTCCCACTGGGCACGGACTCCATGGGCCGCGATGTGCTTTCCGGCATTCTGCATGGCGCGCGGATTTCGCTGTTCGTCGGCCTGGTGGCGACCGCGCTCGGCCTCAGCTTCGGCATCCTGGTCGGCGCCGCCGCCGGCTACTTTGGCGGCTGGATCGACGACCTGCTGGTGCGCCTGATCGAGATCTTTCAGACCATACCGAGCTTCGTGCTTCTGGTCGTCATGGTGGCGATCGCGCAGCCGACCGCGCCTGTCGTGACAGTGGCGATCGCCGTCATCACCTGGCCGACGGTGGCGCGGTTGACCCGCGCCGAATTCCGGGCCATCCGCGAGAAGGATTTCGTCATGGCCGCCCGCAGCCTCGGCTGCGGCCATGCCCGCATTATCTTCCGCGAGATCCTGCCCAATGCGCTGCCGCCGTTGATCGTGACCTCGTCGGTGATGGTGGCGACCGCGATCCTGATGGAATCGGCACTGTCCTTCATGGGCCTCGGCGATCCCAACGTCGTCAGCTGGGGCTCGATGATCGGAGCGGGCAGGGAATTGATCCGCACCGCTTGGTATCTGACAGCGCTTCCGGGACTGGCGATCGTCTTTACCGTGCTGGCGCTGAACCTGATCGGTGACGGCCTCAACGACGCGCTCAACCCGCGCTTCTCACAGGAGCGATAGAGATGGCGGCTCCTTTGCTCAGGATCGACAATCTGACGGTTCGCTTCCCGAACACTGAGCCGGTCAGCCGGCTGAGCTTCGAGGTCGGTGAGGGCGAGACGCTGGCGATCGTTGGTGAATCAGGCTCCGGCAAGTCGCTGACCGCGCTCGCCCTGATGCAGCTTCTCCCGCGCTCGGCGAAAATACCCAATGGCCGGATCGAATTCGCCGGCAAGGACCTGCTCGGTCTCGACCAGAAGGCTATGCGGAACCTGCGCGGACGCGAGATCGCCATGATCTTCCAGGAGCCGATGACGTCGCTCAATCCGGTGCTGACCATCGGCCGGCAGATCACCGAGGTGCTGACGCTGCACGAAGGCATACGCGGCAAGGCAGCGCGGAACCGTGCCATCGAACTTCTCAATCTGGTTCGCATTCCCGATCCGCAGCGGCGCATCGACGACTATCCGCACCAGCTTTCCGGCGGCATGCGCCAGCGCGTCATGATTGCCATCGCCGTTGCCTGCCGACCGCGCCTGCTGATTGCCGACGAACCGACGACGGCGCTCGACGTGACCATCCAGGCGCAGGTGCTCGACCTGCTCGATACGCTACGCCGCGAACTGTCGATGGCTGTCGTGCTCATCACCCATGATCTTGGTGTCGTCGCACAATGGGCCGACAAGGTCGTCGTCATGTATGCCGGCCGCAAGGTTGAACAGGCGCTGCCGGACGCACTGTTCAGAACACCTCTTCACCCCTATACGCGCGGCCTGCTGGCCGCTTCGCCAAGGCTGAAGACCAATCTCCACTACCGCGACGCCAGGCTGACCGAGATTCCCGGCAGCATCGTCTCGGCCGCCGTCGAGAAGGGCTGCCCGTTCCGCCCGCGCTGCACGGTGGCGCGCGACAGCTGCGCCCATTTCGTGCCCGCCCTCGTCGAGGTGAGCGAGGATCGTCTAGTCGCCTGCCCCTACAGCTTCATTCCGGAGGTTGCGCATGGCGCTGCTCTCGGTCTCTGACCTTTCCACCCATTTCCACGCCCAGGGCGGCACGCTGCGTGCCGTCGATGGCGTATCCCTCGAAGTCGGACGCGGCGAGACGGTTGGTCTCGTCGGCGAAAGCGGTTGCGGAAAATCGACGCTAGGCAAGACCATCATGCGGCTGGTCGACCCGACTAGCGGCAGGATCGAGTTCAACGGCACCGACATCACCGTTCTCGACGCGCGCCGGCTGAAGGCGGCGCGCCGTAATATTCAGATGATCTTCCAGGATCCGTTCGCATCGCTTAATCCGCGCCACACGATCGGCGACATCCTGACAGCACCACTGAAGGTCCATGGCATCGGCAACACGGCCGAGCGGCGCACCATCGTCGAGGACATCATCGAGCGTGTCGGTCTGCCGAGGGATTCGCTTGGCCGCTACCCGCATGAATTTTCCGGCGGGCAACGCCAGCGCATCGGCATCGCCCGGGCGCTGATCCTCAATCCGGAACTGGTTGTATGCGACGAGCCGGTATCGGCGCTCGACCTTTCGATCCAGGCGCAGATTCTGAACCTGTTGGTCGACATGAAACGTCAGCTCGGCCTGTCCTATCTCTTCATTTCGCACGATCTATCAGTCGTCCGCTATTTCGCCGACCGGGTGCTGGTCATGTATCTCGGCCGCATCGTCGAAAGCGCCGACAATTCGACGCTGTGGACCTCGCCCCAGCATCCCTACACGCGCGCGCTGATGGATGCCGTGCCGGACCCGTCGCGGCGCCGCCAGGCCGCGCCGATCCATGGCGATCTGCCGAGCCCGCAGAACATCCCGAACGGTTGCCGCTTTCACACGCGCTGCCCGCTGGCGACGGATCTATGCCGTTCGCAGGAGCCGGCATTCCGGGCGATCTCGCCCGGACACCACGTCGCCTGCCACTACGCCGAACCAACCCTCAATTGAAAGTTCAACGGAGCAGAAAAATGTCCGATTACCGCTATCTTGGCCGCAGCGCCCTGAAGGTTTCGCCGCTCAGCCTGGGCACGATGATGTTCGGCGGGCCGACCGAGGAGACGGTCGCGCATCGCATCATCGACAAGGCGCGCGAGCAAGGCATCAACTTCATTGACACCGCCGACGTCTACCACAACGGCAAGTCCGAGGAAGTCGTCGGTCGCGGCATCAAGGCGACGCGCGATCATTGGGTCGTGGCGACTAAGTTCGTCAACTCGCATGACAAGGGGGCTAATCTCGGCGGCCATTCGCGCAAATGGGTGATCCAGACGGTCGAGAACAGCCTGCGGCGCCTGGGAACAGACTATATCGACCTGTTCTACTTCCACCGCGCCGTCTTCGATGCGCCGCTGGAAGAGCCGGTGCGGGTGATCGCCGACCTGATCCGCCAGGGCAAGCTGCGCTATTTCGGCGTCTCCAACTTTCGTGGCTGGCGCATCGCCGAAGTCGCGCATCTGGCCGATGAACTCGGCATCGACCGGCCGGTGGCCAGCCAGCCGCTCTACAACATCGTCAACCGCACCGCCGAGGCCGAACAGCTGCCGGCGGCCGCCTATTACGGTCTTGGCGTCGTCTCCTACAGCCCGCTGGCGCGCGGCGTGCTGACCGGCAAATACGAGCCGAACCAGGCGCCTGCCGCCGACACGCGGGCCGGCCGTGGCGACAAGCGCATCGCCGAGACCGAGTGGCGCCCGGAATCGATTGAGATCGCCAGGCAGATCGCGGCGCACGCAAAGTCACGCGGCGTCTCGGCCGCCGATTTCGCGCTGGCCTGGGTGTTGAACAACCGGCTGATCACGGCGGCGATCGCCGGCCCGCGCACCGAGGAACAGTGGGACAGCTATGCGAAGGCGCTGGACTTCAGGCTGAGCGCCGAGGACGAGGCCTTTGTCGACCGCCTCGTCACCGCCGGCCATGCCTCAACGCATGGGTTCAATGATCCGAGCCATCCGGTCGAAGGCCGCGTGCCGCGTTCGGAGCCGGCCGCGCCGATCCCGCTGACACGGCCTCTGCGCGCCGCCTGACGGTCGCCGACGAAATGGCGGGGCCGGCGCCCCGCCCCCGTTTCCAATTGCTTTGGACAGATGAGAGAGCCCATGAATTTCCACGTCGAACGGCTGCGCCAGAACATCGTCGTGCTTTCGGGCAACACCCACAGGCCGTCGAAGTCGCGGACGCTGGCGCATCATCTCGGCGAGGCGCTGCGCGAAAGATTGTCTGTCACAGTAAATTTCCTCGATCTTGTCGATGCCGGCCGTGGTCTGGGTGCTGCGTTTACTCGAAAGGAATTGACGCCGGAGGCGCTGAATGTGGTAAACGCGGTCGAACAGGCCGACGCGCTGATCGTCACGACGCCGGTCTACAACGGCTCCTATGCTGGCCTGTTCAAGCATCTGTTCGACCTCATCGATCCACTGGCGCTCGTCGACCGGCCGGTCCTGATCGGCGCGACGGGTGGTGGCCAGCGCCACGCGCTGGTAGTCGAACATCAGCTTCGCCCGCTGTTTGGCTTTTACTCCGCCCTGACGGTGCCGAGCGCCGTCTATGGCAGTGACAGCGACTTTGCCGACGGCAAGCTCGTAGATTCGCTGGTTCTGGCGCGGGCCGGGCAGGCCGTGGATCAATTCGTTGCCCTGCTTTCACCGCGCCAGCCGAAGAGCCAACCGGTCCGGGCGGCTTCGGCCTGACGGATATCGGGTTCGAGCAGGTGCCGGATGCCTTGGACGGCCAAATAAGCAGAACGTTCGGTGTTTTGGCCGACATCGGCGACGGAACCATACGGAACGATACGGGAAGATTTCTGATTTTGGCCCACGAAAAAGTCAATGAAATCAAGCTTTTGATGCATCCTCCGGGCCCACCATTGTTATTATTTATCAATGACTTAGGGGTGTGTTTTGGTTCGGGTAGCCAAGTAATAACTGGCGAACCGCCGTCCATAGCGTTTGATTTTATTGACTTATGGTGGGCCTCCGGAGGCCGCAGATGTGTTGCCAACCGCCGGTGGAGTGTCAGGATCGTTTATCAAGTGCTTGAACGACGCCGGCAGGGTGTTTGGAATGGAAATCCGCGCATAGCCCCGTCGCAATCAACCTCGAACTACTGTCTGGATGCTACATCGGCCATCGCCGCACCCCACCCTGCGGCGATCTCGTAGCCCATGCGTGAGAAGCCGAATTCGCGATCGAATGTGTTCGGCGCTTTGACACGCCAGTTCTTCATGACCTCGCCCGGGAGGCCGCCAGCAGCGGTGCCGTCCAAGTCACGCTCGCCGGCGCGGAGTTCACGACGGCGATCATTTGGCGTAGCTGGGAACAGGCCGGCGACGTCAGGCAAGCCCGTCCGGCTGCAGCTAGGAAGTTAATCGCGACCCACGGCGGACCGCTCCGTACGCGCGCGCGGCGTACGGCAAGCTGCTAGCCTCAATCTCCGGATGAGATCAGAGTCGCTCAGACCGGGTCTTCAGGATCTGGTACAGCACGTTTCGGATGCGCTGCCAAACGGTTAGCCGGTTGATCACGCCTTCGCCTCCTGTTCATCGCAGATGAATGGGCTGCGGTTCAGATGATCTGTGCCGCCAGCGCCACGCCGACCAACGACGTGCCGACCCCTGCCGTGCGGATGGCTCGCGGCCAGCGCCGAAGTGTTAGGGCGGCTAACGCGCCGGTCGCGTGAAGAGCCGAAGTAGCGACCACGAAGCCGACCGCATAAGCGATGCCGCTGGCCGTCTCGGGAATTTCGAGGCCATGGGCATTGCCGTGGAAGAGGGCGAAGAGAGCAGTCAGCGAGGCGGCCACAGCGAGCGGAAGCGGCTTGGCAAGCGCCATCATGGCGCCGAAGACCACCAGCGATAGCGTTATGCCGGTTTCCAGTGAGGGCAGGCCGATGCCGGCGATACCGAGCAGGGCGCCAGCGAGCATCGCCGAGACAAAGCACGACGGCACGATGATGATCCCCTTGCCGCCGGCGCGAGCGGCAATGATGCCGACAGCCATCATGGCAAGCAGGTGGTCCATACCGGTCAGCGGGTGCTGAAGGCCGTCTACAAACCCGTGGGCATGAAATCCGCCGCTATGGGCGAAGGCCAATGAGGGGATGAGGGTTGTGGCGGCTGCCAGGGCGAGTCTGCCGAAGAATGAAAGCGTTCTGTTCATGGTTCTGGACCTGTTTGATAGGGGTGCGATCGGTTCAAGGCCGGTGCTCATTGTCCGGCCCCTGGCATGGTGAATTGTGCGGCGCCGGACCTGTCGGCCAGAAGTCGCGCCTCGCCGAAGTCAAGGGGCGTTTGTGCCTTGCCGTCATGGTAGACGAAGGCCAGGCGGCGCCGGCGCGACGTCAGTTTCGCGGGCAGCGGGTGATAGGTGACGCCAGCGCCGCCGATCATCGGCATGACGGCGCCGACATCGACCATGTCCTGCGTCTCGACGCGCAGGAGATGCAGCCGCATGCCGTCGGCGGTTTCGCCGACGAAGGGAATTCCGGCGAGGCGCAGGAAACTGGAGGGGTCGGGCGCCCGCGAAAACCCTTCGAGAAACGCGATCTCGACGAGATCGAGATCCGTCGCCGGCGCGTCGGCGGGTTCGGGCGCATGGTCGTGCGGTAGATGCGGTGTCTGCCATTGCAACGGCTTGCCGGCCGGCCCGTTGTGGCCGACGGGGTGGGGATGGTGATGATGACCGTTCGGCCCGTGATGGTGACCGTCGCCATGGTCATGGCTGTGGTGGTGATGATCATCGGGCATGGTCAAAAGCTCGTCGGCTTGTCGATGATGGATTTGTGCTTGCCGAGATTGCCGTGCGCGACCATCGAGCCGAGCGCCTCGACGACAACCCGCACGCCAAACAGCGCCGTGATGTCTGACGTGTCGTAGGGCGGCGACACCTCGACCACTTCCAGTCCGCAGATGCCGGGCGCCGACACTAGCCCGAGCAGCTTCAGTGCCTCGCGCGGCAGGAAGCCACCGGGCTCCGGCCAGCCAGTACCAGGCACGAAACCGCAATCGATGCTGTCGACATCGAAGGAGATGTATACGGCGTCGGTGCCCTTCCATGCGAGTTCGAGCGCGATCTCCGCCGCCTTCTCCAGCCCCATCTGTTCGATATCGGAAATCGTCAGCACGTTGGTGCCGCGCTTCCGCGCCTCGGCGACGCCGTAGCGCGGCACCTGCCAGCCGCCGATACCGAGCTGCACCAGATTGCTGGCCGAGACGTTCGGCAGGTTGGTCGCCCAATACCAGGGCGTCGTGTGCATACGTTCGTCGAGATCCTTTTCCTGGATGTCGATGTGGCGGTCGAAATGGATGATGCCGATTCGCTTGGAGGTCACGTCGGCGATGCCGCGCACGCACGGAAATCCTATCGAATGGTCGCCGCCGAGCATGATCGGCAGCGCCCCGGAAGAGGCGACATGGCTGACGCCCTTGGTGATCTGGTCGAAGCTCTTTTCGAGATTGGCGGGGATGGTGAAGACGTCGCCGGCGTCGCAAAGCGTCATCTGCTCGCGCAGGTCGACACCGAGCTCATAATTGTAAGGCGTGTAGAGCGCCGAGATGCGGCGCATGCCTTGCGGCCCGAAGCGGGTTCCGGGCCGGTAAGTGGTGCCGCTGTCGAAAGGAATGCCCATGACGGCAGCGTCATATCTGCCGACATCGCGGACGTTTTCGACATAGGGCGCCTTGAGGAAGGTGTTGATGCCGGCGAAATGCGGCAACTCGCCTCGCGCGAATGTCGGGATCGACTTGTCGATGATCGAATCCGATCCGGGCAGGCCCATGTCGAGTGCCCATTTCTGTTCCTTGCGCCAGCCATCCTCGGGCAGCTTTCCTTCCGCCTCGATCGACTTCCAGCCCTGCATGTCGCGGATCTCGAAGTTCGGATGGTGGAAGCGTTGGCGTGGCTGGTGGTCGGTGAGCCCGGCGCGACGATGCCGGCGTTCTGGACTATCTCTGTGCATGAAACCTCCTTCACGACGCCGTCGTCGCGATTGCGCTATCCAGTCGGGTCGTCCCGACCATCGCGGCCACTTCGGCCACGTCTCGTGCGGAAGCCCGGTGCTTGCGGTCGAGCTTCAGATCGTAGGTGATCGTCGCGCCATAGGCGGACGGGAACTGGGGGTCGTGGCGCACCTTGTCGAAGACCAGCACGCGGGTGCCGAGCTTGAATGCCTCGCCGATATCGTGGGTGACCATGACCACGGTCATGCCGTGCTCGGTCCAGAGCTCGGTGAGCAGCTCATGCATCTCGATGCGAATACCGGGATCGAGTGCGCCGAACGGCTCGTCGAGAAGCAGGATCTGCGGCCGGCCGAGCAAGGTCTGCGCGATCGCCAGCCGCTGCTGCATGCCGCCAGAAAGCGTGGCCGGATAGAGGTCGCGCGCATGGCCAAGCCCGACCCGTTCCAGCATGGTTTCGGCTTCTTGCCTGGCGCTTTTGCGCCTGGCGCCGAAGACGCGGCCGAACGGTCCGCCCGAACGGAAGTCCTCGACCAGCAGCAAGTTCTGGAGCGCGGTCAGATGCGGAAACACGGAATAGCGCTGGAAGACGATGCCGCGCTGCGGCGTCGGTTCCGGCACGATCGGCTGGTCGCCGACGATGACCACGCCGCCACTTTGCTGTTCCTGGCCAAGCAGGATGCGCAGGAACGTCGATTTTCCACAACCGCTGGCGCCAACCAGCGACAGGAATTCACCCGCTTCGGCGGAGACGTTGACCCGTTCCAGCACGCGGGCGTCGCCGTAGCTCTTCTCCAGCCTATGGACGAGGATCCGGCTCATCTGGTCCGCACCGGATGCGCCCAAGGCGAGATGATGTGAGAGAGCCGCACGAGCAGCCAGTCGGTCATTACCGCAAGCAGCGTGATCCAGGCGACGTAAGGCAGGATGACGTCCATCGATAGGTAGCGACGAACGAGGAAGATGCGGTAGCCGAGCCCCTCGGTGGAGGCGATGGCTTCTGCCGCGATCAGGAACAGCCAGGCCGGCCCAAGCGCCAGCCGTACGCAAGTGATGAGGCGCGGCATGACCTGTGGCAGCACCAGCCTGAGCACCATGGTCCAGCTGTTGCCGCCGAGCGTCTGTGCCTTGGCGACGAGCTCCGGCGGCAATTCCATCACCCGGTTGGCGATGTCGCGCACCATGACCGGTGTGACGCCGAGAGCGATCAAGGTGATCTTGGCCGTTTCGCCGAGGCCGAGCGCAATGAACAGGATCGGCAGCAGCGCCAGTGGCGGGATGACGCAGACAACTGTGACCAAGGGCAGTAGAAAGGCCCTGACGCGCGGGATGAAACCTATGGCGACGCCAAGGCTGAGCGCCACCAGCGTGGCCATGCCGACTCCGGCGAACAGTCTGATCAGGCTGGCATAGGTGTCGGCCCACAGGATCAGGTCGCCGGAGCGCTTGTCCGGCACTGTCGCCAGGTCTGAAAAGGCCGACCACATCTGTGCAGGGGAGGGCAGCAGCTTGTCGCTGGGATTGACCGCCAGCCTTTGCGACGAAGCGAAGAGATAGGCAATCGCCACGGCGGCAAACGGAAGCGTCCCAAGCAGCAACGCTCCGCCGCGGGAGACCGTCGCGTTGATGATGCGAAGCCGCCCTTTCGGCCTGCTAAGTTGCAGGCGCGCGACTTCGGGGCCTGCTGCGGCCTGCATGATGCCGGTTCCTCTGGCTAGCATGTCGCGCTCCCGCGTCAGAGCGTTCCGCCCGCCGCCTCTGCCATAAAGGCCGGATCGAAGCGCAGCTTGACGTTGTTGACATCGCCCAGCGTCGAGCCGTCGGAGAAGCTCATGCCGATCACGTCGACGCTCGGCGCGTTGGTACCAAGAATGCCGTGGCTGAACAGGAAGTTGCGCACCAGATCCATGGTCTTCGGCAGTTCGGCGCCGTTGGTGAATGCGACCGCCTTGGCCGGCTCGAAGAACATCGCCGTTGATGCAAGCTGAGCGTCGAAACCGGCAAGATCCGTCCCCGACGCCTTGGCCATCTCTTCCTTGGCCGCCTTGCCTTCGGGCGTGCCCGACGTCATCAGCGCCATGGCTTCATACCATGCACCGACAAGCGCCTTGCCCAAGGCCGGATTGTCCTTCAGCGTCGCGGTGTTGACGACCATCATGTCGATGATCTCGCCGGGGATCTCAGTCGAATCGAATACCTTGTGGGCGCCCGGCATGGCAGCGATTTCCGAGACCAGCGGATTCCAGGTGACGACGGAGGTGACGTCACTGGTGCCGTAGGCAGCGACCATGTCGGCATCGGAGGTGTTCACCACCGTAATGTCCTTTTCGGCCAACCCCACCGTCTCCAGCGCGCGCGCAAGTAGGTAATGTGAGACGGAGAGCTCGACGAGATTGACCTTCTGGCCGGCAATATCCTTGAGCGCGGTCTTGTTCTTGAGGATGACCGCGTCGTTGCCGTTGGAGAAATCGCCGACGATCAAGGCCGTCGTGTCGACACCGCCGCCGGCCGGGATCGAAAGCGCATCCATGTTGGTCATCGAACAGCCGTCAAAGCCGCCGGCCGTGTACTGGTTGATGCTCTCGACATAGTCGTTGATGCGGGTGATCTCGACATTGATGCCGTATTTGTCGGCCCACTTCTTCATGATGCCGCTGTCGGAAAGATAGCCCCACGGCATCCAGCCGACATAGATCGACCAGCAAATCTTGAAGTCTTTCTTGGGCGCCGCTTGCGCGGCTGAGATGAAGGGGAGGCTGAGTGATGCGGCTAGGATGATTGTGGCCAGTTTGCGAAGCATTACATACCCCTGTTTGCGATCCGGATTGCGTCCGAACGTCTGTTTGGGGGGTTCACGGAGCGCGCATCCGGGAGAGGTTCGCGCCAGCAAACCCGTGCAGGGTTCTCCCGGGATTTTGGCCCGCCGTGTTCCGCCAGATGCCTCAATGCATCTCAAGCGGTCGCGTCTCTTGGACCAGCACCGTGATCGACACGGCCGGAACCCTAGACGCTCTGCACGTGAATAACGAAGCAAGGGGCGTGCCAGTCCGGAAAGCCGTCCTGAGGCGGCCTTTCCCCGGATTTGCAGGCAATCGCGTTATGCTGATGCCACAAAAGTCATCGCAACGCCGACGGATTAGGCAAGGAAAATCTAGCGTCAACCAATATGAGCAGGCTTGTGCCCTGGGGACCTCCGCTGATCGCACCCTGCTCTATGGTCGCCCACACATACATGCCCAATAGGGACACGTTCGGGAAGGGCGTGAGCGCGCGGCGGATCCGGATGCCAATTGGCGCCGACCCAGGTGACGAGTGCGCCCGATCGTGCAAGGGCAATTCGTGAAATAAGCGCGACCGCAATGATGCTAGGCAAGCCCGATCGCGTGTCCGGAGGCAGTTGTGAAAGTTGCGATCATCGGACCAGGCTCGCTCGGGAAGGCCTTGGCGAAATGTCTTGGCCTCGCCGGGCACGAAATTCGCCTCAGCTTCAGTCGTGACGAAGGCAAGTTGCGCGCAATTGCGGCAACCCTCCGTGTTGGCTTCGGTGCCCCTGACGAAGTAGCGAGATGGGCCGACGTAATTGCCCTGGCGACGCCATGGCCGGCTCTCGAGCTGGCGATGGACGCGCTTGGCGATTTGTCGGGCAAGATCGTCTGGGACAATACCAATGCAGTCGCGCCTGACCTTTCCACGATGCTGCTAGGCACTACTACGTCTGTAGGCGAGGAGGTTCAGAGGCGCGCGCGGGGCGCCCTTGTCGTCAAGTGCATTCCGACCTTTGCCGAATTGCTTGACAGGGATGATCCGCGTCTCAACGGCGATCCGGTGACGAGCTATGTCGCCGGCAATGACGCAGATGCCAAGGCGGCGGTTTGCCGGCTTCTCGCCGATCTGCCGACAATGCCGGTCGATGTCGGCGATCTCACGGCCTCGCGCCTGATCGAGCCGATGATGCTGCTATTGGTCCAGCTCGCCTATCGGCGCGGGATGGGGCCGACAATTTCCTTCAATCTCATTCGACAGGACGGAACCGGTTCATGACTGATTATCTACCCGCGCGGCGCAAGGCGATTCCAGTAGGACGTCTGCTGATCGATGGCCAATGGCGCGATGCCGTCAGCGGCGAGACTTCGACGACTTTTGATCCGACCACGGACGCGGCGATCACCGATATTGCGAAGGCGGACGTCACCGACACGAGCGATGCCGTCGCGGCCGCGCAGCGGGCTTTCGAGCAAGGACCCTGGGCGCGGATGCATCATGAGGAGCGCGCTAAAATCCTGTTTCGCATCGCCGATCTAATGGACGAGCGGGCCGAGGATTTCGCGGTGCGCGAGGCGATGGATATGGGTATGCCCTATCGCGATTTCCGCGATATCATCATGCCGCACTGCTCAGGACTGTTCCGCTTTCATGGCGGGCTCGCCATGAGCGCGATGGACGGCGCCTACCGCACCAGCTACGAACCAAATATCAGGATCCTGACGCGGCGCGAGCCGCTCGGCGTGGTCGCTGCGATCACCCCGTTCAATTTTCCCCTCGCGCTGTCCTGTTCGAAAATCGCGCCGGCACTCGCGGCGGGTAACACGGTCGTTCACAAGCCTGCGACCGACACGCCCCTGACGGCCCTCGCCTTGGCGCAAGTGATCCTCGACGCGGGCGTGCCGCCAGGCGTTTACAATCTCGTAACCGGCCCGGGCGGCACCATCGGCGACGCGCTGGTCAACGATGCCCGCGTCGACAAGATCGCCTTTACCGGGTCGACCACCGTCGGCCAGGGCATCATGCGTAACGGTGTCGGGACGATGAAACACCTGACCATGGAGCTCGGCGGCAAGAGTCCCAATATCGTTTTCGCCGATGCCGATATCGATGCCGCGATGCAGGCAGCCTTCCGGGGCATCTTCTGGAACAAGGGCGAAGTCTGCGTCGCCGGATTGCGCCTGCTGGTTGAACACGCCTGCTATGACGAGGTCGTCGAGAAGCTGAGCGCCATGGCGTCGTCGGCGACGCTCGGCGATCCGCTGGACCCTGCGACGATGATCGGGCCGATCGCATCGCGGGGCGAGTATGACAAGGTCTTGAGCTATGTCGAAGAGGGCAAGCGCACCGCGCGACTGGCCGCGGGCGGCGGCACCCGCCAGGTGAACGGCAAGGGCCTCTTCATCGAGCCGACCATCTTCGCCGATGCGCCCAACGACCTAAGGATATCGCGCGAAGAGATTTTCGGCCCTGTCTTGCCAGTGATTCCATTCGACAGCGAGGAGGACGCGATCCGGATCGCCAACGATACGAGCTACGGGCTCGCCTCGGGCATCCAGACCAGCGATCTCGGCCGCGCCTTGCGGCTCGCCGACCGGATCAAGGCAGGCACGGTCTGGCTGAACTGCTGGCACAAGTACCATCCTAATGCGCCGTTCGGAGGTTTCAAGATGAGCGGCTATGGCCGTGAGCAGGGCCGCGAGGCGTGGGAAAGCTACACCCAATACAAGACGATTTGGGCGAATCTTGGCGAACCAGTCGAGATGGCCCGATGAGCGTGCGCGATTCCAACCCACTCGACCCGCTGCGTCCAAAGCGCGTCGCGATGGTCCTTTCAAACCCGGCTGTGTCAACCACCACAGGCTGGCCGGTCGGGTTTTGGTGGAGCGAGTTAACTCATCCCTGGCTCGCCTTCACCGAGCGCGGATACGAAGTCGCGATCTTCTCGCCTGAGGGCGGCAAATGCGAGGCGGATGCGTTGAGCGACCCGCGCGATCCGTCCGGCTATTCGGATAGGGATCTGATCTCGCTCGGTTTCCTGTCGACGCCGAAACTGGCGGCGCTGGTGGAGACGACCCGGCCCATCGCAGAGCTGTCGGTCGACGCGTTCGACGCGATCGTCGTCGCTGGCGGCCAGGCGCCGATGTTCACCTTCGAAGGCGCAACTGAGCTGCAGCGGCTGTTCGTCAACTTTTTCGCGGCCGGCAAGGTCGCGGCCGCCTTGTGTCATGGCGTCGCGCTGCTGCGCTACGCGCGCCTCTCAACCGGCGAGCTGCTGGCCAAAGGGCGCACTGTTACGGGGTTCGCCAATGTCGAGGAGGACTTCGCCGACAATGCCGTCTGGGAGATGGGCGCGCTGCCGCACGGTACGCATCTGATGCCATGGCGGATCGAGGATGAGATGCGTGCGCTCGGCGCGAACTATATTCAGGCCGGGCTGTGGCGCGATTTTGCCGTGCGCGACGGCAATTTGATCACCGGCCAGCAGAACTTCTCCGGAGCGGCGACCGCCCGTCTTGTCATCGAGGCGCTCGGTGGCTGAGGATCAAAGACCGCTCCTGTCGGTGAAGTTCGGGAGACAAACTCGCCGTCAGGGCGGGCGATGCCAAACGACATCGGCCCAGTAGGATCCGGGGTCCGTCCAAGAACTCCACCTCAAACAACCACTATCAGCAGCGGGGATGAACCATGGCCGTAGTGACGACACTTGATATTGCCGGCCTGACGGCCGAAGATTATAGCCGCATCCTCGATCGGATCGGCGTGGAGAGGCGGCCCGCTGGCGGCATCTACCAGCACATCGCGCATGCCACAGACGATGGTTATCGCATCATCGAGATATGGGACGACAAGGCAGGCCTGGAGCTCTTCTTGCAGGACACATTGTTTCCCGCCGCACAGGAACTGCAAGTTCAGCGTGAAATGAGCATTATGACCCAGACACTGCACAACATCTTTGTGCCCCGGATTGGTGAACTGACTGCCCTGGCAAATGATGCGCCTGGTGGACCAGTCAAACGGGCAAAAGTGTAGGCATCAAGGATCGAGGATGCGGCGATCGATCATCGAAGTCCTGGAGGAACTTGCGTCCGGACGCCCGGTACAACGATGGTGACCGCGGCAAGTGCAAAGAGGTTGTTCTTTCCTGCCGGCGACTATCGCCACGCGCCGGCCGGAGTCGTTCAGCTGCGAGTGATTCGCAGCGGTTCATCCTATGCAGAGATCGATCTTGGCCGCGGGCTGCGGCGCGTTTTCACCCGCCCCGGCGACCTGCTGCTCAGTCTTCCCGAGCGTGCCACGCGGTTCAAGATCGAGGAGCCGCGAGAGCTGACGATGATCACCGTTGACTCCGCGCTGGCGTCAAGGCTCCTGGTATCGGCAGGCGGGACCCCCGAGGACCTGGTCATCCTGACCGATCGACCGATACGCGATTCGCTGGTGGCCGAGTTGTGCCGACGCCTCGAAGGCGACTCGCCAGCCAACCCGATCGTCCGCGAATGGGCGCTGGGCCTGGTTTTCGCGAACCTGCTCCGTCTCGGGCATGCACGCCAGCGGCAGCAGAAGTCTCCGGTCCTAACCTCGCAGCGGTTCGACCGGGTCCTCGCTACGATTGACGGCGATCTGGAAAAGGGGGTGTCGATCGACCATCTTGCCGGAATCGCGGGAATACCACGACGCGCCTTCACCGCCGCCTTTCGCGAGGCGACGCAATTGCCGGCACATCAATTCATTTTACGCCGCCGCGTTGATCGCGCGGTCGAGCTTTTGGAAAATAGCGATCTGCCGCTGGCCGAGATTGCTCAGCACGCGGGTTTCACTCACCAGGCCCATATGAATCGCGTCGTGACCCGATTGAAAGGGCTGTCGCCAGGCCGGCTGCGGTCTCGCAGGCGCGACGGCTGACTTGTGATCTATTCCAGCATCGAATGGCGGAGATGTGAGTTGCTGAAACGTCCGTTGGCTAAGATGCCCGACAGTTTGCGTGCAGCGCTCGAGGCCGCAAATCTGATAACTGCTTTCGAGCAACGGCCTCCCTATCAGCGCAATGATTACTTGCATTGGATCGAGCGCGCCCGTCACCCGGAAACACGCCGAAAGCGCATAAATCAGATGATTGACGAGCTTACGAAGGGAGGAATCTACATGGGAATGCAATAAGAGCTGGCATCGCCGCGAAGCTAGCAGATCCGTCAACGATCATCTTCCGATCCGTGGCCTATCGAGATCGGGTGCTTTCCGCATTGATCTTCATCGATTTCCCCACGTTTTTGCGCAGAGGATGCAGAGAGCCAAATAGTGACAATCGAACCTATCCTCCATTTTCGTTTGCGGCAGGTGGCCATATGATCGTGACATCGCAAACCAATAACGTGCTCGGCAGCACGTCAGGAAGGTGGCGCGTCTGGTCGCTCTCGGACGGTTACATCGAGATGCCGGCGGACCTTCTGCGGGACCCGCAGGATAATCCGGTGCCGCAAGCTGCGTTGGCAGGGGCGCTTCGCCTGTCTGTCAATTGCTTCGCGCTGGCAGGTCCAGGCGTTGACGGCGTTCTGATCGACAGCGGAGGAGGGGGCTGGGCCCCGACAGTGGGGCGTCTTGAGCAGGCCATGGCGGAAGCCAAGATCGACCCGGCTTCGATCACGGTCTTGGCGCTCACCCACGCCCATCAGGATCATGTGCACGGACTTTTGACCCCCGACGGCCGAGTGCTCTTTCCAAACTTGAAGGCGATCGTAATTTCCGAGGCGGCTGTGGGGAGCTTTTTCGTTTACGCGCACCTTGCGCAGTTCCGGCCCCTGCTGAAGCCTGTCCAGAATGGCGACCAGGTGGGTGAGCGATTGAGGGCGGTCGCCTTGCCCGGTCATGCTGCCGGTCATACTGGCTACCACGTTCGACACGGACGAGGACCGTTTCCTATTCTTCGGGGACATCGTTCATGTGCCGGCCTTGCAGTTCGGCAATCCCGCGTTCAGTTGGGGCTATGACGACGATCAGCTGACCGCGCGCGCAACCCGCCTAAAGGTTTTCAGTGACGCGGCCGAGGCGGGGACGTGGATCGCCGGCGCGCACCTTGGCTGGCCGGGCATCGGTCGCGTGGTGCGTAAGGGCGAAGCATACGGCTATGAGCCGGCAGGAGGACGAGTGACCGGATAGGCGGCCCTGTGCTGGTCGGTTTATACCGCTCTCTTCGCCCAAGGCAAGGATCTCGACGAGCAGCGCGCCGCACTCCGGCGTCCTCAACGGCGGCGGTACCATCGTCCGGCCCACCAAAATATCTGATTCTTGATCCACTGGCGGCCGATCTGCCTGAGGCTTACCGGATCGGCGTCTCGCCGCGAAACAGCGGCTGGTGCCCCCGCATCAAGGCGGCAATCCGGTCGGCGACTTTCCGTACCGGCGGGGAGTGACGTTCCTCGTGATGGGTGACGATCCATTGGTCGGTTTCAAGTTCGGGGATAGGCTGAGCAACGCGAACCAGCCGCGGATCGCCGTCACCGACGAAGCACGGAAAGACCGAAAGGCCGGCGCCGGCGGCCACCAGTTCGCGCACCGAATGGGTGTTGTTGCCGCGTACGGCGATGCGGTCGCCGTGATGGGCTTGCAGCCAGCGCGCCGAGGCAATGTTTGCGCCTTCGCCGGTGACGCCGACGAACAATCCGGCGGCGATGCCGTTGATCAGGTGACGTCCGGAATAAATGGCGTGGGCGACCTTGCCGCTCTGACGGCCGGCCAGCCACTGCTCGGTCGGGCGCTCGCTGCGGATGCCGATGTCGGCGGCACGGCGGCCGATGTCAACCCGGTCGGTGGTGGTGACAAGCTCTACCCTTATGCCGTCATCGACCGTCCAGATATCGCCGATATGGGCGGAAACGAAGGCCGAGGTCCATGGCCCGGCCGAGACGCGGACAATGCGGTCGGGCAGGTTTCCCTCGCGCCAGCGGGTCAGCGACTGCATTGCCGCCTCGACGTCTTCGGCGCGCCGCAGCAGTTCCTCGCCGACCGGGGTCAGCCGGTAGCCGGTCTGCTGGCGCACGAACAGCGGTTCGCCGATCTGCTTTTCGAGCGCGGTGACGCGTCGTCCAAGGGTGGCTGCGCTGAGGCGCGTGGTTCCCGTCGCTGCGCTCAAGCCACCCAGCCGCGCAACGTCGAGAAACAACCTCAGATCGTCCCAGCCGATATCCATTTTGCAGAAATGAAAAACTCCTTGCGACCGTGGCTGTAGCGCAAAGCGGGCATCGTGCGCAAGTATGCAGGCATTGGAGGCGTTGGACAATCCTGCCTGGCGGGACAGGGACAAGCGCCTCGGCTGGCCAAGAAGCGAACTGAACCCTTTCGATCGCGCATGCGATTGGCGCAGAGGTTTTGCGCTTCCGACCAACCCAGGCGCGCAGGCATTCTGCGTACCAAAGGAGACGATCATGTTGGATGAACTTCGATACCGTTTCGCCCGCTGGATTGCCTATCGCCAGACGCTTGCGAGTTTGAGGCAGGCCCGGGACAGCACACTGGCGGACGCCGGCATTTCTCGCGAAGAGATCCGCGAGCGTGCCCGCCACGCCAGCTTGCGTCGTTGAGGAGCCGGGCATGCAGATGATGATGCTTTGGGATGGCCGCTCGGTACCGCGCATCGGCATCGGCACCTGGGCGGCAGGTGGCCCCGCGCGTTGGCGTGACACGGCGACAATCTATGGCGAGGTCGACGATATCAGGTCGCAAGCCGCGCTGGCGATGGCTTATGAGATCGGCGCGCGGGTGTTCGACACGGCTGCCGCCTACGGCGCCGGCAATGCCGAACTGATCCTCGGGCGGGCGTTGAGGGGTAAGGACGAAGCCGTCATCGTCACCAAGGTCGGCTATTTCGGCGATCCCGAAACGCGTAAGATCGCACCCGAGGATGCCTCTGCCGCGGCAATCCGGACATCGATCGACAATTCGCGGCAGCGCCTGCAGCGGGATTGTATCGACGTCGTGCTGCTACATATCAACGAGTATCCGATCGAGCGCGCCGGCGAGGTGTTCGATACGCTCGGCCTGTTGCGCCAGGAGGGCAAGATCGGCGGCTTCGGCTGGAGCACCGATCACCGCGAACGGCTTGCCGCCTACGCGCCGCGCGAGGGGTTCGTCGCCGTAGAGAACGACTTCAATGTGTTTACCCCGGCGAACGAGCTGATGGCCGTTGCGGCGCGCGAGAACCTCGTCTCGTTCAGCCGGGTGCCGCTGGCAATGGGGCTGCTCACCGGCAAATACACGCCGGCCATGCGGCTGCCCACCAACGATGTGCGCGGCGGGAATGCCGAATGGATGGTGTTTTTCAGGGATGGCGCCGCCAACCCGCATTATCTGTCAAGGCTCTCGGCAATCCGCGACCTGCTCAGCTCGGGCGGACGCACGTTTGCGCAAGGCGCGCTCGGCTGGATACTCGCCAAGTCGGCAATCGCCTTGCCGGTTCCCGCTTCACGCGGCCCGAGCAGGTCGAGGACAATCTCGGTGCGCTGGAGAAAGGGCCGCTGCCGGCAACGGTGATGGCCGAGATCGACGCAGTGCTGAAAATTGCCGAGACTGCGTAGGGTGTGGTGAATCCGGAATTCGCATTGGCGATAATGCGACCAACTTCGATCTCTCTGATGTCTGCCGATATCGCATTTTTCTTAGTCAAGCTTCCGTGGCGCAATTGAACACGGACGGAGCGGCGGACACGCTCGAGTTGAAGGTCCGCCGCTCCGGTTTTCAGATCAAAGAGTGATGCTGCAACGGGAGATGGGTAGCGAGCTGCGCTTGAGTTGCGCCGCCGACCGCGTCGCTGTCGAGAGAGAGCGACCCGGTTGAGCTGTCAAAGATGATGTGGTGGGAACCATCATCCGTGGCCGTACCAGCAGGGGAAGTATGCAATGAAAGCCCGCCCGACTTAAGCTCGGTAAGAGCGGCTTGATCGAGGTGGAGCTTGTCCTGAAGCTTGCTGAAGTAGAAGGCATCGTTGCCTCCGTGGCCAGACATGATCTCGGCGGCGGCGCCGTTTTTTGCCTGGGCGCCCACACTTTCATCGGGCTGGACGGTTTGCGCGAATCCGTGGCGGATCAGGCTGGTTGCCGTCTTGTCGGATGGATCGTTGGTCGGGAGAAGTTCCGAGCCGGCCGAAAGAGAATGGCTCAACGAGGCCAATATACGGTCAACGCTGCTGCCCTCGCTTACCTTGTCGCCGGCATTATCGTGGGTGGTGTCAGTCGAACTGCCATCGCTGGCGAGGAGGTGAGAAAGCGCGGTCTTGTCATGACTGCCATCGCTGGTGGTGGTACCGGACGCGGCGGTAGCAGTCGAACTGCCGTCGCTGGCGAGGAGGTGAGAAAGCGCGGTCTTGCTATGGCTGCCATCGCTGGTGATAGCGCCAGAGGCGGCGGTATCAGTCGAACTGCCGTCGCTGGCGAGGAGGGGCGACAGCGCGGTCTTGCCATGACTGCCATCGCTGGCGGTAGCGCCGGAGGCGGCGGTAGTAGTCGAACTGCCGTCGCTGGCGAGGAGGTGCGATAGCGCGGTCTTGCCATGACTGCCATCGCTGGCGGTAGCGCCGGAGGCGGCGGTAGTAGTCGAACCGCCGTTGCCGGCGAGGAGATGCGAAAGCGTGGTCTTGCCATGATTGCTATCGCCGGTGGTGGCTTCGGAAGGGGCGGTGGCAGTCGAGGTGCTGCCGCCGGTGATCGTCTCGGCCGGGGCTGTGGCGGTCGAGGTGCTGCCGCTGGAGGTGGCTTCAGAAGGGGCGGTGGCGGTCGAGGTGCCGCCGCTGGAGGTGGCTTCGGCCGGGGCTGTGGCGGTCGAGGTGCCGCCGCTGGAGGTGGCTTCAGAAGGAGCGGTGACAGTCGAGGTGCTATCGCCGGTGGTGGCCTCGGAAGGGACCGTCGCCGTAGAAATGGGATCGGTGGCCGCAGCTTCGGAAGGAGCAGTCCCGGCGGTGCTGAGATTGTGTTGCCGGAAAACGGCCTGCAGTTCCGGGGAGCTCTCAAGCGCGGTGTCGCCTCGCTGTGAACCCCAGGCGTACGCGTACTCGAAGGCGGGTGACGGAACCAGCTTGGCCCAGTGGTCCATCATGGTTTCCATCTGGGCGGCGGTGGGCACGACATATTTGCCACCCATGTCGGTGTTATAGTCGCCACCGCCAAACGTCTGGTAGCCTGGAATGATCTTGCTCGTCGGGATGCCCGATGCCTGAGCGGCAGCGACGAATTTGTCGATCATGTTATAGTCGACCGCGCCATCCGTGCGGACAGGATAGACATCCACGCCGTAGTAATCGATACCGGTATTGGCGGGATTGTACGTGTTCGAAAAATCCGGATTCGCGGACGTCCCCAAGCTCATCATCGTGATGTAGGTCTTGGCGTCCGGCACATTGGCGTGAATCCAGTCGGATTCTGCCTTCAGATTCGCGGCGGAGGCGTAGGTGCCCCATTGGCCGGTGGGATCCGGCTCGTCGACCAGGAAGAATCCGAACAGCTTCGGATTGCCGATGAAAGGCGTGATCTTGTCGATAAAGGACGACGTCGCTCCGTCGGTTTCGTTGAGGTAGACCAAGCCCTTCATACCGTCCGGCAGCGCATTGAGTTGGTCAACAGATGAAACGTCGGCCAGATTGAATCCGGCTTGCGCAATTTCCGTGCCCGATCCACCTGACGTGTAATGCAGAGTTGTCATCCAATATTCCTTTTTCTGTTTCGACCGTGCCTACTTACAGACGGCGTATATTAGCGCCAAATCACATACCGACACCCTCTGACAGAAATATTGAGGTTTGAAGTAGGATTGAGCGTTGGAGGGGCGCTCCCTTCGAACTCGTTTCCGCAACGGTATCGACGACCAGCCAAGGATGGTTCTATTCGGGATAAGACTCGGCTGACTTGATCCGACCGTGTGGAGCTTGGCTCGAATGGCGCGGTCGAGAAGCCGTCCGACGCAGGACGGCCGGGAAATCTGAAAACCAGACCAAAAACAAAACCCGCCTACCGGCGGGTCGTCAGTGCGAATCTGCACCGTAGCCAAATTACTAGCATAGCTGCCGGCACAAAGCAAGAACAAAATGTGACGCAATCGACGAAGCTGCCGATCTAGACGGCGCCTCTCCGAAATGCGAATGCGCCTCGCAGCCGGCATTGCCGCAACAGCGGTGCCGTGCAACATCGGCGGCTTGGAAGGAACCCCGGTGCTGTCTCGCCTGATCGCCGGCCTGCTGCTCGCCTGCGGATTGACCCACAGATCATGTATTCGCTTGCGCAGGCGTCGTGGGGCTACCCAGTTGCCTTTTCCGCGAGGCGGCGGTTGGACTCAAACATCTTCTGCGGCATCCGCCGAAAGCTCCTGATCATGACGTTCGCGCGGAAGAGGTTTGCCGGATTGGCCGCGAGGCTGGTGCAAAGCGATATATCCCAGACACCAGGGCGCGGACGAGCGGCTTGCGTACCGGCGTCTCGATGAAGCGCCAGACGATAAAAGAGGCAAGGAGGACCCCGGCCAACACGACGAAGAATGCGGCGTTCTTGCCGACATGAGGCGCCAGCGCGTTAAGCGAAATGTAGCCGATATACTGGTGCAAAAGATACAGCGGATAAGTCAACCCTCCGAGCATCATGATAGCCTTGGATGGAGCAATCACGGAGCGGAGCAATATCGCGCCAGCGAAGACTCCGTAGACCACCATGTTGGCGGTGAAGAGAGCAGGATACGAAATGGCTGCGCCAAAGTGCTCCTGCATCCAGTTATGAGAGAACATTGCGGTCTGGCAAGACACCAGGAACGCGACGGCAAGAAACAGGAACGCAGCCGGTGAACGGCCCCTTGCAACGATGTCTTCCGCGAGGATGCCCGCGGCAAACAAAGGCGCATAGTTTGTAATGAAGAGAATGCGTATCACCGGGTTCCCAAAGAAGAACTCGTTGGTCGCCGAAATTGCGAGCCAGATGGCCGCGATGGGTATTTTCCAGCGCTGAAAGGCGCCGGCAAAGATCAGCACTGCAACCCAGCCGTAAAACAGGATCTCGAGCATGATCGACCAGTAGACGCCATCCATGGACGGCCTGCCGAAGAGGCGGGCGAACATGGAAAGATTGGCTACATAGGTTGGAACATCGGTCGGAAAACGCTGATCTTTGGCGACGACGAGAACAACAAACGTCGCGGTCATGCAGACGAGGAATCCGGGATAAAGCCGGGCGAAGCGGGCGACCGCGAATTCCTGCCAGGTTCGACCTTCGGCCGACCACGCGATGACGAAACCGCTGATCAGGAAAAACAGATTGACGCCGAGATAGCCGTAGATGGCGTAAGGTGCTGCGGCAGGATATTCCACGTCGAGATTGCCCGCGATCGCGCCGCCAAAAAGATAGTGAAAGAGCACGACCGCGAGGGCTGCAGCCAGGCGCAGCAGGTCGAGTGATGCCATGCGCGCCGGAATGGCCTTGCCTGCCGGTTCCACAGCTACCTCCCACAGCCGTTTCAGCTTTTGACACCCATCAGCGGCCTGATCCGCAATACCAGTGCTAACGCGAAGACTGCAAACCGGCGGCAGGTCAAGCCTTTACCTTCTCAAGTACGAACAGCTGCTCGCAGGACAGGAACCGCAGGACGCTAAAAGAGCGTACCAGCTTGAGCCCCGCCGCCGCGAAATCCTGTCGTGCAACGGTGAGATTGACGGGATGAGGCGCCGACATCCTTCCGGTGATCATCTTCCGCAGCCTTAGCCGTATTCTCTGGAGGCGGGTGCCAAGGCCGTAGGATACGATCAGGCGACGGCTGGCAACGCGCGCGAGCTCAATGATAATGTCGCGCCTGAGATGTGGCGGGATAAGGTGAATGAGGCGAAGGCAGACCACCGTGTCAAAGCTTTCGTCGGCGAACGGCAGCTGCGTCACGTCACATCGGATGAATCCCCGAAATCCGGATTGACCTTCATATGCTGATTTAGCCAAGGCCATCATTTCCATTGAAATGTCTGCAGCCAGCACCCGACAATTATGCTGGCCCAGCACGCCGGCCAGCTTCCCGGTTCCGCATGGGATATCGAGCACCTGAGATGGAGGCGGGCTGCACCTCTCCAGCGCCTTGGCGACGCAGCGTTGCTCCCGTCGCGCAATGACGTATGACGCAACGGTGGACAGCTTCAACCGGCCTGCATAGCCGTTCAGGTACCAGCTCGCAAAACCCGGATCTTGATATCTCTGTTTTGTCGGGAGCTCATAGGCCGCGACTGCCGCGACCTTGGCGTTGTAATTGGCAGGTATAGCCGTATTTGCCGCTGCCGTCTGATGTGGCTCGAGGTTCTCGCTCATATGCCTGCTTTCATACGATTTCTCCTGCAGATGAGATCGAAGATTTTTGTCCGACACGTTCATTGGATAGCCGACCAAGCTGCCCTATTGGCGATAGAGGGGATAAACGGCCAGTTGGCTGCGTCCATCACAGAGAAGGTTTCCAGAAGGCTGGGTGTCTCGCATCCCTCGAACGGATGAGACATGCCGAACTCATGACTGCCGCGCCCTCGCGGAAGTGTGCTGGGGAATAGGGCTACTGCACACCCCTTTCGGAGACGGAACGGTAAACGGACGGTAGGCAATCCGGAAGGATAGTGACCGAAACGCACTCCTTCCGTTCACGATTTTGGCGTCCGTCGATATCCTAACGTGACCACACCGTCATTCATACGGATGGCGCGGATTCCTGGCTCGTCGGCTAGACATCCCAGGAAGAGATGGGCGTTCGCTTCAGCAAATGGACATGACGTCACTGCCAGTAGGCTTCCCTCAGTCTGGATTGAAAGATGATCTTGGAGCTATTTGGGCCGTCCGGTGCTGGTAAGACGACGTTAGCGTCCGAGCTGGTGCACGTTTTGCGAGCTCAGGGCTACTGTGTTGTTTTGCAGACCGGTGACCGCCGACATCCGGTTAGAAGGGCCGCCTTCAAACTGGTCTCCGGCTTGCATTCAAAGTGGATCGGACAGCGTTCTCTCGGTGCAGAAGTGCTTAAGATTCTTCCACCCAAGAATGAGCTGTGGGCGGCTCGCCTGAACTGGCATCTTGAAGCTCTTCTTCAAGCTTGGCGCGCGGCAATAGCGTCCAATGACACGATCTCAATTTTTGACCAGGGTATGGTGCAATTCGTATGTTCACTGGTTTTGTTCAGCGGCATAACGGATCGTGAAAGGGTGTCGCGCGCGCTCGAGCTTCTACCCAAACCGGATCTGCTTGTCCGATTGCAGGCGCCAAGGGAAATTCTAGAGGTCCGTCTGAAGGAACGCCGGCGTAACCTCGGTATCATTCAGAAGTTCCTCGAAGTCGATCTGCAGAGCAGTCTTGATCATATTGACCACGTTAATCTCATTGGGGAACAACTTGGATCGTTTCCCGTGCCAACAACTTGCGTCGAAAGTTTAGATTCGAACGGGCTCACAGCCGCCACAGAAATGATAGCGCGTGGAGTAGTCGACAAGTTCGGCGCGACGCGGGCGAAATTTAAAAGAGTTGAAGCTTAGAGAGATGCGGTTTTGAAGCGTCGACAAGAGATATCCAATAATATGGAAAATCGAATTATTGAAAAGGAACCGCGCGAGTTGACATGACATGCGCTTTTCTCGCTACCAGACTGCCTTGGCGTTGACGTTAGCTGCTGTCAGCGCGATATCCATAGTTATCCACGGGGCGGTGAGTGGAGAGGACGTCGCATCGACAAAGTTCGTCGCGCCGGTAGCCATGGACCTGCCGGATTACCTGCACGCCGCGAAGGATGCGGCATTTGGCACAACTTTCACCCGAATAACCAAACCCGGAATCCTCGGCGCCGGCATCGCATGCGGGAGCAAATATTGCAGCCACCGCTATTCGAGCGCCCAGGCCTGGAATTCGGATCAGAGCCTTCTTGTCATCAGCAACGGCTGCGGCGGCTTATGCTTCCTGGATGGGCGCACCTACGCCCCGCTTTTTCGCCGTGATCGATCGACCGAATGCGAATGGCATCCTCACGATCCCGACCTGATGATCTGCGTCGGTGGTCGGAAAATCTCGACCTGGGCGCCACGCACCAATCATGAGGAGGTCCTGTTTGTTTCGGCTGACAGTAGCAATCTCCAGTTCGGGCCATACAAAGGTAATCCAAGCCGTGATGGCAGCCGTATTGCCGTACGCGCGGTTCGCCGGGACGGCAAAGCGGTCGTCTTTGCCTACGATCTCAGACAGCGGCGGAAATTTCCGGAAATCGATCTCGCACAGCTTGTCGGAGCCAACGGCGCCTGCTCAATCTCGCCGCTGGGCGTCAACATCTTATGCATTCAGAACCTGAAAGACGACACTGAACAGACGTTCATCTTTTCTGTTGACGGCGTTCTGCGCCAGAAATGGACTGAGCATCATCGGCCTGGCCATGGCGACATGACCGTCGATGCCGACGGCAGCGAAATCTATGTGGGGATCAGTAAGTCCGATCCAGACATATACCAGGTGATCAAGCGAAGGCTGTCAGATGGGAAAGTCACCTCGCTCATGAGATATGGTGAAGCACAGCATGCATCGCTCAGGTCGCTGGACAGGCCCGGTTGGGTGTTCCTTACCTATTCGGGCAATCCGGACGAAGTATCGAAATATCCGGCTTGGGCGCCGTATGCGCGGGAAGTCATCGCGTTGCGCATCGACGGCAGCGGAGAGGTCCGGCGCATTGTGCAGACGAAGAACGTTCCATTCGACTACTGGAGTGAGACCCACGCCTCGCCGTCCCCGGACGGTTCACAGGTGATCTGGTCAAGCAATTGGGGAGTACCCGGCGGGCCGGTTTACGATTTCGTCGCCCGTATTGACTGGCCGGAAGGATCAGACACCGGCTCGAGAGCATTAGCCGCGAGCGGTCTTCAATAACGAAACCTTCCGGTCGCCTATGGCGATATCGCCGATCGTGCTTGCTCCATTCACGCTTTTAACGCCTCACGTTCAACTTCGCCGCCATACGGCTCCGTTCGATGTCGATTCATTCAAACGGACGACGACAGTGGCCAAGCCTGCACCTAGCGTGATTGTGCAGTTTGCAAGGCTTATGAGCCTTGCCGGAATCCTACGAATTACAGCGATGACGTCGGGTGACGGCTTGTATCGCCAAGGGCGCTCGCGCCGGAGCACACTGTTGATGTCACCGCCGAGAAAGGAACAGCAGATGGATACGGATAAGCGAGCCGAAGAGAATGCCTCTTTCAACCCTGAGTTGTTAGAATGGTTGGTATGCCCAATGACCAAGGGCTCACTTGCCTGGGATTCGGATCGCGATGAACTCGTTTCGAAGAGCGCAGGACTGGCCTATCCGGTTCGCGACGGCATTCCAATCCTGCTAGCCTCGGAGGCACGGACGATCACCTCCCGCGTGGTCAAACTTCGCGCATCCAGACGATGATGGGAGCCGCGCTAAAGTAGGCGGCTTTCCGACGACAGCCAGCAATGACAGGAAAGTGTGCCGCGGAGCGCGAGCCGTTTGTCTGCGGACCACTCTGCGCTCGGCACCCGGGCAGTGCCGACCTCTTTGATGCAAGGCGCGGCGACCTGAACCGGCTGGGTACGGCGGCCCGCTGCCGGGACAGGGGTTTGCGTCATTTAAACAGACGAGGACAGTGACAAGACCTGCCCCTACCGTGACCTGGGCGAGATGGGTAGCGAAACCAACACCATGAAAGCAAATTCAAGGGCCGGCCACTTCGCGCGATCGGGCTACAGCGAACGGTCAGGAGACGCAGGATGAATCCGCATCTGGTGTGTGTCGGAGGCGAGGATCATGCCCTGCGAATTCCGTTCTTGATGTCGCTGCGAGAGAAGGGATTCCGTGTTACTGCGGTGTCGAGCGGCGGTGAAGCCGCATTCCTGCGGCATGGCATTCCGCATCGCAGCTACGGTTTCGACCGATTTTCCAGCAGCAGCGGAGAATGGGCCGCCATCAGAACCATTCGAAAGCTGATGGCGGAACTCCGGCCGGACATTATCCAAAGCTTCGACACCAAGCCCAACCTGGTGACGCCAATTGCGGTGCGCGGAAGCGTTCCAGTCGTCCGCACTATCAACGGTCTGGGCTGGACGTTCTCGTCCCTGGAACCGCGCGCCCTTGCCCTGCGCCCAATCTTTTGCGGACTGCAATGGCTTTCGTCGTTATGGACGGCGGCTACGGTGTTCCAGAATCGGGACGATCAGGCATTCTTTGAACGCTACCGACTGATCGGACGCGGCAGCGGACGAGTGATCCGCAGTTCTGGAATCGACGTCGATGCGTTCGCCATGGCAAGGCATCTTGCCCCGTCGGCGATGAAAATGCGCGAAGAGCTTGGGCTCCAATCCGCCGAGATCGTAATTTTTGTCGGCCGGCTAACGCGCCAGAAAGGCATCCCGACACTCCTCAAGGCAGTCCCTCGCATCCTGTCGGAAAGGCCTAATGCCCGTTTCGTGCTTGTCGGCCCATTGGAATCCGAGGGCCCATTTGCAGTGGACAAGGCTGAGATCGATCGACATGTGCCGCATGTCATCGCCTTGGGTCCACGACGCGACGTTCCTGCCCTTCTTGACATGGCCGATCTGTTCGCCTTTCCAACACAATACCGAGAAGGGATTCCGCGCGTCCTGCTGGAGGCAGGGCTCGCGGGATTGCCTATCGTCGCCTCGATGATGCCTGGTTGCAATGAGGTGGTCGAGGACGGATGGAACGGCCATCTCGTTCCCCCGCACGATGCGAACGGCCTTGCCTCTCGAATTATAGAGGTCCTGTCCGACCGCCGGAAAGGACGGACCATGGGCGCTCGCTCTGTCGAGCTCGTCCGGACGCAGTTCTCGCTGCCCTGGGTGGTCGAGCAATATTGCGATCTCTACGACAATGTCCTTAGTGCCAAATCCCAGGGCGGCTTGGCTCGACCGGCATCGCCGGTGTTGCTTGAAGAGCCTGCTGCAAACCGCGGATCGGGTGGAGCGCGCCGATGATCCGGGACGCGATCCTGGCCTGCGGCGTGGCCATGTCGTATGCGGCGCAGCTCTCAGTTCCGGGCTTGCCCTACGGCTATGGCGAATTGTTTCTCGCGCTTTGGATCATGCTGTCGATCGGGCGGGTGCTCGCCGGCGGTCACTTGGTAGTCAGGCCCGCCCTGATCCGTGTTGCGGGCTTCTGGCTGATCATCACGCTCGCTCTGGGTATTGGCACCATCGTTGGCTACCTGACCACGGTACTGTATCTGTCGGTGGTGATGCACGATATGGTAGCCTACCTGCTGCTGATCTGCGTCACCTGTCTGGCCGCCGCGGAGCCCGACGCGGATCGCCGTCTGCGCAGTGCTGCCTGGTGGGTGGTCGCTATTGCGAATGCATGCTTTATTGTTCAGCTGGCACTTGGATGGGGTTGGATCCACCAATCCGGCGTCGATCCCTGGTACTGGGATCGCTTCCGAGGCTGGTCCGAGAACCCCAACCAGCTCGCGCTCTATTGCGCACTCCTTGGTCCGCTCGCCTTGCATCTTGCGACGACTACAAGCAAGCCGTGGGCGAGGTTGGCCGGGCTCAGCAGCCTTATCCTGACCATCTATGTCGGAAGGCTGACGAAGAGTGATACCTATCTTTACACGACGGTCCTGGTCGGCCTGATATTTCTTGGGCTGCGGGTTCGGACATGGCTCGCAGCCGGTGACGGCAAGGTCAGCCTGTCCCGGCAAGTTACCCTCCTGCTGATGATTGGCTTCCTTCCGTTGGCCATGTCGATGACGCCTTACATCGTCACGGAGGTGGGCAGCGTCGAACAGTTCGCCTTGAGTCTTACCAAAGACAAGGGCGGCGAAGCGACCGCCGAAACCGCTGCACTTCGAATCCATCTCTGGGGAGATGCATTGGGCAAGGGCCTAACGTCAGGATCCCTGGGCCTTGGTCCTGGCCCGCATCTGGAGCGCCCGCCCATTTCCTACAGCCAATTTCTGCCCCGGCCTTTCGAGGCTCACAACACGATTCTCGATCTGTACACTCAAGGTGGTTTGGTTGCGGTCCTGGCCCTGGCCTGGATTGTCGGCGCGGCGGCTTTATGCGCATGGCGTGCGAAGCTCGATGCCCTGTTCGTGCTGGTGGTGTCGATCGTCATCTTCGGAATGCCACATCTGATCATCCGCCATCCAATCGTGTGGTTTGCGCTTACCATTTGCCTTGTTGCCGGAACGCCGCGAACGATTTCGGCAACCTCTAGCGACCTGAGGTGATGGCATGTGTGGGATTACCGGAATTCTCCTTGCACCCGATGCCGCCAATATCAAGCCGCTCAGGGCGATTGGCCAGATGACGACGGCCCTTCGTCATCGTGGGCCTGATGGCGAAGGCTTCTGGATCAATCGCGAAGCCGGCATTGCCTTCGGCCACAGGCGTTTGGCTATAGTCGACCTATCGGAAGCAGGACGCCAGCCGATGCATTCGGCAAGTGGCCGATATGCCATTACCTTCAACGGCGAGATCTACAATTTCCGCGATCTGCGCCGCGAGCTTGAAGACGCTGGCCATCGGTTCCGTGGCGCCAGCGATACCGAAGTGATGCTGTGCGCAATCGAGAGCTGGGGTCTCGACACCGCACTCACCCGCCTCGCTGGCATGTTCGCATTTGGATTGTGGGATCTAAAGACCAGGACCCTCCATCTCGCCCGCGACCGAATGGGCAAGAAGCCGCTCTATGTTGCTGCAACGCGCGATGCGCTCGTTTTTGCCTCCGAGTTGAAGGCAATCCATCGTTTTCCAGGTTTCTGTCAGGAGCTCGATCTCGACGCGGCCGCGACAATGCTTTCGAAGGGATGGGTACCGGGTAACTGTTGCATCTGGCGAGGCGTGTTCAAGCTACCTCCGGGCTCGGTCCTGTCTGTGACAGCGGCGGATTTTGCCGAGGCGCGCAGCGCCGCATCCCTTTCGCAACGCGCCCGACACTGGTGGTCGCTGCCTGAAGTCGCCGCGAACGGTCGACAGAATCTAATCGCCGGTACCGACGAAGAACTGACCGATGGACTCGACGACCTGCTTCGACTTGCCGTCCGGGAACGCATGATAGCCGATGTGCCGCTGGGTGCCTTTCTGTCTGGTGGCCTCGACAGCTCCACGGTTGTGGCGCTGATGCAGGCCCAATCGCCAAAACCGGTGCGCACATTCACGATCGCTTTCGGAGAAGGCGGGTTTGATGAGGCTCCCCACGCGGCGGAGGTCGCGCGGCACCTGGGCACCGATCATACTGAACTCCACCTTTCAGCAGCCGCTGCGCGTGAAGTCATTCCGGAACTGCCGCGGATCTGGGATGAGCCGTTCGCCGATGAATCGCAGATACCGACTTTGCTCGTGGCGCGGCTCGCTCGCCAGCACGTTACGGTGGCCCTATCAGGCGACGGTGGCGATGAATGCTTCGCCGGTTACGCCCGTCATTTCATGGCTGCGCGGTTGAAACGACAGCATGCGCTGCCGTCGCCGCTGCGTCACGCGCTTGCTGCAGGGGTCGGCTTGCTGGCCCGTGCAGCGCGTCACGATTTCGTCGGCAAGCTGCCGCTTTCGGCGAGTGGACGGCACGCGCTGCGGAGCGACCGGCTGCATCGCCTCGCTCGGCTGCTCGCTGCGCCAGATGAGGACGAATTGCATCGACGGCTGACCGGAGCATCGACCGGGAGCCTCGCACTCCACACGCCGCCCACATCAATTCAAGGGTCCCCCCGGCTTGATGGCCTGCTGTCCCGTCTCTTGTACGACGACATGGCCGGTTACCTGCCCGACGATATATTGGTGAAGTTGGACCGCGCCAGCATGGCCAATAGCCTCGAAGGCCGGTGCCCGCTTCTCGACCATCGGGTTGTCGAATTCGCCTGGCGGCTGCCGGCACATGCGAAGGTCCGCAATGGCAAAGGCAAGTGGCTTCTTCGTCAGCTGCTTAGCCGCTATGTTCCGCAACGGCTGATCGACCGGCCGAAGCAGGGTTTCGATGTTCCCATAGCAGTCTGGCTGAGCGGCCCGTTGCGCATCTGGGCCAGCGATCTAGTCGCCGATATACGCCTCTCCGGAGATGGGATCTTCGACTTTGCGAAGGTCGAAACCTGCTGGCGCGACCATCTTGACGGAAGACAGGATCATTCTCGCGATTTGTGGCCCGCGTTGATGTTCCAGGCCTGGCGCAACGAGGCCGGGCGGTCCGCCGGGCCGGCAACGGGCATGTCCACAGCGCTCGAACTGACAGGAGTATGAGATGGAAGGTTCCATAGTCAGCCGAATTCACCTTCCGCACGCCACTGAAATGCACGTGCCGACGCGCGAGATCAATCCGCGCATGAGGCCATTCCTGCGCGAACAGGTCGACGCGCAGACCCCCTTCCATCAACTCCTCATTACCATCGCGAGGAGAAAATGGTTCCTGCTTGCAATGGTGATTTTGGGCGGAGTGTTGGCTGGGCTTGCGGGTTTTGTGCGTCCTGTCCTGTTCGAGGCGACCGCACAGGTGATTGTCGATGCTCCTGGCAGGAACGCGGCTCCCGGAGGTGCGGATTCCGCTCAGGAGATGCTGGATGCGAGCATTGATGACCACTTAACCATGCTCTCTTCGCAGGGGCATCTGCGTCGCCTGGTGGCAGCCCTACGCGAGACAAAGATCGGCAACATTGCTGAGCAAGGTGATGTCGGAAATTCCCGCGCCGCCCCGGTAGGCGGCAACCTGCAGAACATACGCACCTTTGCAGCTGGTCTGCTAGAAAGGATTTGGCCGCAGGGCGGGCCGGAGGCGGCCGATGCAGCCGAACTCAAGGCATTGCGGAAGGGCATGAGGGTTGGACAGGAACTGAGATCAAGGGTGATCACCGTCGGCTTCACCGACGACGATCCGGCGCGAGCCGCCCTGGTGGCCAATACGTTCGTCCAAGTATACATCGACGATCTCGCACAGAAGCGCAGGGCGTCAGACAGGCTGGAACTCGCCTCGATCGTCGCCAGCCTGCCGGTCGTACAAAGCGACCTGGCGAAAGCGACCGACCGCCTGGAAAAGTATCGACTGAGCCATGGCGCGGTCGATCAAGGTGCGGCGGATAACGCTGCCAAGGAGACAGCCGAACTTAGTCAGCAGATATCCTTGTCGAAAGCGGATCTCTCAGCGACGGAATCTCGCCTTCAGCACATCGAGGCTTTGCGAGAGGAAGGAGCATCGGTGGCGGCGCTCGCCGAAGCGATCGGGTCTCCGGTATTGGCCGACATGGCGGCCCGCCAAGCCAACGACAATGCGGATGCGGGCCTTAGCACTGCGATCAACGGCGAGATCGAACAAGGCACTGCTCGCATTGCGGCGGAGGGGAACATCTACCGTGCCCAGATCGCTGCTCTGGAGGGCCGTAAGAATGTGCTCGATGCGGTGGTGGCCGACACAGCCGGCCGGCTTTCCGGCTTGCGTGCGCTCGAGCCGCAGGTCAGCATCCTGACGCAGCGATACAACCAGCTTCTCACCCAACAACAGGATCTGGTGCAGCGCATCGCAACTCCCTTGCCCGGGGTCTCGATCCTTTCAGCGGCATGGCCGCCAACGAATCCAAAAACCCTGCCGCCCATCTTTCTTATTCCGCCCGGCATGATCGTGTTTGGCCTCATTGGCGGGGTCTTCGTCTTGGTCCGCAGCCGTCTCAATCAGACCTTGCGCGGCGGGGCCGAAGCTGAAGCCGCGCTCGGGGTTCCGTGCCTGGGGCTGATACCGGAAGCGCCCACGATACACGCGAAACGACTACAGCAGCTGGTTCTCGGCCAGCAAAACTGCAGCTACAGCCGAGCCGTCACTTCTCTCCTTGTCACCGTGGCTCTCAACAAAGCGAGAGGCCGTGCGTCGCACGTCATCCTCGTCACGTCCAGCGTCCGGCATGATGGCAAGACCGAGCTCGCATGGAGCCTCGCCTTGGCAGCTACCCGACTTGGGGGACGAGTGCTTTTTCTCGATCTTGACGGCACGGGCGCCCGCCTCACGAACGAGTTTCTGAACGAATTCGGTGCGTTCAAGCCACATAAATCCTTTGGAGACTATATGAGCGACCGTTGTCCGCTGCACGACGCGGTCACGGGAATGCCTGAAATTGGAATCGACTTCATGGCACTCGCACCATCAGAGGATCTGCTGCCGCAACTGTCCATGATCGACGGGTCCCTGGTCACAGATGAGCTGCGCTCGATGTACAGCATCGTCATCATAAATGGACCGCTGGGGCTTGGAGGACCTGAGGCCAGGCTACTGACGGGCTGGGCTGACGCGGTTCTTTTCGCTGTTCGCTGGGCCAGGACGCGTCGCAGCATCGCGCGTGGTGTTCTGCAGTTGCTGACGGAGGACGAGACGGCTCAGGTCCCCGTAGGCAGCGTTCTCACGCAGGTCAATCTTAGGAAACACGCCGGCTACCGGTTTGGGGACAGCGCGGATCTCTTGCTCGAGAGAACATCATGAATGTCACATGCGGGATTCCGCGTAACGACCGCCACGGCATTCGACCTGTCGAGCGGAAGATAATATCGACGATCTCGCAGTCCGGAGCAGGGTCCGCGGCCAAAGGCGATCAAGGCGATGAAATGCGCGACGCCGGCGCAAAAGACATCGACGATTTCAGCGATCCGAAGCTCGCCCGCTTCCCTGCGGCCTCCGTTGCTCCAACGAATATGGTTTTGCCGCACAAGGAGGACACGGGCCGGGGTCTCGGCTATGCCAGCATCTTCGCTCTTTTGGTCTATATCGGGGGTGCGGGCTTGACCAGCTTGGCGCAGTTATTGATTGCGCGCATCGTTGGCTCCACCAGCTATGGCATCTACTCCTATGTTCTGGCCTGGACCTCGGTGCTTGCCTATCTTGCAACGCTTGGTTTCCATGTATCCTTGTTGCGTTTCGTCTCCGCCTACAGTGCCAAAGGGCGGCTTGACCTGGTACACGGCGTAATCAGGTTTGCTCTGCAGAGGTCGCTGGCGGCGGCGACACTATTCGGCATCGTTGGCGCCGCCTTGATCTTTTTCTTTTCAGATCCTTCTCACAAGGAGCTTCAAATCAGCCAGCTGCTAGGCATGGCAGCAGTGCCTTTGGTCACCGCCTACGCTTTGGGCGCAACACTTGTTCGTGCTTTCGGCGGCGGTGTCTCGGCCCTCCTGCCGGAACGCATAGTGCGCGACGGCCTCTTGTTGACGTTGCTGGGAATGGCGGGCTTATCCGGATCATGGACCCCCAACGCACCCTTGGTGATGCAGGCGGTGCTGGCAAGTTCAGCCATCACGGTCGGCCTGGTGTTCGTCATGGCGACAAAATTTCAGCCGCCTGGCTTGCGGCAGGTTCAGCCAGGCGACGAGTCGCGGGAATGGTGGTCCGCGGTTCCGCCAATGATGCTCATGGCTGGGCTCGATGTTTTCATCAGCCGGGCCGGAGTCATGGTGCTGGGCTGGACGCATCACATTCGCGAAGCAGGCATTTTCGCATTGGGATTGAACGTCGCCTTGCTTGTGAGCCTTTCCCTGGTTGCCGTCTCTACGATGTTTGCGCCGACAGCGGCTGCCCTTCATGCCCGAGGCGATCGGCTGGCTCTGCAGCAGCTGTTTTCACGGGCCGCCCTACTTTCCTCTGGTGGGGCTCTAACGATGGCCATCCCGATGCTTGCGATTATTGAACCTCTGTTGAGCTGGTTCGGCGGGGATTTCAGTACCGCGGCACCCGTCGCGCGGATACTCATTCTCGGATATGTCTTTGTCGCGCTGTGCGGACCCCAGATGCTCCTCTTGATGATGACCGGAAACGAATGGGCGGCAGCCGCAACCATGATCGTCGGCGCTGCGGCCAGTATCATAGGCTGTGCCACAGGAATTGCGCTCTACGGCGCGCCGGGCGCCGCAGTGGGCCTCGCGCTTGCGTTGGCGATTTGGAATGTGGCGATGTCGATCTACATCAGCAAACGGCTGAAAATTATCCCTGGGCTGATCTTTGCGCTAACATCGTTCAGAACGCACGCAGTCGAAGGCCAGCGGCGACATTGGTTCCTGCGCTGATTTGAGACCGTCGCGCCCCGATACGCGACGGCATCAGCGTTCAGGAATTTCGAGTCCAGGGTTGTGTCGGATAGAGACTGGCGAGAGCGGCTTTGTGGCCGACGCGTTACGCGCCGAGTGGCAGATCATCGCCCGACAGGGCCCGCGGCCTACACGGTGGCCTCATTCACCAACGTCTGTTGCCGTATGCTGGCCGCGGCATCCGTTCCATGAAAGTCCCGGTACCATTCGACAAAGCGTCGCACTCCGTCCTCTAGCGGTGTTGCCGGGGCGAAGCCGACGGCCTGGCGAAGATCGCTGACGTCGGCACGCGTCTCCAGAACGTCGCCAGGCGGCAACGGCACATCCACGCGAACTGCCCGGCTGCCAAGTGCGGTCTCGATGATCGAAATCAGCCGGTTGATCTCCTCGGGCCGGTCGTTGCCGATATTGTAGACGCGATACGGCGCGGAACTTGTGGCAGGGTCGGCGGTGCAAGGGTCCCAATTCGGATCTGGCTGCGGCGGTGTAGCAAGTGCTCGAACCACGCCCTCAGCGATATCGTCGATATAGGTGAAATCTCGCCACACGCGGCCGGCATTGGCTACTTCAATTGGTTTGCTCTCGACGATCGCGCGCGTGAACAAGTAGACGGCCATGTCGGGCCTGCCCCAAGGGCCATAAACGGTGAAGAAGCGCAGTCCGGTCACGGGCAAGCCGAACAAATGGCTGTATGAATGCGCCATGAATTCATTCGAACGCTTGGTGGCGGCGTAGAAGCTGACGGGATGATCGGCGCCGTGGTTTTCGGAAAACGGTATGGTTCGATTCAAGCCGTAGACGGAGCTCGAAGAGGCGTAGACGAGATGACTGACGCCATGATGCCGGCAGCCCTCAAGGACGTTGAGAAACGCCACTATATTCGATTGCACATAGGCGTGCGGGTCAACAAGTGAATGACGCACGCCGGCCTGAGCCGCGAGATGGACAAGATGTGAGGGGCGAACGTTTGAAAACAGCAACTGAACGCGCGCGGCATCCGCCAGATCCATTCGTACCGGCGTGAATTTCGCCTCGCTACAGAGGCGTGCAAACCGCGCTTCCTTGAGCCGCAGATCGTAATAGGGCGTGAAATTGTCGACGCCCACGACTTTGACACCAAGACGCAAAAGCCGTGAGGCCACGTGAAAACCAATGAAGCCCGCGGCGCCGGTGACGACGATCGGTCCTGTCCGTGCAAGTTTCTTCACCGCGCGGTCCGAACGGGATCGAGCGATTTCCATCTTCTCCGCTGCGGCAAGGACAGAATCGCTGCATAGATCGTTGTCCACTTGTCGCCTTTCGAATCCGTTCGACAGTACCGAATAGCCGGTCCGGGATTGCGGCTTTCGATATTTACGCTGGCGCATCGAACCTAGTGGAGTGCGCAATGCGGTGCACGACCTGCCAAGTCATGACACGCCAACTTGCGTAGTTTGAATCCCGGGCGGATGCCGACGTCCGGCGATTGGATCTAAGTGGCCGGCCTTACGGCAGGACCGAAATACGGCCAAGAAGAGCCACCAGTTCCGCCTGGCGTTTTGTTTCGGTCTTGGCGAACAGCGAGGCAAGCTGGGAACGGATCGTGGTGCGGCTGAGACGCCAGCTGCGAGCGATCTCCAAAGGTGCGTCGCCCTGGGCTAAGCGCAAGGCGAGGTGCGTTTCTGCGCTCGTCAAGCCAAACATTCTTTGCAGCGTCCGAGGATTTGGCCCCGACCTGTTGTCGCGATCCAGCAGCGCCACAATGCTCGTTCCGTCGGGAGCGATAACGCCGTTCTCGTTCAGTATCACCGGTCGGTCGCCCCTGCTGCGGATCACCACCCAAGACAACGAGCCCGGCAGGAATTGGCCCGGAACATTCGCGATCAGCCGCCTTAGGGCGGCCGTAAGTCCGCTCGCCGTGTCGGCCGCTTCGCCCTGGCGCTCAAGCGTGGTTTGGGCGGCTGCGTTCCACTCGACTACTTTTCTTTCGCGATTCAGCACGAGATAGCCACAGCCAATGCGATCAAGCACGCCGGTTATGGATTCCAGACTGCGGCCTTTTGGTTCGCCGAACCTTGCGTCCAATGGATCCGATGCGCGATCGGGAAGGTGACCAGAAGAGGGCCGCGTATTCCGCGCTTCAAAATCATACTTGGTCCTCGTAACAATGTACCGATTGCTCGAAGCATCGACCTGTCTATCGATCAGATTCATTTTCTACCCCTAACCCAAAGTTTCACACGCCCGAAATAAATATTCGGGATTCATGTAGTCTTCTATGTGTAGCTGGATTCTAGTCTTCTATGCGCTGACGGATAATACGTTCATCACCACCTTGAAAACTTAATATGATCCGACAGTTCTAAGGCAGCTCTTAGGCCCCGCTGCGTCCGATAAAATGCGCGCTATGATAGCGGTATGGCAATCCGGCAGTGGTACTAAGCTGTACGTTTTTTGCTCTAGTCTCGACGGGCTAGTCAGAAGGTTGTAGTCTGTGTCCATGAGCTCGCAGTCGCGCAGGTCGAATTCGAACCCGTCGGGCAGATTGCTAACTCATATTGCCTCTGCATCGGTGTTAGCTGCCACACTGATATTTGAAATAAAATCGTCAGCCTATATTGGGCAAGGCGCCAGTTTTCTGGAATTTATTCCGGCTATTATTATTATCGCCTATCTCGAAGACCGTGTACCGGCGCTCGCTGCGACCATTCTGATGGTGGCTGTCGGGCTGTGGGCACGAGGACACGATCAGATTTCAAGTGGAGATTGGGCACGCGCAATCCTGCTTCTGGTTTCGGGTGGCGTGATTGCCATGACCTTCCATCGTCTGCGGCAGGACTTGCGTGAGTTGCTGGAAGTCGCGGAGGCCAGGCTCGCTGCCGTCGAGGCGACCGAAAGCCGCTATCGTTGGGCCTTCGAACGTGCTGCCATGGGATTCGCGAACACCAACAAGAAAGGTGAGTTGCTGCAGTCCAACAGACGCCTTTGTGAGATGACCGGGTACAAGGAGGAGGAGCTTGCCCAATTGCAGCTCGATACGCTCGCCCATCCGAACGACCGGGATACCTTGGCGCAATTGCTGGCGAGGTTGGGCAATGACATTTCTTCGTTCGTTTCGGAGGTGCGTCTGTCACGAAAGGACGGTACGGCATTCTGGGCCAGGCTAACGCTTTCTTCGTCCGTGCCCGAGGGTGGCCTCTCGGAGAGCATCTTCGTGGTGGTCGACGATATTTCGGAACGACGCGCTGTTCACGAAGCGCTTCGGGCCCAGAAGGAATGGCTGGACCTCGCTCTGTCTGCTGGACGCTTGGCCACGTGGCGCATAGACCTTAAAGACGGAATAGTCACGGGCTCGGACACGTTCTGGGACATTCTCGGCCTGGCCCAGGCCAATAGCCGCAGTTTGGAGGAGCTATCAGCTGTCGTTCATCCGGCGGACTGGCCAAAGCTGGCGGCATCGAGAAAGGCCGCGCCCTCGGTCACGAATTACGATGTTGAGATACGCGTCCGCCGACCGGACGGACATATCCGCTGGGTTGCGCTGCGCGGAAGGGAGGAAAGACATGATGATGGTGGACAGCGGCTTGGAGTGGCTGCCGACCTGAGCGAGAGACGACAAACCACGCTGCTGCGCGCCGCGGCAAAGAAGCGGGAGCGCATCATGCTCGAACAGCGTCACAGATTCGGCAACGTTTTCGCGGTGATCACGGCGCTCGTGAAAATGGTCGATGTTCCCGGAAACAACGTCGCCAAATACAAGGAAATGCTGATCGACCGGATACGCGCGCTCGAGGCAACCCATCTGCTTCTTTCACGCAACGGCAGCGTATCGGGGGCGATAAACGATCTCGTTGCGCAAGAATTGCACCCATATATTGGAACACGTGCGATATCGGTCAGCGGTCCTTCCGTGGCGATGTCGGGAGGCGCCGCCGAGAGTTTTGCAATGATCGTTCACGAGCTTGCCACCAATTCCATGAAATACGGAGCGCTTGCCGATCCAAAAGGCCGGATCGACGTAAGCTGGACGTTCGCACCTGAAGAAACAGGCAGCGATATCGTGTTCGAGTGGGTGGAATCGGGGCGGCGTAGGACCTCAAGCGTAGTCCGTCATGGCTTCGGTTCCATGATAATCGGAGTGGATGGAGCGCCGCTTGTCGGTCACTCTCCCAGGCTGGAAATATCGGACCAAGGGTTGCGGTATTCGCTGCGGCTGTCACGCAAGGAAATCGGATTTTAGTGCAGTGCTCCAATCGGAAAGCAGATATCTAAAGGCGGGTCGCGCTGAGCGGCCTTTGAGATGCGCAGGGTTCCTTCCAAGAATGTCGTCGGCCCAAAGCTGCGCCGCGGCTTTGGGATATGCAGTAAAATGCATGAGGAGTCTTGGGACGCCGTTTGCACGTCCAAAAGGACGCGCGGCGCTCTAGCTGGCATGTCTCGAAAGCCAAGTCTTCAGCATAACGGCAGCCTCGGTCCGATTGCGTACCCCCAATTCACGCAGAACCGCAGCAGCGTGGATTTTCGTGGTCGCCTCTGCGATTTCCAGATCGCGCGCAATTTCCTTGTTTGAATAGCCTTCCGCCATCAGCTTGAGGACTTCCTTTTGCCTCGAAGTCAGCCTGCCAAGGTTGACGCCAGCGGTACGCCTCTGTGGGCCTTTGTCGTCGGAATGGGTATGCGCGTGGGTTGTTTGCGTCGCTCCCGGGCGTGACAGAAGTGCAGGAACATAGATGCGGCCGGAGAGGATTTCATTGACGGCCAAAACAACCTCTTCGTCCGTCTGCGATTTTACGATGTAGCCGTGAAGCCCGATCGACAGAGCCGTGAGTATTTCCGAGCGTGAATCGTTTCCGGAAACGATCGCAAATCGCGTGTCCGGATAGGCAGACAGGATCCCGCCGAGCACTTCTTGATTGAACAGGCCCGGCATATTCAGATCCAGGATCGCAAGATCCACGAACGACTGCTCTGCCAGCAAACTGAGCACCGCGTCGAAACAAGACGCTTCAAAGATCTCCACACCTGGAATGCCTGCGGTCAGTGCCAATCGCAAGCCGCGACGATACAAGCCGTGATCGTCGGCGATGACGATTCGATACATTGAACTACCCCAACGCCAATCTGAATGGATTGAACGGTAATGGCCTGAAAGTCGTGGCCATCCACTCGTCGATTCATCCAGCCGACGCTGCGGCACCCCCAACACCGCAAACGCCAGATTTCTAATATAATCTTAAATGACGGGAAACGCTCCTCTTTTTTTGCCCCTTGTGAGCGAAACCCGCCGAACGTCGTCGAACATACGTTCTGACCTTTTGGACAGCTGACAGACCGGCCGGCCGTTCAGCAGTGCTATAGGTCTAAAGATATAGAACAGCAAAACGGCTGAATTGTTACCATTCGAATGCACGACGACATCCACCCTGACGGCCACATACCATCCAGATGCAATGTCCGGATCAGGGGACAGTGGAGAAATCTCACCGGTCTTCTACGGGAAATCTCACCGGTTCTTCTGAGGGGACAAGAACGCGTTTCCCGGGTGCTGACCAGGGCAGGATAGCCGGCCCGTGACGATAGCGTTCAGGCCGAATGAACAAGGGAGGACCAGGATGAAAGCGGTTATTCAATGTGGAGGAATGGGAACACGCCTCCGCCCCTTCACTTCGGTCTTGCCGAAGCCGCTCATGCCGATCGGCGCACGGCCGGTTCTCGAGATGCTTCTGAAATGGTTGCGACGCAACGGCATTCAGGAAGTTTATATTACAACCGGGTATCTCGGCCACTTGATCCGCACCGTGTGTGGAGATGGCTCGCAGTGGAACCTGAAAATTCGATATACGCAGGAGATGGAGCCGCTTGGCACCATCGGGCCACTGTCTTTGATCAGGGATGAACTGACGGAGCCATTCATCGTTCTCAATGGCGATGTCCTCACGGATCTAAGCCTCAGTCGATTTGTAGCAGCGCACCGTAAGCACACCGATCCAGTGACGATCGCAACAGCCTGTCGCCTGATCAAGATGGATTTCGGCGTCATCGACGAAGTCGACAATACCGTGCAGGTCTTTCGCGAGAAGCCGACGCTTTCGCATCTGGTCAGCATGGGAATTTACTGCATGAACCCGGATGTTCTGCAGTTTATCCCATCCGGCATACCCTTTGGGTTCGACGACCTGATGCTGCAGATGATGCAGAACGGCACAACCGTGCACGTGTACAAACATGAGGGTCTCTGGCTCGATATCGGGCGCGTCGACGATTTTCAGAACGCACAGACCATTTCCTGGGAAGACCAGTCGGCCTCGATCGAGGTCACTGCGACGGCTGCATGATGAAGTCACGAGCCCGGTTCCCACAGTTATCAGTCTAGGAGGTTGTGATGCTCTTGGTCAGTGCCCCGATCTTGGGTGTGCCGGAGAAGACTGCTTTGACCAAGGTCATCGACAGCGGCTGGCTGACCATGGGGGAGCAGGTACGAGCCTTCGAACAAGCTTTTGCCGACGTTCATGATGCGGAGGATTGCGTCGCGGTCAGTTCTTGCACCGCAGCGCTTCATCTCATTTTGCACGCACTTGGCATCGGACCGGGCGACGAGGTGCTGGTGCCATCCTTGACGTTCGTGGCGACCGCAAATGCGGTCCTCTATGTCGGTGCGACGCCGGTTTTCGTCGACATCGAGTCAGCCGACGTGCCGCTGATGTCGATCGTGGAAGCCGAAGCGAAATGCACGGCCCGCACCAAGGCAATCATTCTCGTTCATTTCGCCGGCTACCTCGCCGATCGGGAACAATGGCAGAGGTTCGCCCGTGCCCGGGGGCTGCACATCGTCGAGGACGCGGCGCATGCGCCGGGCTTGAAGGAGGTGGGGACATTTGGTGCCGCGGCCGCCTTCAGCTTCTACGGCAACAAGAACATGACCACGGCGGAAGGCGGGGCTGTGATCGCCAGGGATGCCGGTCTGCTCGAGACAATCCGCCAGGCGCGTGGACACGGGATGACCACCGGGACACGTCAAAGACTGAACAGCCGCACCCCTCAGTATGATGTCACCATGCTCGGATTCAACTATCGCATGGATGAATTGCGGGCTGCGATCGGACTGGTCCAGCTGCAAAATCTGCAGGAGTGGAATGAGATCAGGCGTATCCTGGTCATGCTGTATCGACGTCTCATAGCGAAGCATTGCCCGGCCGTGACCATCCCGTTCCACGAGCCGCGGACGTCGGCCTACCACATCATGCCTATCCTTTTGCCACGTTACGCCGACAGGCAAGACGTCATCGACGCACTGCGCGGGCAAGGGATACAAACCACTATCCACTACCCGCCGGTGCACCAGATGACGCTCTATCGTGAGCTCATTCCCGGTACTCACTTACCGCGCACTGAAGATTTCGCGCAGCGCGAACTGACTGTACCGCTGCATCCGCAGATCACCGCGCCATTGGTCGAATCGGTAGTCGTCGCTCTTGCCGCGGCGGTCAATAATTGCGCTCAGACAGGAACAGCCGCATGAATGCCCTGGACCTAGCCATTCACCGGTCTAACGTCTCGAGCGCCGCCCATGGGTCTGCGAGACGAGCAATCGATCTCGTCATTGCTGCAGCCGCGGCGATCGTCTTCGCCCCGCTGATGCTGCTGATTGCCGTGGCGCTGCTGCTGGAAGGCGGGCGGCCCATCTTCTTCACACAGACCCGCGTCGGGGCCGGTGCTCGCCCATTCCGCATGTACAAGTTCCGCAAGTTCAGCGTGCAATGCGACCCCGGTGGCTTGGCTCTGACCATGGCCGATGATAGCCGCATGACGCCGATAGGACGGTTCCTCGCCGTCACCAAGTTCGACGAACTGCCACAGCTTTGGAACGTCTTCAGAGGCGAGATGGCAATCATCGGGCCACGCCCGGAGAGCCTTGCCTTCGCCGATTGTTTTCGCGGGGGCTTCGAAGACGTTTTACAATACAAGCCAGGCTTGCTGGGTCCAGCCCAGGTTCTCTTCCGGCATGAAGCCCGTTTCTATCCGCGATCGGTGGACCCGCTACTGTTCTATCGCCAGGTTCTGTTTCCTGCCAAAGCCAGGCTCGACCTTTCCTATTATCCGCAGCGCACGATCGGCTCCGATGTTGTGTGGATGGTGCGCGGCTTGCTGGCGGTGCTTGGCGTGGTTTCGCCGCCGCCGATTGGACCTTGAGAGCAGGTGGGACATCCGCGCTCTCGTGGATTTGCAAAGTCAGTGCCTCACGTCATAGGGGGAACGCTTGGGTCATGGCATACAAGGGCAGGAAAGTTCTGGTTACGGGTGCCGACGGGTTCATCGGTTCTCATCTCACCGAAGCACTCGTCCGCAGCGGCGCCGACGTCACCGCGCTGGCACTCTACAATTCCTTCGACAGCCACGGCTGGCTGGACGATTTGCCCGACACCATACGACGCCAGTTGAATCTCGTCCGCGGCGATGTTCGCGACAGCGCGTTCCTTAACCGGATCGTGCGTGGCCAGGCGGTCGTGTTTCATCTCGCCGCACTGATAGCTATTCCGTATTCGTATGCCGCTGCCCAATCCTATGTGGAGACCAACATCCTGGGCACGGTCAACGTTCTCGAAGCGGCGCGCCAATGGGAGACGGAGCGTGTAGTGCACACTTCGACAAGCGAGGTTTACGGCACCGCGCTGACAATGCCTATCAGCGAATCCCACCCGTTGCAGGGGCAGTCACCATATTCGGCATCCAAGATCGGCGCGGACATGATGGCGGAGTCTTACGCCAGATCGTTCGACATCCCCGTGGTCATCATGCGGCCCTTCAATACGTACGGCCCGCGCCAGAGTGAGCGGGCCATCGTACCGACCATTATACGCCAGGCTCTCGACAAAAAATGCCCGGCGATCATGGTGGGAGACACAAGCCCAATCCGCGATCTTACTTTCGTGGAAGACACCGCGGCGGCGTTTTTGACCGCAGGTTCGGCCGAGCTCGAATTTGGCCATGCCTACAACGCCGGAAGCCAGCGCGCTGTGACGATCTCGGACATATTGGATCTGGTGATCGAGTTGAGTGGCTGCAAGAAACCAATTCACCGCGACGAGCGCCGCCTGCGGCCGCAGAATTCCGAGGTGCGTGCCTTGCTGGCCGATTCTTCGCTCCTCGAAAGCAAGACCGGATGGCGTGCCCAGACCAGCCTGCGCGAAGGCTTGGAGCGGACCATCGGATGGTGGCAAGGGCGCCTCAGCGAAGGCCGGGTGCGACACGAAATGGGTTACATGACATGAGCTTTCGCCCGGGAGGATTGGCTCCGCTGTTGATTGCGGCCGCGGTATCGCCGGATTCGAGCCAGAAGGAGATTGTCGCCCATGGTCCTCGTTGATCGAATCCTTATTGTCGTGCTCGGCATGCTGGCTGCCATGGATATGGCTGCTGCAGCGGAACCGCGGGTCGCCTATCGACTTTCTGCCGGCGACACCGTCGAGATTGGAATTGCCTCCATCCCGGAGCGAACGCAACGTGCGGTGGTCCAGATGGACGGCACGATCGCGCTTCCCGAAGTCGGTATGGTTTCGGTGGGCGGCTTAACTCCGGCTGAACTGCAAACGCGCATGCAGACGATCTTGCCGACCAAGATATTCCACCAGCGTCTGCCTGATGGGCGGGAGCAAATGATCGTCATCAAGCCGACAGACGTGACCGCCGTGGTTGCGGAGTACAGGCCGATCTATGTGACCGGCGACGTGCTCACTCCCGGACAGCAGGCCTACCGCCCGCTGATGACCGTGCGGCAGGCGATTGCCGTGTCAGGCGGTTTCAGCCTTTTGCGGTCCCGGGCAAACCAGGTTGGCCCAGATCCGGTGGATCTGCGGCGCGATTACGAGTCGCTTTGGGGGGAATATACGAGAGATTATTTTCATAGCGCCCGCATCCGCGCCGAACTTCAGGACAAACCGACTTTCGACATGCAGCCACCACAAGGATCTCCCTTGCCGGCAAGTTTTGCGTCGGCGATCGCGCAGGCTGAAGCGGAAGGGCTGAAGCTCTCGTTGGACAACTTCCAGCAAGAGCAGGGCTTTCTGGATAAAAGCGGCAAGGATGCCGCCGCACAAACCGAGACCTTGCTCAAACGCGAGCAGGCCGAAGCGGATGGGGTGAAGGCGGACGAAGACGATCTGGCGCGCGTAAGGAAAGCGTTTGAGTCCGGAAATCTCACCAACAACCGGCTCGCCGACGTTCGGCGCGCTTTGGTTCTCTCTTCCAGCCGGGCACTCGAAACGTCGGTTGAGCTTATGAGAGCACGACGTCAGCAGGACGATTTTGCCAGACAGCACGAACGCAATGACAACCAAAGGCGGATGGGTCTGCTGATCGAGTTGAAGGATACCAACGTGCGCCTTGCCGACGTCAGCGCAAGGCTTCGCGCCGCCAGCCAAAAGTTGCAGCCCACGGGAGCTGCCGCACTGCCGTTGCCGGTTGCCGGCGAGAAGGTCCAGGCCGAGGTCACGATCATTCGCAAGGTCGGCGAAGAATGGCGAAAACAGCTTGCCCAAGAAGACACCGAGGTCATGCCGGGAGACACGATCGAGGTCAGATTCAGCAGCGCTCTCGAAAATGCGGCGACCCGATAGATCGGGCCGCGTTTCGCAACCGCTTTACTGCCTGAAGGCCCTGGAAAACTGGTCGGTAAGGGGCTTCATCAAGTAGGACCAGACACTGCGCTCGTCGGTTCTTATGTGGACTTCGGCGGGCATCCCCGGTTTGAGTATTTTCTCTCCTGTCAGGCACGTCGCTTCATTCTCGACGTCGATGCGCGCCGAAAAAAAGGAAAGCTGGCGTTGCTGATCCTTGATCAGATCCGCTGAGACGCGCTTGACCGAGCCTTCGCAAGCAGGTGTGGTGCCGGCGTCGAACGCTGGAAAGCGGATCGACACCTGCTGTCCGGGATGAATCTCATCGATACGCGACGGAGGAATGGAAGCGTCGACGACAAGGTTGTCGGAATCGGGCACAATCATCATGAGCACCTCTCCTGCGCCAATCACGCCTCCTACGGTATGGACCGAGGATTCTTGTACTGTGCCCGATTGCGGGGCACGAATGTCTGTCCTGCTGAGTTCGTCTTCGGCCACCACCTTGCGCTCACTGAGCTCGGTCTGCTTGGCTTCCGTTTCGCGAAGTTCGTTGGTCACGTCGCTCCGCATTTGTTCGTCGAGCTGAAGCACCTGCAGGTCCGTTTCACTGATGTGAGCTTGTACCTCTGCTATCGCTGCGACAAGGCGTCCCGATTCGCCGCGAGCCCGGGTCTTGTCCAGGCTGACATTGCTCAACCTCTCCTTGGACACCAACTTCTTTGCGTAGAGAGATTCGACATCCGCAAGGTTCTTGGTCAGCAGATCCAGAGACTCGTCCGTTGCAGACTGCTGCGATTTGAGGCCATCGATCTGACGTTCCAGCTGCTTCGCGCGGCTTTGTAATTGTGCCTTCTGGCCAGCCAGCGCCGCAGCACGGCTTTCAAACAAGGCACGCTCGCCACTGACAAGTGCCACCACTTGCGGGTCGCCCATTTGAGCGCGAAGGTCGGGCGGGATCTGCATTTCCGGCAGACCCTGGCGCTCGGCCTCCAGTCGGGCCAGACGAATGGTGGCGCGATTGAGGTCCTCGGTGATTATCTGCAGGTTTGCTCGGGTCAATGTGTTGTCCAGCCTGACCAACACATCGCCGGCCTTCACATGATCGCCGTCCTGCGCGAAGATTCCGCCGATGGTGCCGCCGGTTTGATGCTGGACCTTTTTAATGTTGCTTTCGACCACCACGGTTGCGGGCGCAATCACCGCGCCGGCAATCTTGGTCAATCCCAACCAGAGCCCTCCGCCAAAGATCAACAGCAAGCTGGTTGCCAGGCCCAAGAGCAGATTGGCCCGGATGCCATCCGGCTCTGGCTTCGTCTCCAACGAACGGCTTTCGCCATCGGCTGCGACGTATGACGACACGGCAACAGCAGAGCGATACCTCGCATATGCCCGGCTGCACCTTTGTGCGGCGGAACGACAATGTGCTGCTAGGCTCCGGACCAGAGTATCCCAGGGTAGATTGGCTCGAATCCCATCCGGCTCCGGCTTCTCCCCGGTCGGCTGGCCTTCGCCGCCAACCGCAGCATATGACGACATGGTCACGTTAGACACTAAGCAATACCTCACGCATGCCCGCTTGCACCGTGCTGCAGCGGAACGACAATGTTTGTCTTGTCCGGGCGCGGGAAGGGCCGGATCACATTTGCCAGAACGTCTTCGCGCGAGCCGAACGAATGGAGCATCCCGTTCGACAGGACGAGTACCTGATCGATGTTGACGAGAGCGGAGGGGCGATGCGCAACGACGATCACGATACCGCCGCGCTGACGCACTGCCAGGATTGCGCCGGCCAAAGCAGCATCACCGTCTGCATCCAGATTGGAATTTGGTTCGTCAAGAACGACGAGGAATGGATCGCCGTAAAGTGCCCTGGCAAGCCCGACGAGCTGCCTCTGCCCAGCCGAAAGGGCCGCGCCGCCTTCTCCGATGCGTGTTTGAAAACCCTGCGGAAGACGCATGATCATCTTGTCCACGCCCGCAGCCTTGGCAGCTGCCAGCACGCCTTTTGCGTCGCGCTTGCCGCCGAACCTCGAAATGTTGTCGGCGATCGTCCCGTCGAACAGCTCAACGTCCTGCGGAAGGTAGCCAATATGAATGCCGAGCAGTTCTGAATTCCACTGATCGAGCGAGGCGCCGTCCAGTCTTACCGTGCCACGAAGCGGCTTCCATGCCCCGACCAAAGCGCGCACGAGCGTGGTCTTGCCGGAGCCGCTCGGGCCGACGACCGCCAACCCTGCGCCTCTCGCCAAGTGGAAGCTTACATTGAAGATGGTGGGCTTCTGCAGGCTTGGTGGCGCGACGGTCAATTCCTCGACCGCAAGCTCAGCCTTCGGGCCGGGCAGTTCCATTGGCTCTTGCTGGCTATCAAAAGCATCCAGGGCTGCCGACAGCTCGGTATAGCTTTTGCGGGTTGCCAGAAACCCTCTCCAGTTTGCGATCGCCACATCGACCGGCGCCAGCGAGCGGCCCAGCAATATGGACGATGCAATGATCACGCCAGGCGAGGCCTCGCCGCCGATCACAAGGTAGGCACCAAGCCCTAGCACACATGATTGCAGGGCCATTCGGAGCGTCTTCGACAGTGAGCTTGCTGCGCCGACGACGTCGGAGAGCCGTTCCTGGTTCTTCAGATAAAGATGACTGACCTCGTTCCAGCGCCGGCTAAGCGGGGCGGAAAGGCCCATCGCCTGAACAACCTCTGCGTTGCGGCGGCCGGAGTCGGCCAGAAGCCGCTGCGCTACGAGTGTCTCAGATGCACGAGCCGCAGGTTTGCGGCCGATGATCTCGGCAACCACCGTCAAAAACACAACGGCACATGCGCCGAGCGTTGCCAGCACGCCAAGCGCGGGGTGCAGCAGATAGATGACCACCATATAAAATGGTATCCAGGGAGCGTCGAATAAGACTGTCGGCCCGAGCCCGGAAAGAAAGCCACGTAGCTGGTCCAGATCACGAAGCGGGTGTACCCGGTTCGCATCCGGCCCGGCGACGAGGGGCAGGGAAAGCGAGGCTGCGAACGCTTTTTGCTGCAGATTTCTATGCAGGCGGCTGCCGATGCGGACCAACAGGCGAAGCCTCACAAAATCGAGGAGCCCATAGGCCGCGTAAAGTCCCAGCATCCCGACTGTAAATCCGACAAGAGTCGGCACGCTCTGCGAAGGCAGCACGCGGTCATAGACCTGGAGCATGTAGACGGAGCCGGTCAAGGCGAGGATATTTATCAATGCCGAGAAAACGCCTACGCCGACGAGGCCGTGCACACAGCCGAACATTGCGGAGCGGAGATCGAGCGAGCGCCCTTTGGTCGACTTCATGATGTGCGCTCGTTGACGCGAAATTGCCGCGCAATCTCGTCGATTCTTTCGATGAGGGACAAACTTTAACCTTCCGGGAAGCAGCAGCCCCGCCCCGCTGCTGGAAACATTACGAATTGCTTACATACGTGCCTTCTTTGATTAAAATGTAGCAAAATCGTGACGCCAGGCTGAGAATTCGGCAACCGGCTCGCTAGGCTGGGGATAACCGGGTCGAGTAAGGAGATATTCCTAATCATGACACGGCGCAGAAGCTTATGGTCATCTTTGTAGCATCAAGGCTTCAAAGCGTCTGGGGAGGGATCGGTTTTGATTTTGTCGATCGAGAGTTAAACGGTTTTGAGATACACTTCATCGGTACGCAATTGTCGGCCACCAACGCCGGCTAAATCGGGGAGGCGAGTGTCGTGAGCGAAGAGATCAATGTTGCCGATGCCTACGGCAGGGGGCGCAGCACCTTCATGGGATTGCAGTTGCTGGTCTCGCCCGGTGCGCTTGTTCCTCGGCCGGAAACGGAACTGCTTGGCAAGGCCGCTCTCGATGTCCTGAGCCAACTGAACCTGCCGGTGCCTCGCGTTGTCGACATGTGCTGTGGGGCGGGCAATCTGGCGTGCGCCATCGCGCACCACGCTCCCACCGCGCGCGTGTGGGCAAGCGATCTTACCGACGGATGCGTGGAGGTCGCGCGCCGCAACGTCACCCATCTTGAAATCGAGGACCGGGTAACGGTGCTTCAGGGCGACTTGTTCAGCGCCTTCTCAGGGTTGGAGCTCGACGGCACGATCGACGTGATCGTTTGCAACCCGCCCTACATTTCGGAAAAACGGCTCGAGGGCGACCGTTCGCATCTGGTCGAGCTCGAGCCGCGTGAAGCATTCGCAGCCGGCCCCTACGGCCTGAGCATCCACATGCGGGTGCTCAAGGAGGCGCCGCGCTATTTGCGGCGCGGAGGCATCCTGCTTTTCGAGGTGGGGCTTGGCCAGGACCGGCAGGTCATGAGTTTGCTCGAGCGTTCCAAGGCCTATGAGAGTATCCGGGCAGTCACCAACCAGGCCGGTGAGGGCAGGGTGGTTGTGGGACATACGAGGGCGCAGGCGTAAGCATCGCAGCCGCGGCAGGTAGACGCGCTGTCGCGGCTAGAAACGGCCGGGAAGTTGAAAACAGAGTTGCGCGAGATTTCGGGAATCAGTTTCTCTTGCGTCAGTTTCTCTTGCGCATGACGTATTGCGCAATTCCCTCGATGGAATCGAGATTCTCCGGCAGCAGCTCGCTGTCTTCGACCGTGATGCCGAAGGTCTCCTCGATGAAGCCGATAACCTCGAGCACACCCGTCGAGTCCACGATGCCCTGGTCGAGGAGCGAGGTGTCGCTCTCCAGGCTCTCGGGATCGGCTATATAGAAATTCGAAGCCAGGAAAGCGCGAATTTGTTCGCTGCAGGTATCGGTTCTATCCTTGGTAGATAACATTGATTTCGCCTCCGGTACAAAAGATGAATGCTGATCAACTTCGCCCTGGTACCGACTCATGACAGGGCCGTTTTTTTGAGCTTGCCCGTGTCGGTCATCGGCAGACTGGGTACGATGACGATGGACTTCGGAACCATGAAGTTTTCCAGCCGTCTCTGGCACTCTTTCTGCAACTGTTTTTCACCGATCATGCTTCCCTGCTCCATTACGACAAATGCCTTCACTGCTTGCCCGAGCAGCTCGTCCGGAACGCCGATGACCGCGGCTTCCCGCACGCCCGCAATGTTCATCAACACGTTTTCCACTTCCTTCGGCGCTATCTTCTCTCCGCGCGATTTTATGATCTCGTCGCCGCGACCGACGAAGTAGAGGTAGCCCTCGGCGTCCATCCGGCAGTAGTCGCCGGTGTATAGGACCTGCTCACCCGGCAGCGGGCCGGGCTTGAGCTTCCTGGCTGTCGCCTCCGGCTTGCCCCAATAGCCCTTCATCACCGTCGCTCCGCGGATGACGAGCTGACCAACGACGCCGGGGCCGACCCGCCTGTCATGCTCGTCGACAATCCACATTTCCGTATTGGGGATGGCGATCCCGACGCTCGACGGCTTTCGCTCCAGATCCTCCGGCGGCAGGTAGGTACAGCGCTTGCATTCGGTAAGGCCGTACATCGAATAGATGCGGGCGCCAGAAAACAGCTCCTGCAGCAGGAGAATGTGCTTGAGCGGCAGGGCGGCCGCAGTGTTCGTGACGTAGCGAATACTCGAAAAATCCTGATCCCTGAGAGACCTGAGCTCCCCGAGTGCGGCGAAGATGGTCGGTACGCCGGGAAAACCCGTCACCCTTTCTTGCTTGATCAGCCCAAGGATCTGCGCCGGGAAGGCGAACGAGCGCTCAAGCACCAGCCGGGCGCCCGCGCCGAATGCCATGATCATCTGGTAAAGACCGTAGTCGAAGGCGAGCGGCAGGACATTGAGGATCACCTCGTCTTCGGCAAGCGCCAGGTATGAGGAAATCGAGGCGCACGCGGCGATCATGTTTCGATGCGTCAGCATCACGCCCTTGGGCTCGCCCGTCGAGCCGGACGTATAAATGATCGCAGCGAGATCGATGTCGATGCAGCGGCGCGCGGGCGGCATGCTGCGGGCTGCCGCGACCGCGGCGTCCCAGCGCACAGCATGCGGCAATTCTTGCAGGTCGCTGGGTTCGATCGGCCCGGAGACGATCATGCGGCGCAACGATGGGCAATTCCGCGCCGGCTCCCTGAAAATCGAGTGCAGGTGTTTGTCGGTGATCAGTGCCGTCGGGCGGCAATCGTTGAGCAGATAATCAAGCTTGTCGCTTTTGGTGAGCGGATTGACGATGCACACCACGGCGTTGGCCTTGAGCACCGCCCAGAACGCAACGACGGCCTCGACAGTGTTGTCGGCGAAGACCACCACGCGATCGCCACGCGCAATTCCGGCATCGGTCAAATGGTGCGCTATGGCGTTCGAACGCATATCGAGATCGCCATAGGTGACACGTTGATTGCCGCACACCAGGGCCACCTTCTCGCCGAGCCGGCTGGCAGAGTGGGTGAGAAAGTCGTGCAGGAGCGGTACGGCGCCATGCATCATGCGAGCACCTCTGCGCGGTGTTCGCGGTCGATATCGATGCTGAGCTTGAGCGTGCGAGCCCCACTTGGACGGCTCGCGATAAATTGCCGATGAAGAAGCTGCGTCGACAGCACCCCGACCAGCGCCATATTGTCGGAGTTGGACAGGTCGCCGTCGCCGGCGCTGGCCTGGCACTTGCTCAGGAGCCGGGTAACCGACTTGGGATCGAAGACGTTCGCTTCGCGCAGCGCCGCCTCCGAAAGTGCTTCGCGAATGTAGGCCGGAGCGCCATCTGCGACAAAGCAGAGCGCGTTGGGGGCCCGGTAAGGCTGCTTCTTGCGGGTGACGATTTCCGACGGCACGATCGGCTGCGCCACGCGCTTCAGCACATGCTTTTCATCGAGCACGCGCAGCTTGTAGGCGGCCGGAAGCGAATTCGCGAGTCTCACGAGTTCATGATCGAGGAACGGGAAGCGCCCCTCGACGGAATGAGCCATCAGCATCCTGTCCCCTTGTGAGGAAAGCAGGTATCCCGACATCAGCGTCTGAATCTCTATGTACTGGTCCTGCGCAAGAGAGCCCCATCGCGAAAACTCCGGCGGCAGGCGGGCAAGCAGCTCGGACACGGCGTTGCGGCGCTCCGTTTGAGCGCGCATGTCTGCCGAAAACAGCCGCTTGATGGCGCTTGTGGTACGCCAGCGCGTGCCATGCGCAAAACCAGGCGCGTCACAGGCGTGGATGTCGCGACCGAAGAACTGGCGTGCCATCGCCTGCTGCTGCACCGGCGAGCGGCTGAGATAGGGATAGAGGCGCTCCAGCAGCCGCGAGCGTCGCGTCGAGGCGGGCTGGCGTCCCCAGAAGCGGCGGACCTTGCCCTCGCGGAACAAATCGTAGCCGGCGAACATTTCGTCGGCCCCTTCGCCGGTCAGCACGACCTTGATGCCGTGCTGGCGCACCAGTCTCGAGAGCAGGAACAGCGGCGCCGGCGCGGTCCTGAGGATTGGCCGCTCGGTGTGGTAGGTCACCTCAGGGAAGATGCCAGCGATATCGCTGCGCGAAACAACCACCTCATGATGGTCACTGCCGGCCACGCCGGCAACCAGGCGCTGGAAATGCGTCTCATCATACTCGGCGTCGGCAAAACGCAGCGAGAAAGTCTGGAAGCGCTCGCCCGCGAAGCGTCTCCCCAGCGTGGCGACCAGCGAGCTGTCGAGCCCGCCGGACAAATAGCAGCCGACCGGCACGTCGGCGCGTACTATCCTGAGCGCCGTCGCGGCTTCCAGGGCGCTGCGCACTTCCTCCACCGCGTCATCAAGCGAGCCGGTGAATTCATCATCGCCGGGTCCGTCAACCTCTGGATAGTCAGGCTTCCAAAAAGCCCGCTCCCGGACGACGCCGCTGTCATAAATGCGGACATGCCCCGGCGTGAGTTCGCTTACTCCTCCAAACACGCCTTGTGGCGGCGCGACAGTCCAGAGTGTGAAAGTCTGATCGATGCCGGCTGGATCGAAGGCGCGGGGTATATCCGCATCGGCCGCGAAAATGGCCTTCACCTCGCTGGCGAAGTAAAGCCGCCCGCCATGCTCGCAAAAGTGCAGCGGGCAGATGCCGAACCGATCCCGAGACAAGACGAGACGACCTGCCACGGAGTCCCAGATGGCGGCGGCCCACTGCCCATTCATTCGCTCGAAGGCGGCCTCGCCCCAGGCATGATAGGCATGGACGATGACCTCGGTGTCGCTGCGTGTGCGGAAGCGATAACCGAGCGCGACCAGATCTTGTCGCAGCTCGACGTAATTGAAGATTTCGCCGTTGAAGACGATCCACATTGTGTCGCCCGCGCCGGCGAGTGGCTGCTGGCCGCTTGCGAGATCGATGACGGACAGGCGGGCATGCGCCAATCCTGCACGTCTGTCCCGGTAAAGGCCGCGCTCGTCCGGGCCGCGATGCGCCAGCGCGCCCGCCATGCGTATCAGCGCATCCCGGGAAGGGGGCGCCGCTGCGGCGCTCAGCGACACAATTCCGGCGATGCCGCACATCGCCTAGCCCTCGCCCATTGAAGAGGACACCAACGGCCGCGCGTGAAGATAACGTGCGGCGCGCCGCTTGCTGTCGATATCCTTGAAAACCTTCTGGACCTGCATCACGGTGAGGCCGGTTGCCTCAGCGACGTCTTCGTCGGCGATCCCATGGTTCAAGCCGTAGAGGCACAGATCCATCAGATAATAAGGAAGCGCGAAGTAGAACTCCTCCTGACTCTGCGCCATCGAGAAGGTGTCTGTGGTGGGCGGTCTGCGCCGGACCTCTTCCTCCACCCCAAGATATTCGGCCAACTGGTAGACCTGGGTCTTGTAGAGGTGGACGATTGGCATCAGGTCGGCAATTCCGTCGCCCTGCTTGACGAAGAAGCCCTGGTCGTACTCCAGGCGGTTCGGCGTGCCCGCTACCGCGTAGTTGAGGCGGTCGGCATGGTAGTATTCGGTCATCTTGCGCAGGCGCTGCTTGTAGTTGGTTGCAGCGACGATCTGCAGATAGGCTGCCGACGGCAGGCGCACCGTGTCGGTCCTGCCCTCGGGGTCCTGAACCGTGAGGCGCGTTATGTTGAGACCGTTGCTCTCGAGAACCGAGGCGAGCACCAGCTTGCATTTCCAGCCGTCCCCATATTCGGGAACGACGGTCTGGATTGCTTCGGTCTGCCGTCTATAGGCGCCGATCGCTTCCAGGGCCGGCGTTATATCCTCCAGGATCGTTTCGATACCAAGGTGTGCGGCGACAATGCGGCCGAGCCTCAGTGAGTCGCCAGAGGAATGGCGCTCCGGCATGAATATCCCGAGGACCTTGCCTTTCCCAAAGGCGCGAACACACAACGCCGCGACGACGGAGCTGTCGATGCCACCTGAGAGGCCGACAACCACCCCTCGACGTCGCAGCGTGCCGAAGACCTGCTGGCGCAAGATCTGGACGATGCGATCGACTTCCGCGCCAGCGTCGAGCACCAGCGCGTCTTTGCCGAATGTTGAGATCAGGTCGATGGCTTGTACTCCAGTTTGCGAGACTCGATTGGCGAATAGGTTTTCGCCACCGCTTTCTCGATAAGGGGACGATTGGTGGCGAGGTGAGGCTCTACAACCAGATCGATGTGGCTGCCGACGATCGGAATCACGTCCAGATGGGCGAAGACGCTATCCCAGCCGATTGCCAGAGGCATTCCGGGTCGAGCACAGCGGAACAGGGTGCCTGTGATCGGCAGCGCCGGCTTTGGCTCGGCCACCCACTGGAAGAAGGCTTGCGCGCGCAAAACCTCTTGCAGTTCCAGTTTGGTTCTAAAGCTCGTCGCGTTGAACTGTCCTTGAGCGAAGCGGTCGAGAAACTGGACCAGTTGTGCCTCGCGCTTCATTGCCACGGCGACTTTCGCGAGGGCGCGGCAAGCCATCCGGTAAGCGGACACGCGGTTGGTTCGAATTCGATTGAATGTGCGCGTAAACGTCTCCCAGCGGGCGCTTCGCTCCCCGACGAGGCTGGTGTCGAGGATGCCGAGGAACTTTACGGTTCGCCCCGCTGCCAGCAGCCGCGCCGCAACTTCGAAGGCAACAGCGCCGCCGAGCGAATGGCCGAGAAGTCGTACATGGCCCGAGGGTTGGGCGCGGCGGATCTGGTCGACGGCGGCGTCGGCCATATCGGCGAGGCTGTCTTGTCCGCGCAGTATCATAGCCAGGGCCGGATACCTGATCGGGGCAACGCGGGTCACCTTGCCCATCGCTGCTGCAAAGGCCGCAAGGCTCGGGCCATAGCCGACGGACCCCGGGAACAGAAAAAGAATGGGAGGGTCGTGCTTCTGGGCGCGCGCGCTTTGATCGCCTGCCTGGGCGGACACGACCGCCTTGACCATTTCCTCCAGGCTCATCCCGACGGTGAAGGCCTCAAGGCCGAGTTCCTGCCCGATGGCGCTTTCGATTTCCATGACGCAGTGCAGCAGCTTCAGCGAATCTCCTCCCGCGTCATCCCAGCGTCCTGCCGCCACGCGCGTATTGAGAATGCTGGTCCATGCCCGCTGGACAACCTGCTGCGCGGTCAGCTTGCCTCGCGGCTCGAGCGGACGCGCGGTCGCCGCTGTCTCTCTGGCTGAAAGATCCATCTCTGCAAGTGTCGTGATGTCGACTTTGCCGCTCGGCAGACGCGGAATCTCGGCGATCGTGTGCAACCGCAAGGGACGCAGCGGCGGCGGCAGATTGGTCCTGACAAGCTGGCGAAGCTCGTCCGAAAAGGTCGCTTCGGCCGAGCGCCGAGGAACAGCAAAGGCGACAAGCTCATTCGCGGCCGTCACGATTGCCACGGCATCCGCGACAGAGGGTGCACAACGCAGCACCCGTTCGAGTTCGGCTGGCTCGACGCGTCGACCGTTGATTTTTACCTGGCGCCCCTTGCGACCGACGATGTGCAGTAGGCCTTGATCATCAAGTCGAACGAGGTCACCTGTCGCGAAAATCCGAAGGCCTGGATCGTGCGGGTCTGATGTTGCCGGCACAACCGCCCCGTCCTCCCAATGGCCAAGCAAGACATACGGGCTCCTGATCAGAAGCTCTCCGCTGCGGCCCGGTTGAACGCGGCGGCCCGCTTCGTCGATAATTGCGAAGGTGATTCCAGGCAGCAGCCAGCCAACTGGAACCGAATCTCCATGCTCTGGCCAGTCTCGCGGCAGGAACCATTGCGAGCCGGTGGTCTCGGTTGACGAGTAACCGATCTGGATAAGGCACGTATCGGAGACGGCCTTGCGCAGCAGGGCGATGTCGGTCCAGGGCACCTTCTCGCCACCGATCCGGGCGACTCTGAGTGAATGGAACGCTTCTGCAGGTCCGTCTGCCATAAGCGCGCGAAGCAGTGCCGGCACCAGATAGGTGATTGTCACGTCTTCGGATCGCACCAGGCGTTGAACGGCGCGCAAGCCGACCGCTTCGACTTCGACCAGATGCAAGGTGGCGCCGGTGAGAAGAGCAGCAAGAATCTCCCGGCACCCGGCGATTGTGGCGGGTCCGGTCAATGGCAAGAAAACATCATCCGAGTTGATGTGGCACGCATCGACATATTGCTGGACCCGGCACAGCAAGCTGCGCTGGCTGTTAACGATGCCTTTGGGCCGGCCCGTACTCCCTGACGTATAAAGCACGATGGCGGGCGCATCGACCGAGACGGAATAAGAACGAGGCACTTGCCCAGCCTGCGAGGCCGCACTGGTCGACACATCGATCCAACTGACCAGGTGAGGCAAACCATCGGGTCGGACATTGCCCTCGCCCAGGACAGCTGAGAGCCGCGCCCCGGCCACGATTTCAAGGATACGCGAGCTAGGATCTCGCGCGTTGAGTGGCACCGAAGGCCGCCCAGCCGTCATGCTTGCCAGCATGGCAATGGGATACCAGGCCGAGTTGGCCTGAAGAATCCCTATCGCCTGTCCGTCTGGGACGGCCGCCGCGATCTGGTGGGACAGCGTCTCGACTGACCGGAGGAGCTGGGAATAGGTCAGACGATTGGCGCCGTCGCTGATTGCAAGCTTGTCGGGGTACTGGCGGACGACATTTCTCAGGTGATCGAAGGCCGCAATGTTGGTAAAATCGACGCCCAATCTTTGAAATGGGCGCAGTACGGGACCACCCTGATCCAGTGCGTATTGTGGGACACTTGACCAATTATCGGAGGTCGTTGTCTGACAATCCACCGCTAGATCCTGATCCGCGACTTCTGATCCCAAATATGCCGAAGACATGAGTTGCCTACGCTAAGATTAGGGTCACTTATCGCCCCCCGCCCCAATCTTTTCATCGATCATTCTGATGATGCCCTGATCTTCCCTCAAGGACGCTTGGTTAGTCACTTCGCCTGTTTCGCAAGCCGCCGGCCGAGCCAATCATGCCGGGCTCGCTGGCTGTTGTGGTGCGCATGACACGGACACATGCCAAGGCGGGCTCGAAGACCAAGGTGGGGTCGAAGATGGAATTGCCGCTATTCAGGCATATTGCCTATTCGGTGGTTCTTCCGGACGATACCGGCGATGCTTCGGTGTCGGAATAGCTGCCGGGGACGAAACAATAGGCATAGATCTGTCCCCGATTTTCGTCGGTCACGCGGATCCAATCCTTTTCCCACGTTCGGAAGGTAATACGCCCGCCCGTCATCATAGCTGCGGCTCTGAACGGACTCGGCGCGTTGACAACGCGCACCGAGATAACATCGTCGCCGTCCATACGCTCGACGAGATACGTCTGCATGAAAGCCTCCCCATGCCCCGCTAGATCACCCGCACTTTAACGCCGGCTAATGAATTCGGTTGCAACTGCTTGGCGAAACTTTGGGTCCGATACTTTCCGTACCCAAAGGCAACTTGGTCCTCCGTATCCGTCAGGTTTTTCAGCGACGGGATGCCAGTTCAGGGGGAGGCAGGCTAATTGCGGCCATGCCGGCGACATGCCAATCTGCGCCGCAACGTTAGGCCTCCGCCTCCGCGGGCAATGGAAAAGGCGCTCGAATGGGCTCCTTTATGCTGTCCGTGATCTGGCATTCTGCCCGTGATTTGGCCTCATAGGACGACCCTGCAGGCCTTTGCGGGACATCCACATAGCGTGGCGTCGCCATCACCGAGGCATAGCAATGTGCGTCGGCGGAGAAATGGGACGGTTCGAGGTTTTCTGAACCTGCCTCACGACGACTGCGTCGTGTCGACGATCCGTTGGAACAGAAGGCCTGGTGCTGGAACGTCAATCGTATTTGGCCAGGAAGCGCCCGACGGCGCTGAGGCAGTCGTGCTTTTCCTCCACATGCGGCATGTGGCTGGAATTCGGGAAGACCAGGCCTTCAACGTACGGGATAAGATCCAGAAAGGGCTGGACGCAGGCCTCGGTCGCTTCGTCGTAGAAGCCGCGGAAAACCAGGGTCGGCGCCTCGATCCGATGCAGGCGGTCGACGATGGTCCAGTTCCGCATCGTGCCGATGACGTGGAACTCATTGGGACCGTTCATGGTGTGATAGACGGTCGGATCTTCCTCGATTGCCGCAAATGTCCGGGCGACCTCTGGCGGCATCGGAACGACGCGACAGACATGACGGTCGTAGAAAGCCTTCGTCGCCGCAACATATTCGGGGTGATCGGTGGTTCCCGCCGCTTCGTGCCGGTCGAGCGCACTTTGCACATCGGCTGGCAACTCGGCGCGCAATTGCCGGGCTCCTTCCACCCACAGCGCCATCGAGGCCAGCGAATTGGCCAGGATCAATGCCTTGAGCCCCTCAGGGCGGCGCACGGCGTGCTCGGCCGAGAGTATGCCGCCCCAGGACTGGCCGAGCAGGGCATAATGGCCGGCAATGCTGAGATGGGCGAGCAACGCATCGAGTTCGCCCAGGAAGAAATCGACGGTCCAGAAGTCGCCGCCCTTGTCCGGCAGATGGGTCGATTTGCCGTTGCCGATCTGATCGTAGTGGATGACGGCTCGCCCGGTTCCGGCAAGCTCCTTGAATGAGTCCACATAGTCGTGGGTGCAGCCCGGTCCACCATGAGCGACGACCAGGGGCAGCTTGCCCGACCCGAGGTCCCCGGTCACACGGTACCAGGTGCGATAGCCCTTGTAGTCGCTAAATCCTTCGGTGATCGCATGTGCCGTCACAGTCCAAGCTCCGCATCATGGCGCGGCAGGAGCCACTTTGGTGCACCCCTCCCAAGCCTTGTTTGCGGCCGACGGTACTAAGCGGCTCGGCGCATTTACAGCTAGCACTATTTATAGGTTCGCCGGTTATAGGTTTGCCCGAGGCAAGGCCGATCGCCCGCAGGTCGCGAGCCTCAATGCTCCGGTTCGAGCAGCCGGTAATGGGCGGCGAGCGCGATGGCATGGAAGCGGTTGCGCGCGCCAAGCTTTCGCGTCGCCGCGTTGAGGTGCAGCGTTGCGGTAGGCACCGCGCGGCCAATCTCACGCGCGACCTGCTTGGCCGTCAGTCCGGCAGCGGCCAGGCGCAGGCACTGACGTTCGCGCGACGTCAGATGGACATGTTGGCAGGTGCGGATTCCGGCGTCGAAACCGGCGTAGGCGGAGTCATGCAGCAGATGACCCAGATCTCCGATCGCGGCGATCAAGGGTCTGGCTTCGAGCTCGAACCCGGCCTCCGGATCGGCACGGATCGCGGTGAAGGTGGCGAGATCGCCGCCGGCAAGGCGAATGGGTACGGTGACGCCGCAGGTCATCCTGGTGTCAAGCAAATAGCTGACCACAGGATCGTGCTTGGACTGGAGCACGCGCTGCATGACGGTGCTCTGAACGCCGCTGTGCGACCAGAGAAACGGTCTCGATACGGTGAGCGCGGCCTCCTGCACCGGGTCAAGCTGATAATATCCGCCCTTGCACCAGAGATCCTGCATGTCGCGCGGCACGTTGCGCAGAGCCATCAACGAGGGCGTGATAAGCTCGCCCTTGTGACTGACCGGCACGGGCGTATAGTCGTAGATGAATGCGGTGAAACCGATGGGCTCCAGCACCTCCGTTGCCACCGCCATGGCAGCGTCGATGCTCATTCCGGTTTGGAACCGGCTCTCTAGATCGCCTGGAAGGCTTTGCATCGGGCAAGCTTACCCGCTGATGATTGCTTGTCAAATAGCCATGTCGGCCGGCTGCTCAACAAATAGGCGGGGATAAGCCTGTCCGACCCTATCTATCTTAATAGCTATCCCGTCCGGCTTCGCTCGCCGTAGTCTTTTGCGATTGGGCCAAGTAGCGGACACCGTTCACAAACCCAGACTGTTTCAGCCGCGCAATGGTCGATCGACCGGGTTCAGCGCGGCAAAAGCCGACACGCCTCCATGAGGGAACAAATATGCGACCCCAAAAAGCATTTGCAGCGTTGATACCCTGCCTGGCTCTGCTCGGCGTGACCATGATGTCGCCGGCAAGCAGTGCCTTGGCCACCGAGGGCAAGCCAGGCGGCACACTCCGACTGCTGGCCAATGCCGCGGCAGGCACCGCCGATCCGCACATCAACTACACGCTGCAGTATTTCCAGATCAATTATGTCCTTTACGATGGCCTGGTGACCTACAAGAAGGCCGGGGACAAGACCGGCTTCGAAGTCGTCGCGGACCTGGCGGAAAGCCTCCCGCAGGTCGAGAACGGCGGCAAGACCTACGTCTTCAAGCTGCGCAAGGGCATCAAATTCGCGGATGGCTCGGATGTCACCACGAAGGACGTGGTGGCTTCGTTCCAACGCATCTTCAAGATCAGCGGGCCGACGGCCGGGACCTTCTACAAAGGCGTCGTCGGCGCGGATGCGTGCTTGAAGGCCCCCGCTGCATGCACCCTCGAAGGTGGCCTGTCGGTCGACGATGCGGCCGGAAGCATTACCTTCAACCTGGTCCAGCCGGATGCCGAGTTCCTGCAGAAGCTGGCCGTTCCACACGCGTCGATCCTGCCGGCGAGCGCGCCGCTGAAGGACGCCGGCACCGATCCGATCCCGGGTACCGGACCGTACATGATCGCCAGCTACGACCCCAACAAGCTAATGAAGATTGTGCGCAATCCTCACTTCAAGGAATGGAGCAAGGCAGCGCAGCCGGCCGGGTATCCGGATGAGATCGACTATGAATTCGGCCTTACCGACGAGGCGGCGGTGACGGCGGTCGAGAATGGCCAGGCGGACTGGATGTTCGACCCACCGCCGTCCGACCGTCTCGCCGAACTCGGCACCAAATATGCCGCGCAGGTCACGGTTCACCCGCTGACGGCAATGTGGTATGCGCCGATGAACACCAATCTGGCGCCGTTCAACGACATCCGCGTTCGCCAAGCCGTGAACTTCGCGATCGACCGCGCCGCGATCGTCAAGCTGTTCGGCGGCAGCAATCTGGCGCAGCCGGCCTGTCAGATCCTGCCGCCGGGCTTCCCGTCATTCGCGGCCTATTGCCCGTTCACGGCCAATCCAGGTGAGAAGTGGTCGGCGCCGGATATGGACAAGGCCAAGCAATTGGTCGCGGAATCGGGAACCGCAGGTCAGGAGGTGACGATCATCACCGAGGACACCACGGTTTCCAAGGCGATCGGCGTCTACCTGCAGGATGTGCTCAACCAGCTTGGCTACAAGACGTCGGTCAAGCCGATCTCGCAGAACATACAGTTCACCTACATCCAGAACACCAATAACAAGGTGCAGATTTCGATCTCGCAATGGTTCCAGGATTACCCGGCGCCATCGAATTTCCTGCAGGTCTTGTTCAGCTGTGCCTCGTTTACGCCGGGCTCCGACGCCTCGGTCAATATTTCGGGGCTCTGCGACAAGTCGATCGACGCATCGATGGACGAGGCAGAGGCAGCCACCATCGCCGATCCGGCCAAGGGCGCGACACTCTGGACCGCCATCGACAAGGCTGTGACGGACAAGGCTCCGGTCGCTGTCCTGTTCACGCCAAAGCGCGTCGATGTGATCTCTTCCAGGCTGAAGAACTTCACCTTCAGCCCGCAATTCTACTGGATTGTCAGCCAGTCCTGGGTGGAATAGCCGACCGGAGCCAATGCGACGGAGTGCCGCTGGCTCTCCGTCGCATTTCCTTTTCCGGCGGATCAGCGCATCTTCCAGGCCGCGATTTTTCCCAGGCAATCCTGTTCATGGTCAATGTCATTGCGGACCAGCCTGCCATCCCGGTTCGCCGGGCCACCGATGGCCCGTGGCGCACCGCTTGGCGCAAGCTGAAAGGCGATCGTTCGGCAATATCTGCCTTCGCCGTGCTCGTCGTCATCGTGATCGCCTCGCTCGCGGCGCCGCTTTATGCGCGATACGTCTCCGGCACCGATCCATTTGTGACCAATCTCAATGGCGAGATCGTCGTCGATGGGGTGACCCAGCCGGTGCTGCAGCCCTCCACCGAAGGCCTTGGCCTCGGCATGACGCCGGTCGGGCCGACCTGGCGCATCGGCCCCTATATGCTCGGTGCCGACAACCAGGGCCGTGACGTCGCGGCGCGGCTGCTCTACGGCGGACGGGATTCGCTGTTGATCTCGGGTGCTGCAGCCGTGCTGTGCCTTGTCCTCGCGACATTCCTGGGGGTCGTTTCCGGCTTCTTCGGCGGCATCGTCGACATCGGCCTGTCGCGCATTCTCGACGTGCTCTGGGCTTTTCCGATTTTCCTGTTGGCGATTTCGTTGTCGATCGTGCTGATTGCGCAGAGTATCCAGATCGGTCCGTTCGAAATCCGCTCCGGCAGCCTGTGGCTACCGGTCTTCATCATCGGCATCGTCTATGTGCCCTATGTGGCGCGGCCGATCCGCGGCCATGTCCTGACCTTAATGCATGCCGAATTCGTCACCGCTGCGATCGGCCTTGGCGCATCGCCCTGGCGCATCCTTTTGCGCGACATCATGCCCAATGTGGTGACCCGCATCATCGTTTTCGTGCCGTTGATCCTGGCGCTCAACATGATGACGGAATCCTCGCTGTCGTTCCTGTCGATCGGCGTGCAGCCGCCGGATGCCAGCTGGGGCACGATCATCCAGGACGGCCAGGGCCTGCTCTATTCGCGGCCGGTCGTGGCACTGGCGCCGGGGCTAGCCATTGTGATCACGGTGCTGGCCCTAAACATTCTGGGCGACGGCGTGCGCGACGCGCTCGATCCGAAATCCTCGCCGAGGGGCGTCTAGTGGTTGCCGCGCTCGGCTTCCGGCTTGGCCAGATGGTGCTGGTTATGTTCGGTATCAGCGTCGTCGCTTTCCTGATCTTCTTTGCGACGCCTGGCGCTGATCCATCGGCGCGCATTGCCGGCCGCAATGCTTCGCAAGAGACGCTGATCCAGGTGCGCCACGATTTCGGTCTCGACCGGCCATTGCCGGTGCAATATGGGCTGATGATGAACCGGCTTTTCGTCAGCCGCGATCTCACCTCCTTCGTCAATCGCGGGCAGCGCGTCATCCCGACCGTGATAAGCGCCATTCCCGTGACGCTGTCGCTGGTCGGCGGCGCGGCAGTGCTGTGGGTGCTCGGCGGATTGATCGTCGGTGTGATCGCAGGCGCAACGCGCGGTACATTCATTGATCGCGCGCTGATGATCCTGAGCCTGGTAGGCGTGTCGATCCCGGTCTTCTGGCTGGGCGAGGTCGCCAACCTGCTGACGCAAAGCCGCTGGCACGACAGCTGGCTGTTTTCCTGGGTTCCTCCGCTCGGCTACATCCCCCTGACCGAGAATCCCTGGGGCTGGTTCAAGGCGCTCGTCATTCCGTGGTTCACGCTGGCAACCCTTTATGTCGGCCTCTACGGCCGGGTGCTGCGGGCAAGCCTGATCGAGATGATGCAGGAGGATTTCATCCGCACCGCCCGAGCCAAGGGGATCGGCGAGCGGCGGGTGGTGCTGCATCATGGCCTCAGGACCTCGCTGGTCGCATTTGTTACCATGTTCGGCCTCGACTTCGGTGCCCTGGTCGGTGGCGGCGCGCTGCTGACCGAAGTGGTCTTCGGACTGCAGGGCGTCGGAAAACTGACCTACGAGGCGCTGCAGACGCTCGATCTGCCGATGATCCTTGCCACGGTGATCTACGCCGCCTTCTTCGTGGTGATGGCAAACTTCGTCGTCGACGTGGTCTTCGTCTTCATCGACCCGAGGGCTCGCGATGTCGGCTGATGCTCCTCTTCTGGTGGTCAAGGACCTCACCGTCTCCTTCCGCAGCGACGAGGGCCTGGTGCGCGCGGTGGGAGGTGTTTCGTTCTCCGTCGAGCAGCGCGAGATCGTCGGTGTGGTCGGCGAATCCGGTTCGGGCAAAAGCCAGACCTTGCTCGCCATTATGGGGTTGATCGACAGCCCCAACGCTATCGTCTCCGGTTCCATCCGTTTCATGGGACAGGAGCTGATCGGGCTCAAGCGGCGTGCGCTCGATGCCATTCGCGGCCGCCAGATCGCGATGATCTTCCAGGATCCGATGTCTGCGCTCACCCCGGTGCATACGATCGGCAACCAGATCGGCGAGCAGGTCCGCGCGCATGAAAAAGTGTCGGCGAAAGCGGCACGGGCGAGGGCCGTGCAATTGCTGGATGCGGTCGGCATCGCAAATCCGGATCGGGTCATCGACAGCTACCCGCACCAGCTTTCCGGCGGTATGCGCCAGCGCGCGGTGATTGCCATGGCGCTCTCGTGCAACCCGGCGCTGCTCGTCGCGGATGAACCGACTACAGCCCTCGATGTTACCGTGCAGGCGCAGATCCTCGAACTGATCGGACGATTGCGCGACCAGTTCGGTTCCGCTGTGATCCTGGTCACGCACGATCTTGGCGTCGTCGCCGAAGTCGCGGACCGGGTACTGGTGATGTATGGCGGACGCTTTGTCGAGGAGGGCGGCAAGAGCAGCGTGTTCCGGGCGCCGCTGCATCCCTACACATGGGGCTTGTTCGGCTCGATCCCGCCGATGGAGGGACCACGTTCAGCCCGGCTCGCTGCCATTCCGGGAATTCCGCCGTCGCTCTCCAACCTGCCGAAAGGCTGCGCCTTCAGCCCCCGCTGCGCCTTTCGCCATGACGCCTGTCTGGTTCAACTGCCGATCATGCAAGGCGAGAGGCATCGCGCCGCGTGCCTGTTGCCGGAGCCTACGCGCAGACAATTCGCTGCCCAGAGGCCTGGCGGCGTGGTGGAGATGCAACGATGAATGCCATGCCACGCGAACGTCCGCTGCTTCGTGCCGGCGACCTGTCGAAGCGCTATAGCGTCGGCCGCTCGATCTTCCCGGCGCAGCGCCGGACCGTGCATGCGGTTGATACGGTGTCGCTCGACATCTGGCCCGGGGAGACCCTCGGCATCGTCGGCGAGTCCGGTTGCGGCAAATCCACGCTTGGCCGGTGTCTGGTGCGTCTGACCGAAATCAGCTCGGGGTCGCTGGAATTCGAGGGCCGCGACATCAGCGACGCCTCCCAGCGCCAGCTTCGTCCGTTGCGGCGGCAGATGCAGATGGTCTTTCAGGATCCCAGCGCTTCGCTCAATCCGCGCCGGCGGGTCGGCGATCTGCTGGCCGATCCGTTCCGCATCCATGAACGCCTCTCGGCATCGGAAATGGCGGACCGCGTGGCCGAGCTCCTGCGCCGGGTCGACTTGTCGCCCCAGCACGCATCGCGCTACCCGCACGAATTCTCCGGCGGCCAGCGCCAGCGTATCGGCATCGCCCGCGCGCTGGCGCTGCGGCCACGGCTGATCGTGGCCGACGAGCCGGTCTCGGCGCTCGACGTGTCGATCCAGGCGCAGATCGTCAATCTGCTCGCCGACCTGCGCGAGGAGTACAACCTGACTTATGTGTTCATCGCTCACGACCTTTCCGTGGTGCGTCAGATCTCGAGCCGTGTGGCGGTGATGTATCTGGGATCGATCGTGGAGAGCGGGCCGACCGACGAGGTCTTTGCGGCGCCCAGACATCATTACACCGCGGCGCTGCGTTCCGCCGTGCCGATACCCAGCATCGACCGGGCGCGGCGCGGCCGACTGGTGCTCAAGGGTGACCTGCCCAGCCCGATGAGCCCACCCTCAGGGTGCCGGTTCCACACCCGTTGCCCAGCTGCCACCCCGATCTGCCGCAGCGACCGTCCGCTTCTCCAAAGCATTGGCGAGGGCCGCCTGGTTGCTTGCCATCATCCAGCCGGCGGTTGACGAGGGAATTCTCGTTCAGCGATATCGGATCAGGACCGTTCAGCCGTAATCGTCGCTTCGGCGAGAATAGAGGCCGATCTGGACGCCGCACGATCCGACGCTATGACGATGATCTTCGGAATACCCGTTCAGGCATTCCTCGGCCAATTGCTGGTCGGCCTCATCAACGGCTCGTTCTACGCAATGTTGAGCCTGGGCCTGGCTGTCATATTCGGCCTGATGCGCGTCATCAATTTTGCCCACGGCGCGCTCTATATGCTCGGCGCCTTCGTCGGGTACCTGCTTCTCACCCTGATCCTGTCGCCGCTGATCGTCGGCGGCTTCGGCGTCGTGGTCGAGCGCCTGGCGCTGTCGAGGCTTTACGACATCGACCCGCTCTACGGGTTGCTTTTCACCTTTGGCCTCGCGCTCGTGCTCGAAGGAGTGTTCCGTTACTACTATGGCGTATCGGGAAGCCCTTATTCCGTGCCGCCGCTGCTCTCGGGAGGAACCGATCTCGGCTTCATGTTCCTGCCTAATTACCGCGGCTGGGTAGTGGTCGCCTCGATGATCGTCTGTTTTGGCACCTGGGCGCTGATTGAGAAGACCAGGCTGGGCTCCTATCTGCGGGCGGCGACGGAGAACCCCGGGCTGGTGCAGGCTTTCGGCGTCAACGTGCCGTTGCTGCTGACCCTCACCTACGGCCTCGGCGCCGCTCTTGCCGGGCTTGCGGGGGTTCTCGCCGCGCCGATCTATCAGGTGAGCCCGCTGATGGGATCTGACCTCATCATCGTCGTCTTCGCCGTCGTCGTGGTCGGCGGCATGGGATCGATCCTCGGGGCGATCGTCACCGGTTACATGCTTGGCCTCGCCGAAGGCCTGACCAAGGTCTTCTATCCCGAAGCCTCCAATCTGGTGGTCTTCGTCATCATGGCAATCGTGCTTCTGGTCCGGCCAGCCGGCCTGTTCGGAAGGGATGCCTGAGATGGCCGAACTGACACTTCGCGAGACGTGTGCCAAGAATTCGGCACGGCTTGAATGGGCGCTGGTCGGGCTCGGCATCCTGGCGCCGCTGGTGGCGCCTTTCTTCGTCTATCCGATCTTCCTTATGAAGATGCTGTGCTTTGCGCTGTTTGCCTGCGCGTTCAACCTTCTGCTCGGCTACACTGGGCTGTTGTCCTTCGGCCATGCGACATTCTTCGGCGGGGCGGCCTATTTCACCGCATTACGCGGTCAAGGTCTGGGGCTGCCCGCCGGAAGCGGGCATCCTGCTCGGTGTCCTGGGAGCTGCGCTGCTCGGCCTTGTGATGGGCTTCTTTGCCATCCGCCGGTAAGGCATCTATTTCGCCATGATCACGCTGGCGCTGTCGCAGATGTTCTTCTTCTTCTGCGTGCAGGCGCCGTTCACCGGAGGTGAGGACGGCATCCAGGGCGTGCCGCGCGGCAGGCTGCTTGGAATGCTCGACGTGAACGTCTCGATGAACATCTATTATTTCGTGCTGGCGGTCTTCCTGATCGGCGTGTTCGCCATCTGGCGCATCATCAACTCGCCTTTCGGCATGATCCTGCGTTCCATCCGGGAAAACGAGAGCCGGGCCATTTCGCTCGGCTATTCCGTCGCCAACTACAAGCTGGCGGCTTTCGTCATGTCGGCAACATTGGCCGGGCTGGCCGGCGCGCTCAAGGCGATCGTTTTTCAGCTTGCCACGCTCACCGACGTCACCTGGCAGATGTCGGGCGAGGTGATCCTGATGACGCTCCTCGGCGGCATCGGCACCATGGCCGGGCCGATCATTGGCGCCAGTCTGGTCGTCGGCCTGGAAAACACGCTCGCCACCTCGAACTTTCCGGTGACCATCGCCACTGGCCTGACCTTCATGGTCTGCGTGCTGGTTTTCCGGCGCGGTATTGTCGGTGAGGTCTATGCGCGGTTTCTCGGGCCAAAGGGTGACGCGAAAGACTGAACGGCTCAGTTCCGCCTCGCTAGGCGATGCGTAAGCCTTGCGCGTCGAGAAGCACGCAGCCCAGCGGGTCGAAGCAGACATCGACCGCTTCGCCTTCACGCAGCGGCTGGCCGTCGATCAACGTGTTAGCGCGCACCAGCGTGCCGGCGCCGATGTCGATCTCGTAGACCGCATTGCCGCCGAGATAGGAGGTCGAGACGATCCGTCCCGCCAGCCTGTTGGCAGCACCGGCGGTACCGACGGTAAGCTTCTGCGGGCGAACGACGACGGTGACCGCGCTGCCGGTCGCGAGCGCCTTCGGCGCGGCCGCCTTTACGACATGGCCGCTGGCCAGCGCGATCGTCGCCATCTTGCCGTCCATCACTGTCACGCTGCCGGGCAGCATGTTGGCCTTGCCAAGGAAATTGGCGACGAATGCGGTGGCCGGCTGGTCATAGACCTGCGCGGGGGAGCCGATCTGCTCGATCAGGCCGGCGTTCATCACGACGATATGGTCGGACATCGACAAGGCTTCTTCCTGGTCGTGCGTCACGAAGATAGCGGTGATGCCCGTCTCCCTCTGGATTTTCTTGATCTCGACGCGCATGTCCTCGCGCATATTGGCGTCGAGCGCCGACAAGGGCTCGTCCAGCAGCAGCACTTCCGGCTCGAAGACGATGGCGCGGGCCAGTGCGATGCGTTGCTGCTGGCCGCCCGAGAGCTGCGACGGCAGCTTTGTCTCACTGCCGGGCAGCCGCACCATATCCAGCGCCTTCTTGACCCGGCGCACGATTTCCGGTTTCGGCACGTTTCGGTATTTCAGGCCGAATGCGACGTTGTCGAAGACGTTCTTGTGCGGAAAGAGCGCGTAGTTCTGGAACACCAGACCAATGTTGCGTTTGTAGATCGGGATGTCGTCGACCCGCTTTCCGCCGATCGAGATCTGGCCACTGGAGATGTCGACCAGGCCCGCGATCGAGCGCAGGATCGTCGTTTTGCCGCACCCGGACGGCCCCAGCAAGGTGACGAAACTACCTTTGCGGATTGCCAGTGAAAAATCGCGCACAGCGGCGAACTTGCCGTAGAAAATATCGATGTCGCGAAACTCGACCGCAGGCTTTCCTGTCGGCTGCCGCTCGCTCTGGGCGAGCGGGTCGCCATCAGCCCCGGCCGAAGCCGGCCGGGGCTGCTGGTCGTGGCTGTTGTCGTCATGCACCTTTCGACACCCTGTCCCATTGCTTGGTCCAGGCGTCTTCGTTCTTCGCCCAGTAGAGCGGATCGGCGAAGGTCAGCGATTTCATCGATCCAGTCGGGTCGAAGGCCGGAAGCGCCGCGATCCTGTCGGTCAGCTTCACCTTGGTCGGGTCAAGCGACGGCGGATAGTTCTGGCCCTCGGCGACGGCGATCGACGTGGCCGGATCCAGCATGAAGTTGATCAGTTCCTCGCATTCGGCCATCGGCGAACCCTTGAGCACTAGCATATCCTCCATCCACGCGTATGAGCCGGCAGGGTCGAGATAGCCGATCGGCTGGCCCTGCTGCTGCAGGGCGGCGACACGTCCTGACCAGGCATCGGTGACGACGATCTCGTTGCGCGAAAGGAGGTCCATCAGTTCCGCGCCGGAACTCCAGAATTTCTTGGCCAGGTCGCGGGTCTCGCGAACCTTGGCCCAGACGACGTCCATGTCCTGAATGTTGTTGGGGTCCTGTTTCGTCTGCAGCGCCGCATACCAGACGCGCGTCGTCATATCGGCGTAGCCGCCGATCTTGCCGGCATATTTCTTGTCGGTAAGCAGGTTGGCGCCCTTTTCCTTGGCTTCCTCCGGCGAGATGACCTTGTTGTTGTAGGCGATGCCGGTGGTGCCGTAATCATATGGCACTGCCGACAGCTTCGGCGTGATCTTGCGGAACGGCTCGATCATGGCGGTCAGGACATTCGCCATGTTCGGAATGTTCGCCTCGTTGATCTCCGAATTGAAACCGCCATTGACGTATTTGATGTAGTAGTTGACGCCGGAAGAATGGACGATCTGGAAGTCGCCTGGTTTCGACGTCTTGATTTTGGTGATGATCTCGTTCTCGTCGCCAAAGGTGCCCTGGACGACCTTGACCTTGGACTTGGCGGTGTAAGGCTGGAACGCGTACTTATCGATCGCCTCCTGCACCACGCCGCCCCATCCGTCGAAGCGCACTTCCGAAACCGCGGCCAGCGCCCGTCCCATCCAGGGCATGGAAAGCCCGGTGGCGGCGGCAGCGGCGGCCGTCAGCGTCAGGAACGATCGGCGGCTGATGTCGCCATTGGCATAGCGTTCGTTGAGCCGTTCCAGTCGTTTGGTGGTTGTCAGTTTCATTTCCATTCTCCCATTTTCATTTTCACTTGCCTGCCTTGAACCAGGTGAGGCTTTGCAGGACGAGCCCGCCAGCCAAGGGAATGCCGACCGTCAAAAGGATCATGACGGTTCCGAGCGCGTTCACCTCGGGGCTGATCGAGATCTTCAGCATCGAAAGGATTTGCGTCGGCATGGTCTCGACGCCCGCCGGCCGCCAGAACAGGCTGGCCGAGGTGTTGTCGAACGAAATGGTGAAAGCGAGCAGAACACTGGCAAGCACTGCGGGAATGAGCAGCGGCAGCGTGATTTCGCGGAATGTCGACACACGCGGCGCCCCGAGCGAAAGCGCCGCCTCCTCATAGGAACGCTTTATGCCGATCATGCGCGCCTGGACGATCAGCACCACGTAGGGGAGCGTGAGCAGAATGTGGCCGAGCACCAGCAGCGTCATGCTGCGCGGCTGGTCGACGGCTTTGATCATGACCAGCAGGCCGACGCCGAGTATCGTTTCGGGGACCAGCGCGGGAAGAATGACAAGCGTGTTGATCGCCTGCTTGCCACGGAACTCGAAGCGCACCAGCGCCAATGCCGCCATGATGCCGAGCAGCGTCGTCACCGTTGCCGTCACCAGGGCAATCCACATCGATGTCCGGAAGGCGTCGAGAACCGGCTCGTTGGTGAGCAGCTTTTCGTACCATCGCAGGCTGAAGCCGGTGAGGGGAAAGCCGCCGAACATCGAGGCGTTGAAGGAAAGCACGACCGTGGCGAGGATCGGCGCAAACATGAAGACGTAGACGCACACCGTGATCGCGCCGGTCAGCCGCCACGCCCATCTGCCTTCGCGATCGGGATGATCCGCTCTCATGCACTGAGGCCCTTCATGATCTGCGATAGGCCCATATAGCGGCTGTAGGCGGCCGCGGCCGCGCCGAGCAGAACGAACAGGACGATGGAAAGCGTGGCGCCCATCGGCCAATTGAGCTGCCCCATGATGGTGTCGTAGATCAAGTTGCCGAACAGCGCATCGCGGCTGCCGCCGAGCAGCTGCGGCGTCACATAGGAGCCGGCCGCCAGCACGAAGCAGAGCAGCAGCCCGGCGCCCAGCCCCGGCATCGATAGCGGCAGGGTCACTTCGCGAAACGCCTGCGCGCTGGTACAGCCCATCGAGCGGGCGGCGGCGATCAGCGTGCGGTCGATGCTTTCCAGGCTGACATAGACGTTCAGGATCATATAGGGCAGCAGAAAATGCAGCAGCCCCATGATGACGGCGCCCTCGGTGTAGAGCATTGGCAACGGTTCGTTGATAACCCCCAGCCTGATGAGCACGACGTTGATCAGCCCCTGTTCGCCGAGAATATGGATCCACGAGAATGTCCGGATGGTGAAGCTGATCCAGAACGGCACGATGAGCAGCAGCAACAACAGCCATTTGTGCCTGAAGGTCGTGGCCCAGATGAAATAGGCGGGGAAATAGCCAAGGATCGCGCAGATCACAGCGGTGATGGCGCCGACGCGAACGGTCTTCCAAAGAAAACCGTGATAGTAGCTGTCGGTGAGGAATTCCTTCCAGTTGTCGAAGGTCAGCACCGCCGACTCCACCCCCGCGGTGACGAAGGTGAAAAACGTGTAGACCGTCATCATCGCGATCGGCAGCAGCAGAAGCAGGGTAAGCAGTAAAAGCACAGGCGCGACGAGGACCCAGGCCAGTCGCTGATCGTATAATTTCCACCCTTTGGTCACGACCCGTCCAACCACTTTATGTGCAAGCCGCCATCACCGGGCTCGGCTCCGGACTAGATTGGGCGATCGGCGTTCAGGTGTCCACTCTGCATATGGCTCCTGCACAAATTCTGTGCAGGGCCACCGCGCGACCCTCGCCCTGCCGGATTCAACAAATTGCCCGGCGTTCCGCCTGCATGTTGATTAAATCAGATATCCCGATATACAGGGTAATTTCGGATATAGATTTTACATGGGCCGGACAATTTCATGAGTCGCAATTTTCTGGTGATTGAACCTGAGGAAGGAATTGCCGTGCTCAAGGGGCTTGCCTCCTCGGCGCGGATCTCGATGCTGAAACTGCTGCATGAGAAGGGGCCGATGAATGTCAACGAAATCGCCGCCGTGCTGTCGCTTCCGCAGTCGACCGTCTCGACCAACATCCAGGTGCTGGAGGATGCGGGGTTGATCCGCACCGAGAACCTGAAGGCGAAGAAAGGCAGTCAGAAAATCTGTTATCCGATGGCCGAAGAAGTGCTCGTCGTGTTCAAGAGCGAATATCGTGCGGTCAAGAACGACGCGATCGAAGTGTCGATGCCGATCGGGCTTTATACCGGCTTCGAGGTTACCGCGCCCTGCGGCCTTTGTTCGCCGGACGGCATCATCGGTCTGCTCGATGTTCCCAACACTTTCCTCGATCCGGACCGCATGAAAGCTGGTCTGCTATGGTTCACGCGCGGTTTTGTCGAATACCAGTTCCCCAACAATGCCAAGCTCGCCAATGCCGAGATCACCGGACTCGAAGTTGCGATAGAGCTGTCTTCGGAAGTGCCGGGTACCAGCGCCGATTGGCCCTCGGACATCACGCTGACGATCAATGGCGTCGATGTCGGCACCTGGACGTCGCCGGGGGATTTCGGCGACAAGCGCGGCGTCTTCACGCCCTCCTGGTGGAAGCTCAAGGGCTCGCAATACGGTAAGCTGAAGAACTGGCGAATTGCCAATGACGGCACCCATGTCGACGGCCTCAGGATTTCCGAAACCGGCCTCGCCGCACTCGATCTGAAGAGCCATCATTCAATCCGCGTCCGTATCGGCGTCAAGGACGACGCCAAGCGCCCCGGCGGGATCAATATTTTCGGCAAGGGCTTTGGAAATTACGATCAGGACATCCTGCTCAGGATCAAAACTGGTTGATATCATGAAACCGGGTTCTGAAGATAACGCAGCAATTTCAACTATCTGGCTTTCTGCTGTGCCAAAGCGTTCGTCTAATTGTCCTACATTTGGGTATTTTGGCTTGACGAAGGGCTACCAATTCCTCTTTGATATCGGGCAAGATGATTTAAATCATCGTTTGTGATATCGATGGGAGGAATGCATGAAGGCAGCCGTTACGGCTCATCCGCATTATGTCGTCTCGGAAATCGATCCGAGGCTCTACGGATCCTTCATCGAGCATCTGGGGCGGGCAGTTTACACCGGCATCTATGAGCCCGGCCATCCGACAGCGGATGCCAACGGCATGCGTCAAGACGTCATCGATCTCGTCAGGGAACTCAATGTTCCGATCGTCCGCTATCCCGGCGGCAATTTCGTCTCGGCCTACAATTGGGAAGACGGGATTGGCCCCAAGGAACAGCGCCCAGTGCGCCTCGACCTCGCCTGGCACACATCGGAAAGCAACGAAGTCGGCCTGCATGAATTTGCCGATTGGTGCACCTCCGCCAACACCGAGATGATGCTTGCCGTCAATCTCGGCTCGCGCGGCCTCGATGAAGCCCGCAACCTGCTGGAGTACGCCAACCATCCCGGCGGCAGCAAATGGAGCGACAGGCGCATCGCCAACGGCCGCAAGGAGCCGTTCGACGTCAAGCTCTGGTGCCTCGGCAATGAAATGGATGGCCCTTGGCAGATCGGCCACAAGACCGCGGACGAGTATGGCCGGCTGGCGCATGAGACGGCCAAGGCCATGCGCGCCTTCTCCAAGTCACTCGAGCTGGTGGTCTGCGGCTCTTCGAATGCCAAGATGCCGACCTACCCTGAATGGGAAGCGACGGTTCTCGACCATACCTACAACGAGGTCGACTACATCTCGCTGCACATGTATTTCGACAACGAAGCCAACGACGCTCCGAACTATCTCGCCATGAGCGAAAAGCTCGACGACTACATTGTCTCGGTCGCCGGCGTCATCGAGTATATCAAGGCCAAGAAGCGCTCCAACAAGCAGGTCTACATCTCGTTCGACGAATGGAACGTCTGGTACCATTCCAAGGAGCAGGACAGGAAGATACTCGGCGGCAGCAACGGCTGGCCGTTCGCCCCGCCGTTGCTCGAAGACATCTATAATTTCGAGGATGTGCTGCAGGTCGGCCTGATCCTCAACACCTTCATCCGCCGTTCCGATGTCGTCAAGATCGCCTGCCTGGCACAACTGGTCAATGTCATCGCGCCGATCATGACCGTTCCGAATGGCCCGGCATGGCGACAGACGATTTTTTATCCCTATCTGTTTGCTTCTAACTATGGTCGCGGCAATGCGCTGGATCTCAAGGTGGAAAGCCCGACCTACAAATCCAGCGTTGCGGGCGACGTCGCCTATGTCGATGTTGCCGGCGTGCACGACAGGCAAACCGGCCACGTCACCTTCTTCGCCGTCAACCGCCATTCGAGCGAGGCAATCGAAACAGTGGTCGACCTCACCGGCTTCGGCGCGGCGGAGATCGTCGATCACCAGGTGATGGCACACGCCGATCTGAAAGCCGTCAATTCGGCCGAAAACCCTGGCAATGTCGGCCCCAGGAAGGGTGAGGGCGCCTCGCTCGCCGGCGGCAAGCTGAGCCTGTCACTGCCGGCCTATTCCTACCAGGTCATACGCCTGAGGCTCTGAGTTCAGGCGGATCATCGAGAAAGCGCAAACGCTGAGGAGGAGCGTCGACGTGACGGCCGATATCGAGATCAGGAACGTGAGCAAGCAGTTCGGTGCCATGACGGTGCTGGATCATCTGTCGCTCTCCATAAGGGCACGCGAATTCATCGTGTTCCTGGGCCCGTCCGGCTGCGGAAAATCGACGCTTCTTCGAATGATTGCCGGGCTCGAAGCTGTCGATAGCGGCGAGATTGCCATCAACAACGAGCGCATCGATCATCTGCCACCGGGCAAGCGCGGCATTGCCATGGTGTTCCAATCCTATGCGCTTTATCCGCATATGACGGTGCGCGACAACATGGCCTTCGGCCTTGCGAATATCGGCGTACCAGGCAAGGTCATCGAGGCGCGCATCAATGAAGCCGCCCGCATCCTGGAAATGCCGCATCTGCTCGATCGCAAGCCGGGCCAGCTCTCCGGCGGTCAGCGCCAGCGCGTCGCCATCGGCCGTGCGATCGTCAAGGAGCCGAAGGCCTTTCTGTTCGACGAGCCGCTTTCCAATCTCGATGCGGCGTTGCGCACCCGCACCCGCATCGAGCTTGCCCAGCTTCACCAGCGGCTGCAATCGACGATGATCTTCGTCACCCATGACCAGGTCGAGGCAATGACGCTGGCCGACCGCATCGTCGTCATGAACAATCGCAAGATCGACCAGATCGGTACCCCGATGGAGATCTACGAGCGCCCGGCGACCAAATTCGTCGCGGGTTTCGTCGGCGCGCCGGCGATGAACTTCGTCGATGCGACGCTTGACAGATCCGGCGAGAACGCCACGGCCAGGTTTGCGGACGGCGTCTCGGTGCAGACCGAGATCGCCTCCAGCCAACTGACCGATGGCAAGTACACTTTCGGCATCCGTTCTGAAGACGTGCGCATCGTTGCGGCCGGACAGGGCAATGCCGGCGGCGTGGTCGATGTGCTCGAGCGGCTCGGCGAACGCACCCTGATCTACGCGCGGCTGGGCGATGGCCAGCAGATCGTCGGCTCGGATGCCGGCAACAGCCGCGTCGCCGTCGGCGACAGAATCGGGCTCGCCTTTGATGGCCAGAAATCGCATCTGTTCAACGAGACCGGCCGCGCCTGGCATGCGAGGGAGGCCTGAGATGGCTGACCGGCTGGCGATGTCCCCGACCGCGACGCTTGCTGTCGGCGTCAGAGCCCCTACCGCCGACATCTATGCGCCGCAATGGCGAAACGTCATTTTCGTTGCGCCATTCTTGTTCTTCTTCACCACGCTGCTGCTCTTCCCGCTGCTCTGGGGGATGTGGCTGAGTTTCCACAAGGCCGACACGTTCTCGTCCGGAAATTTTGTCGGTCTCGGCAATTACGCCAGGCTGTATCACGACAAGGTCTTCCTGCAATCGATCTGGACCACCTTCTATTTCGTGCTTCTGACGGTGCCGACGCTGGCGCTGATCGGCCTTTTCCTGGCGCTTTGCCTCAACCGCCGCACGCGCACTGCCGCGGTTTTGCGGACGCTGTTCTTTTCCTCGTCGGTGCTGTCGGTCACCATCGTCACGCTGATCTGGCGCATCGTCTTCATTCCGAATGTCGGCCTGTTGTCGACGATCTACGGATGGTTCGGCGCAACGGCTCCGGCCTTCATTTCCGATCCCAGCCTGGCGATGGTCGGCATCGCCATTGCCACCATCTGGTGGTGCATCGGCCTGCCGATGATGCTCTTTCTCTCAGCACTCCAGCAGATCCCGCAGGACATTTACGAGGCGGCAGCGCTGGACAATGCCAATCGCTGGCAGACGCTGCGGTCGATCACGCTGCCGTCGATCAAGCGGACCTTCATCCTGGTGATCATCATCCAGATCGTGCTGCAATTCCAGCTGTTCGGCCAGGCCTGGCTGATGACGCGCGGCGGTCCGAACAATCTGACCAAGCCGATCGTGCTCTACATCTACGATACCGCATTCCGTCGCTGGGATCTCGGCCTGGGCGCCGCTGCATCGGAAATCCTGTTCATCCTCATCCTAGTCGCGGCCATGGCCCAGTACCTGGTGACACGCAGCAGGGGAGACCAGGCATGAGCGCCCCAGCAGCTTCCATCAAGGGCCGGGCATTTGGCGACCATTTGTTATTGGCCCTGGTCATCCTGCTTTCGATCATCATGATCGCGCCGGTTCTGTGGGTCATCGGCCTGTCACTCAAGGACAATACGGAGCTGATGGCCGATCCGAACTCGGTGTTTCACGCACCCTATACGCTGAAGAACTACATCAACACCGTCGGCACCTCGTCGGTGTTCATCTGGGTGCGCAACAGCATCATCGTCTCGGGCGGATTGACGCTCGGCACGTTGATCCTGTCGTCGCTCGCCGGCTACGGCTTTGCACGGCTGAATTTCCCCGGCCGAGACGTGCTGTTCGTGATCGTGCTGTTCGGTCTGGCGGTCCCGGAACAGGCCGTGCTTGTCGCCCGTCACCAGATCTTCAGCATGCTGAAGTTCCACAACACCTATCAAGGGCTCATTCTGCCGGGCCTTTCGGCTCCGTTCGGTGTCTTCCTGATGACCCAGTATTTCAAGGCCATCCCGAAGGAGCTGGACGAAGCCGCCATGCTCGATAACGCCAGCCGGCTCAGAATTTTCTGGAAGGTGCTTCTGCCGCTCACGCTGCCTGCGCAGGCGACGCTCGGCATCTTCACCTTTCTCGGCGCCTGGAACGACTACTTCTGGCCGCTGATTTCGGCGACGAAGAAGGACATGTTCACGCTGACGGTCGGCATGGCCTCGACCCAGACCAACTTCGCCCAGTCCGAAGGCATCGGCTTCCTGATGGCGCAGGCGGTGTTCGCCGGTGCACCGATCCTGATCGTCTACCTGTTCTTCCAGAAATACATCGTCACGGCGGTCTCCGGCGCTGCGGTGAGATAACGAAGATTGCCTGACGGCCGGGGGAATGCGCAGCAATTGAAGCACGAAAGCCAATCCAGGGTGGAGCGGCGGAAACTCAGTAGGAGGAACTGATATGAAACTGAAGAAAATACTGTTTGCCGCAGTCTCTGCGGGCGCAATGATGCTCGCAAGTCCAAGCTTCGCGGCCACGGAGCTGAGCGTACAGCGCTTTTTCGGCGCCTGCGATGCCGATTTCGGCACCAACACCGATGCCACCAAGGCCGTTGGCGAATGCGGCATCATCACCTCGCTAATCAACAAGTTCAACGCCGACAATCCCGATGTCCATGTCAACGTCACCACCGTGGAATGGCCCGGCTATGATCAGCTGACCGCGCAGTTCGCTTCAGGCGACGCTCCGGACATCGTCACGATCCATGAATCCGTACTGTCGGATTATCAGTCGAAGGGCCTGTTGATGCCGCTCGACGATCTCTTGAAGTCGGTCGGCGTGACACCCGACGCCTTCACCGACGCGGCACGCAATGGCGCCACCAAAGACGGCAAGGTCTATGGCCTGCCGATCGACAGCTGGACGATGCTCTATCACGTCAACATGGATCTTTTCAAACAAGCCGGCCTCGTCAATGCCGACGGCACGCCGATTTTTCCAAAGTCGCCCGAGGAACTGCTCGCCCAGGCCGAACAGTTCAAGCAGAAGACGGGCAAGCCTTATTTCGTCCAGAACCTGACCAATGAGACTGCACTCTACACACGCAACCTCTACACCTATCTTTTCCAGCAGGATTCCGATTTCTTCGCCGATCCGAAGCATGTGAAGTTGAATACGCCGGAAGCCAAGAAGGTCGTCGAGATGTACAAGGCGATCTTCGAGAAGGGCTACACCACCAAGGATCTCGATTATGGCGGCTCGATCAACGCCTTCCTTGCCGGCGAGGGTGGCGTCCACCTTAACGGCACCTGGGTGGTCGGCGATTACAACGCCCAGTCCGAGACCAAGGGTACGGCGCTCAACAAGGGCGGCTATGCGGTCTATCCGTATCCGCAGCTGTTTGGCGGCGCCCACGCGCAATATGCCGACGGCCACACCTGGGCCGTTTCGCAGAAAGACCGCACGCCTGAACAGATCGCGGCCATCGGTAAATTCCTGAAGTTCTTCGCCGACAACGACTTCGAATGGTCACGCACCGGTCACCTGCCGGCCTATAAGGCCGTCATCACCTCGGACGCCTTCAAGGCCCTGCCGCATCGCAACACGATCTCTGCGGTCGCTGATCTCGGCAAGCCGCTGCCGTCCGCCGTACAGCGTCAGTTTGCGATCCAAGACATTATCGGCGAAGAGATGAGTGCAGCAATCAGTGGCCAGAAGGACGTCGACACCGCCCTTGCCGACATGGAAAGCCGCGTCAACGAATTGCTCGCCAACATTTGATCACGGGTTTCGAAAGGCCCTCCCAAGGCCCCCCGCGACTGGAAACGGCCGCGGGGTTTTGGTGAGGGAGTGGTTATTGTCCTCGAATTGCGAGAACTTGCCGGTGGCGACCGGGTCAAACACGCCAACCACGGCGCCGCAACCTCGGCAGCAGCCGACGCAAGCCCTGGCCGGAGGATTCCGTTAGAACGCCGCGGCCATGGGCATTGCGACCTTGTTGGGGATCTGGATGTCGATCTCCAATCTCGACGTCGTTTCGCCGTGATCCATGCTCACCTGCAGGAAATCCTGGTCGACCTGAACATGCCGGGCGATCACCGCCATGATCTCCTCGCGCAACACGGAGACGAGATCGGGCTGGTTGCGGCTTCGACGCTCGTAAGCCAACAGCAGTTGCAAGCGTTCGCGCGCCACGGGCGCGCTGCCGCGGCGCTTGAAGATATCGAGCAGGTTCATGCTGCCCTCCTTCCCAACAGCCGGTCGAGGAGGCCCCTCCGCTCGAAAGGCAGAATGACCGGCAGGTCCTCGCCCTCGAGTCTTCTTGCCGCGTCGATATAGGCGCGTGCGGCGGGGTTGGTGTTTTCGCTGAGCGTAACCGGCGCGCCCACATTGGATGCGCGCAGCACGTCCTGGCTCTCGGGAATTATTCCCAGCAAGGGCGTCGACAGGATCTCGAGCACGTCATCGATGCTCAGCATCTCGCCGCGGGCAGCGCGCGCAGCATCGTAGCGTGTGACGAGGACGTGTTTGACAATCGATTCACCTTGCTCGGCTTTCATCGTTCTGGAGTCGAGCAGGCCGATGATGCGATCGGAATCGCGGACCGAGCTCACTTCCGGGTTGGTGACGATTACCGCCTCGTCGGCAAAGCGCATGGCAAGTTGCGCGCCCCGCTCTATGCCGGCCGGGCTGTCGCAGAAGACGTAGTCGAAAACGGAGCGCAGCTTGTCGATGACGTCCGCGACGCCTTCCTCGGTGAGAGCATCCTTGTCGCGCGTTTGCGAGGCCGGCAGCAGGAACAGCGTTTCGAGTCGCTTGTCACGGATCAGCGCCTGCGAAAGCTTGGCGGTTCCCTGAATGACGTTGACGATATCGAAAACAACGCGCCGCTCGGCACCCATGATCAGATCGAGGTTGCGCAGGCCGACGTCGAAATCGACGAGAGCCACCCGCTTGCCGGTTTTCGCGACCGCGGCGCCGAGAGCGGCCGTCGAGGTCGTCTTGCCGACACCCCCTTTGCCGGATGTGACAACCACTACCTTGCCCATATTTGTGCCTCCAATGTTGTTAGTTGAGCGGTGCGACGCAAAGTGCGCCGTCCTCGAGAAAGGCCTGTACCGGCCTTCCTCGCGAGGAGGCGTCCATCTCCTCGGCGGTGCGGTACCAGCCGTCCACCGCCAGAAGTTCGGCTTCGTTTTTCCGGCAAAAGATGCGGGCCGCGGAATTTCCCGTGGCGCCGGCGAACGCACGTCCACGCAGCGTGCCGTAGACGTGGATCGATCCTCCGGCGACGATCTCGGATCCGGAACTGACGGAGCCGACAATGACCACATCGCCATCGGGGTGAAAGATCGACTGGCCGGAGCGGATCGGTGCCTTGATCATCAATGAGTTCGGCGCCTGCGGTTCTTCCGTCTTGGCCTCAGCGGCGGCCTTCGGGTCCGGCTGCACGTAAAGCGCATCAGCGGTGGCCTCCTTGGCGCCGACGAGGAGCGGCGGCAGATCGGCACCGAGAGCAACATTGCCATCGGCCTCGATCGCGTAAATGCGAATCCCGCGCTCCGCGAGTTGTAAGACCAGATCCCGCATCTCGCCCACCTCGGGCTTGAGTATATTCAGATCGAGCACGACCGGGCGGCCGGCAAAGAAGCCGGGAGAGTTTTCGGTCCAGTGATCGAGGCTTTGCAGCCATTCCCCTAGCGGGGCCTCAGGGGTGAGGGTGAAGGCTACAAACGAGCGCGCTCGAAAGCGTATGGACTTGTTTTGGATGGGAGCGACGCAGGTCACAGAGGCGAGTCCTTACTGATTGGTTAAGGCTAGCCCGGCATGGTTAACGAAAAGTTAATGGCGGCTTCCCGAGGCGTTGGCGGAGGCATTCTTTTTGCCCCCGATCGCCCCGCCGGCGCCCTGCTTCCGGTGCACGACGAGGTCCTCCTCATGGCTGCCTGGAGGCGCCTCCAGTTCACGAGGTCGGCCGACCGGTATATTGTTGCCGGAACGCCGGGCCTATTAAGGAGTTATCGATTTGACAAGCGTTGCCAAGGGGCCTGTCGCGGATCGCGGTCGCGCTACCTATGACCTTGGCGCGACCGCCATCTTTGCTTCCAAATCAGACCCGCGCTTTCACTATTGCCTGTATGTGCCTCCCGCGGTTGGGGAAGGGGCCAAAGTCGACCTGATGGTCGCTGTCCATGGCACCGGCCGCACCTCTTTTCTTGGATTCCGCGACGCGTTTTCCGAGTTCGGACGCTGGAATGGCTGCGCCGTTTTGTGTCCGCTGTTTCCAATCGGCGTTCTCGGGGATGATGCCCGCAGCGGATACAAATATTTGCTTGAGGGCAACATACGCTACGATGATGTGCTGCTCGCCATGGTTGAGGAGGTCAGCGCCAAATACAGTCAGGATTGGAGCCGCTTTGCCATGTTCGGATTTTCCGGCGGCGCGCATTTCACGCATCGTTTTGCTATCCTGCATCCCGACAGGCTCTGGGCGGCCTCAATCGGCGCGCCAGGCTCGGTGACCTTGCTCGATCCGACGCGTGACTGGTGGGTGGGCATTCGCGATCTGCCGGAGAAGTTCGGCATCACCTTCGATGCCGCAGCGCTGGCAAAAGTGCCTTTCCAGATGATCGTCGGCGACGCTGACCTGGAGACTTGGGAAATCACTCATGTCCAAGGCAGCACCCATTGGATGCCGGGCGCCAACGATGCGGGGCGAACACGGCCGGAACGCCTCATGGCATTGTGTCGATCGTTCGAGGAGGCGGGGGCGCGCGTGCGCTTCGATTTGCTGCCAGGCGTATCTCATGAACGGGATGCGGTTCTCGATTCGGTCAAGGGTTTCCTCGCCCAACAACTCAAGGAACGAGGGCATGCCTCACGATAAATTCGTTGCGCCCCAGCCCGTGAAGAGATTATCGCAATCAAAGCCCGACCACGTCGACCGCATCCAACCGCGATCCACTGGCAGTGCGTAACGACTAGAGCAACGCTTCATAGCGATCGCCAATCTTGTCGATTGTGAAATCCGCCGCCCTGTTTTTCAGCACGGCAGCAGGGGTGGGGTGGTCCAGCATCTCGGCCATCGCCTTCGCCAGGGCCGCGGCGTCACCGACCGGCACCAAGGTGCCGAAGCGGCCGTCACCGAGTATTTCGCGCGGGCCATGCGGAGCATCGGTGGAGATTACGGGGACACCGGCGGCCATGGCCTCGACCAGCACATTGCCGAAGCCCTCGCTGGTCGATGACAGAACGAACAGATCGGCCGCGGCATAGCAAGCCGCGGGATCGTTGACATAGCCGGCAAAGAGCACGTCCCCGTCTATGCCGGTCTCTTCGGCACAGGCGTGCAATTCGGCAGCCAGCGGACCTTCGCCGAAGATGACAAGCCGGGCAGGGCGGCCGGCGCGCAGGGCAGCGAAGGCCCGCAGCAAAGTCCGGTGGTCCTTGACCGGCACCAGGCGTCCGGCGGTGGCGATGACCGGGCCATCGCCCATCGCCGCCAACGCTGCCTGCCAGGCATAGGAATTCCCCTGCGGTGCTTCAGCCGGCGGCAGCGGGTTGTTGATGACGACAACCTTCGATTCGGGAAAGCCTCGGGCGATGATGTCACGGCCGACACCCGCTGAAACGGCGATGGCTTTGGTTGCGCGCGCTGCAACCAGCGCGGAAAGCCAGATCGCCAGCCTCGCGCCGAGGCCGCTGGCAGGCAGCGATGCGGCGGCATGGAAGCTTGGAAAGAATTTTGCCCGGCTTCTGGCCAACATGAGTGACAGCGCCATCACCAGATTGGCGAATTCCGGGGCGCTATAGACCGCATCAGGATCAAGGCGGCGGAACAAATTTGCGCTTCGCACGATGCCTTTCAGCGTCGCCGACTTGGCGTAACCCTCGCCGCGCAAGAGAAGGCCGAAGTCGACCAGATGCACGGCAGCGGAACGCAGCGCGGCGTTAGGGCCTTCCGCGTTCCAGGTAAAAAGCGTGACCTCGTGGCCACGCGACGCCAGTTCATTTGCCATCAGGACGAAAACACGTTCGGCGCCGCCGCCCCTCAGGCTGGCGATGTGGAAAACGATGCGCTTCGCCATGCCTTGCTTCAGGCTCGGCTGGCGGCAAGGCCTGATCGGTTCGGCGGCCGGCGCATGTCGCGGATGATGCCCATGCCGATGGCCAGCAGCATGCCCAGGGCAAAGCCTGCGAACGCTCCTGCGCCTGCCACCAGGGCAGTGCGCGGGGGCCATGAGCGCGCTGGCGGGGGCACCGCGGTCGAAATCACCTGTACGTTTGTGGTGTCGATCTGCTCGCGCTCGCTGATTTGGCGCGCACGTGACAGGAAGCTCTCATAGACCGCTCTCTTCGAGGCGGCATCGCGTTCAAGTTCACGCAGGGCGACTTCGGATTCGCTGTCGGTGAATACATTGCTCTTCAGATCGTTCATCCTGGCGTTGAGAGAAGCCAACGAGGCCCTGGCCTTGTCTAGGCTGGCCTTTGCCGTGCCGATGGTGCGGGAGAACTCGGCCCGGAGTTGCGAGTTGACGGTCTCGAGTTCCGTCCTGAGCCTGACAATCGTCGGGTGGCGCGGACCGAAGGTCATCGACTGTGAGTCGATCTGCTGCCGCAGGCTGTTTGACCTGTCGCGCAGCGCCGCGAGCGCTTCCGAAACCGTGGGGTCGGGATTGGCCCCGTTGATACCGGAGGCAACCAGGGCGTCGTAGCTTGCCTGCGCGGCGATGACACGCGATTGCGCATCGACGATTTCGCCATTGAGCTGCGTCAGCGTCTGCGAACTGACGAGCTGGCCATTGCTGGACGACAGGTTGTGGCTGCGCCTGTAGCTCTCGACCTTCTCTTCGGCTGCCTGCACGTCGCTCTTGAGTTGGCCAAGCCGGCTGTCAAGGGCAGCCGCGGCACGGCTGGCGCCGGCAGCTTCCGCCTTAGCCAGTTCTTCCTGGAAGTTTTTGACTATGGCCTGCGAGATCAGGATCGCCTTGGCGGTGGTTTCCGCAGATACCGAGAGGGTTGTGACAAACGAGGTCGGGTCCGCGATGGCGTCTACCCGGTCCGCCAGGTTCTTCAAGGCAATAAGCCTCGGGTCGGGCTTCGCCACAGCGCCGGACGAGGATGTGCTCCGGTCCGGATCGAAGAATTCTGGATCGTGAGTCAGATTCAGTTCGTCCACCACACGGGAAAGCACATTGCCCGAGGTCAGGATGCGCTGCTTGCTGCGCGTGCTGAGCAACTGGCTATCGACCTGGCCCGGTTGCGAGTAGAGGTCGTTTTCCACAACCTGCAAATTGGATGGGTTGATGAGGACCTCGGTCGTGACGGTGTAACGCTGCTTGCTCAGCAATGCATAGGCGCCGCCGACAATGCCGCCGATTACCGCCAGCATGAAGGCCAGGGCGAGGCCGGCCCGCAGCCAGACGAACAGGCGTCGAAAATCGAGCTCGAGGAAATCGCCGATCTTGTCCAGGGTCACCGTCGCGACAGGCTCTGGAGGTTGCGGCGTCACCGGCGCGGAGCTTAACGCCGCGACTGGGCCATGCTGTTGCAGCAATGCCCTGCGCCGTGCATTGGCGATACGCTCGAATGCACTGTTATTGGAAGCCGTCGCGGAGATAGGGGGTGTGCCGGAACCGGCAGACATGGTGACAACCCTTGTTAAATCATTACGCTTGGCCTGCTCTACAGAAACATCGTTAACATCTTATTTTCCAAGTTGGCCCATTTTACCGCTCACGCTGTCCGTCCGGCGGACGTTGAAGGGATTTCGTTGCCCAGAATGCCGTTCGAATATCGCCATTTGGATGGGCCATGAGCTATCCCGCTGCCGCTTCGGAACGATTATCGTCCAGTCGAGCGCGCCGTCAGAACGCGCTGTCGCTGCTGTTTTTCCTATGCGCGGCGTTCGCGCTCCTGCTTCGCTTTACGGTATCACCGCAGGTGATGAACATGGTCGTCGACTATACGGCCCAGGGAGGCTCGTTCTACGAGAAGCTGCATTTCGGCACCTATGCGATCATCCTGCTGCTTCCTATCGTTCTTTTCAGCCGGCCGTTTCTGCTGCACGGCGACGAAATTGGAATATTCAAGGCGTTGATCCGCTATTCGGTGCTGATGTTCGCGCTGGTGCCCTATCTGTTCGTTACCGGCCGTGCGGGCTCCTCCGGGTTCATCATCGATACCTATCTGGTGGCCGGCGCCACAGGCCTGTTGATGCTGGCATTGAATGCAGAGGTGCGGCGGGCGCTGGGGGACGTCGTGCTCGGGATGGCGATCCTGAGCGCTGTCATCGGCACCATCGAGGCGGTGACTCAACATCGGCTGTTGCCCTATGGGTTGAACGAACTGCAATTCAGGCCAACTGGCCTGTCGGCCCATCCGCTGGCACTGGGCGCGCTCTGCGCCACAACCATCGGATTCGTGCCGCTGACGCACTGGCGCATATGGGCGCGGGTGATGGCGATCTTCCTGTTGTTCATCGGTTGCGCTGCATCGGGCGCTCGCGCCGCGCTGATGCTCGCCACCGGCGAAATCCTCATTCTGCTGCTGTTCGTGCCTTGGCCGGGCCTGTCGCTCAAATATGAGCGGCAGGCCAAATTTGTCGTGCTGATGTTCACCGTGACAGGCGGCGCGGTGCTTGTTGCGATGCTGTTTGCGGGCGGTCTGCTGAATCGGTTCAGCAACACCATCTTCGACGAAAACTTCATGGCCCGGGTGACCATTTATCAGGTGTTCGGACTGGTCAGCTGGAACGACATCCTGTTCGGCATGAACGTTGACGACCTGCTGGCGATCGTCCGGCAGAAGCTGCATCTGCCCTACATCGAAAGCGCGCCGGTGGTAATTATCTTGCTCTTCGGCCTGCCCATAGCCCTGCTGTTTACAGCGCTGATATTCTGGTTCGTCTTCCGGCTGCTGCGCGGGGCGCCGCTGCCGGCATGGATCGGCACCATAACGTTCTTGCTTGCCGCGCTGTCAAACAACGCGCTTTCGTCAAAAACGCCGGACATGACGATCATCGTGGTGTTGCTGCTTGCCTACAGGAAGCAGCCCCATGGAGGCTCGCTCGAGAGCATGCCTTCGGCCGCTGCATCCAGCCCAAACCCGGCTGGATCTCGTTAAGCACGGACCTCGGGTCCGGTCAGCCGGCGCTGTCCACGACCTCGACACCGCCCGCGCGATTGAGCGTGTGAATGCCGGACCGAGCCCATGCCGGCCCGGGATCGATTGGGCGGGGCAGTTCAAAACGGACGTCGAAATCATCAAGCCGATCCAGCCGCATCAATCCCAGGCCGCCGCCATAGGCTCTAGACCCGTTTTGCACCGGCAGCAGCAAAGCGTCGCCCTGGCGGATGAAAGCGCCGCCCGGCCGAGTGGCCGAGTGATCGACGGCGATGGGATTGAGCGCATGCGCGACCCAAGGCCCACGCAGCGCAGGGGCGGAATAGACCGCCATCGTGTCGGACGCGCTGCCGTAACCGAACCGCTCCGTCCCCAACAGCCAGAAACGGCCGTCGGATTCGAGCAGCGTGGCGTCGTTGAAATCCCTGTCCGTCATCAGCACCGTATCGCGTACCCAGCGATCCGGAAACTGCACGGCACGGTAGAGCACCACTTCGCGCGCCGTAGCGCTTTCAGGGATCATGAAAATCTCGCCGGAGTGAGCGAACACCTGCGGATATGACAGATGATGCGCTTCGTCCAGCACCACTTTCGGTACGCCGAAAGTGCCGTCGGTGCCAAGTTCAGCGACGGAAATCACCCCGCGGCCGGTGGAGTAGGGAAACTCCTCGACAAACAGAAAATGACGGCCGTCGCGCTCGAGAACGAACGGATCGGCGTAGAAGCGCTGCCCGTCATCGGCAAGCACGGTGAAGGGCTTACCATCCAGCAGTCCGGTTTCGGCGACGCCTGGACCGTCGATCAGCCGATAAGCAACCTGCCAATAGAAGGGACGCCGACCACGTCGCAGTTTTTGCACGGCGCGGTCGACTAACCCCCTGCCGAAAAAGGGCAGATAGTGCCCGATAAATCCGCCTTTCTGCAGGGGCGGCGCCGGGCTCTCGGCAATCGGCGCAAGTTTGCCCGCGGAAAAGCGGGCGACACATTGGGCAATCAGGGAGATGGCGCCGGCGAGCAGGTCGTTGCTGGTTCGGGACAGCCACAACCGGTCGCTGATCATCGGCCGCGCCCTGGCGACGGCAACGCCGTCGAGGCGCGCGGTGAGTTCGGGCAGCCGCCCGCTCGCCAGCATCTCGGTCATGCCTGCGGCAAAGCTGCTTTGGCCGCAAAATTCGAGCGTCAGGACAGGCGTGCCGCGTCGTGCGGCGGTAGCCGTGAGATCGACTATAAGATCGACTGGGCCGGTGTCGCCGGACGGCAACGGCCGGGAACGGCTTGCCAGTGAGGGGCCGAAGCGCCGGCCCTCGAGCGCCAGCACATTATCCATCGTGCGCGCATTGGGTTCAGGCGTCGGCGCGCGGCAACTCGAAACCGCATGTCCAGCCGCACTCAACCGCGCCAGAAGCTCATTTTCCCAGCGCCGGGATGTGTCGGCGTGGCCGATGATTAAAATATTAGTCAATCCAATATATTCTTTTTCAAGACTACTGCCATAGACTACTTGTCAGCCCAACCTTTCACAAGAGTTAAACCGGGAGAACGCGGCCTTGGTTGTTAATCATATATTAAGAATTGAGATCACGAAGGCGCTTTCCGGCGCTATTATGACTCTTGCGGGCAATAGTCGGCATGTCCCGAAGGCTGCAGGCGACCAGGATCAGCGATGAACGTCCTTTCACGTCCAAAACTGCCATCCAGGCAGAAACTGCTGATCGTGTTCGGCACTAGGCCGGAGGCACTCAAATGCTTTCCAGTGGCGCGTGCCGCCCTCGTTCATCCAGGCTTCATCACCGAAATATGCATAACCGCCCAGCATCGTGAAATGGTCGACCAGGTTGTCGAGCTGACCGGCTTGCCTGTGCACCACGATCTCAACATCATGCAACCCGGCCAGTCGCTGTTCGATGTGACCTCGCGCGTGCTCCTGGGCATGGCTGAGGTGTTGGACAAGGCGAAGCCCGATATCGTCATGGTACAGGGCGACACCACCACGGCAATGGCCGCGGCTCTTGCTGCCTTCTACAAGCGTATCCCCGTCGCTCATGTCGAAGCAGGATTGCGCAGCCACAACATCAACTCGCCGTTTCCTGAAGAACTGAACCGCAAGATTGCCGGCGACATCGCCACCTGGCATTTTGCGCCGACCGTTCAAGCGCGCGACAATCTCATCGCCGAAGGAAAGGCCGAAAGCACCATTTTCGTGACCGGCAACACGGTGATCGACACGCTGTTGCATTTTTCAAGCGCGATCGATGCCGACAGGCTGATGAACGCGAAGCTCGCTGCCAGCTTTCCCTTCCTCGATCCTTCCAAGAAGATGATCCTCGTCACCGGACATCGCCGCGAGAATTTCGACGGCGGCATCCAGCGCATCTGTACGGCGTTGAAGGGATTGGCCGCGCGCGGAGACGTGCAGGTCGTCTACCCTGTCCATCCAAACCCCAATGTGCGCTCGGTGGTCAACGCAGAGCTGGAAGGCGTGCCGAACATCCATCTGGTCGAGCCGCAGGACTATCTGCCGTTTCTGTACCTGCAGAAGCAGAGCTATCTGGTGCTTACCGATAGCGGCGGCGTTCAGGAAGAAGCGCCGTCGCTCGGCAAGCCGGTGCTGGTGATGCGCGAGAATACCGAGCGACCCGAGGGGATCGTGGCCGGCACCGCCCGCCTTGTCGGCACCGATGTCGAAAAAATCCTGTTCAACGCCAATCGCCTGCTCGACGATCAGGCTGCCTATCGCGGCATGGCGGAACGACACAACCCATATGGCGATGGCCGGGCCAGTAACCGGATTGTTGAGGAACTGCTGCATCATGGCTGAAATCAAAACCGTTTCCGTAATCGGCATGGGCTATATCGGCCTGCCGACCTGCGCCATTTTCGCCAGCCGCGGGCTCAACGTCATTGGCGTCGATGTCAACGGAGCGGTGGTCGAGAAGGTCAACCGCGGCGAAATCCACATCGTCGAGCCGGACCTTGACGGTCTGATCCAGAAGGTCGTGGCGAACGGCAAGCTCATGGCCTACAGCACGCCGCAGCCGGCGGACGCCTATATCATCGCCGTGCCGACCCCGATGACCCACGATCATAAGCCGGACGTGACCTACGTGCTCGCGGCGGCACGAAGCATCGCCCCCGTGCTGAAGCGGGGAGACCTTGTGGTATTGGAATCGACATCGCCGGTTGGAACCACGCGTATCATGACCGGGCTGCTTGCCGAGTTGCGGCCCGATCTCAAATTTCCTGTCCAGCATGGCGAAGACGCCGATGTGCTGGTCGCCTATTCGCCCGAGCGTGTGCTGCCGGGAAAGGTGCTGACCGAGCTGATCAACAACGATCGCTCGATCGGCGGATTGTCCCGCAAATCGGCGGAGCGGACCGCGGCACTCTATTCGACCTTCGTCACCGGCGACCTGTTCATGACAACGGCCGAAAGTGCTGAGCTGGTGAAACTGACGGAGAACGCGTTCCGCGACGTCAACATCGCCTTTGCCAACGAGCTTGCCGCCGTGTGTCAGGATCTGTCGCTCAATGTATGGGAAGTGATCGATCTCGCCAATCGGCACCCTCGCGTGAACATCCTCCAGCCGAGCCCGGGCGTCGGCGGTCACTGCATTGCGGTCGATCCATATTTTATCATCGACGCCGCACCCAACAGCACGCGGCTGATGGCTTCGGCACGCCGGATCAATTCCGAGCGGCCGATGTCGGTGGTCAGGGATATCGAGGCCTTGCTCGACCCCTCCCGCAAGCAAACGATCGCCTGTCTTGGCCTCAGCTTCAAAGCCAATATCGACGATCTGCGCGAGAGCCCGGCCGTCGAGGTGGTGAAGCTTCTGTCCGATAACCCCAATGTGAAGATCATTGCGGCTGAACCCAACACAAATGCGCTGCCGCATGAGCTCGAGGGCAGGGGCATCGTGTTCACCGACGCACTTTCGGCCATCGACAAGTCCGATATCGTCGTCCTCCTGGTCGACCATCGGCAGTTCAATCTGGTCGACCCCGAAGCGCTCAAGGACAAGAAGCTCGTCGATACGAGGGGTCTGTGGACGTGGCGCAAGGCACGCAAGCCCGACGCCCGCATCGAAGGCAAGAAACCAGAGGTCGCACAAGTGACGCTTGCAAGGGAGCAGGCCGCATGAACGCGCACGCCCCGGCATGGGCGCAGCATTCCCTGTTGGCATCACGGCGCCGGGAGTTCCTTGGTGCACCGATCCATGCGCTGACCATGGCCGAGACACTGGCCATCGCCGACGAGGCGATGACCCTGGGGCGGCCGCTGCATCATGTGGTCGTGAACGTCGCCAAGCTGGTGACCATGCGCCAGAATGCCGAGCTGCGCGAGGACGTGGCCGGGGCGGACGTGGTCAATGTCGACGGCATCGGCGTGCTTTGGGGTGCACGTCTGTGCGGCGTCGCGCTGCCCGAGCGGGTGGCGGGCGTCGACATCATGATCAATCTGCTGAGCCTCTGCGCGAAGCGTGGATTCAGGCCGTATCTGCTGGGGGCCGAACAGCACGTTCTCGACGCGGTTGTAGTGAGACTTGCCAAGGACCATCCGAGCCTCGTCATAGCGGGAATGCGCAACGGCTATTTCAAGCCGGAGGACGAGGCCGGGATCGTCGCGGCGATCAACGCCTCGGGCGCCGACTGCCTGCTGGTGGCCATGCCGACACCGCGCAAGGAACGCTTTCTCAAACGCTACCGCGATGAACTCGCCTCAAGCTTCGTGATGGGCGTAGGCGGCAGTTTCGACGTCTATGGGGGCAAGGTTGCCCGTGCGCCGAAGCTGATACAAGCGGCCGGCCTGGAGTGGCTGTTCCGCGTCGTCCAGGAGCCGCGACGCTTGTGGCGCCGCTACTACGACACCAACACTGCCTATGCGGGACTGCTGTGCCGGGAGTTCTGGGAGCGTCGCTGGCGCCGAAACGCCGGTTTATAGTTTCGCGTTCCCCCCACAAAACAGGCGTTGCCCCTGGACTTCGCTTTACGCGATCCGTAGCCGCGCTCGCAGCTGGGCGACGAATTGCGTCGCTGCCACGGGGTGGAACAACGAGGTCAGCCCGAAGAAAACCGCGGCGCCGGTGGTGCAGCCGGCGACAAGCGAGAAGATCGCCGGCACGTCGCCGGCCACCATGCTGGCAAGCTTGGCGGCCACCCCCGTGCTGAGCGAGATGATTACCGAAACACCGATGTCGCGCCACGGCACCGGCACCGGTGTGAGCCGCTCGCTGATGATGATGCAGGTTATGGAGCCCACCACCGAGCCCCCCGCCAGCGCCAAAGCGGCGCCGATCTCCGCCATCGGGGGGATCAACAGCAGGGACAATGCGATTGTTGCCACCGAGCCGAAGAGATTGGCGATGATCAGCAGCCACGGCCGCTTGTGCGCGTGCACCACGACGCCATAGACGAAGCTGGTGAGGTTGGCGCACAGCACGCTGAAGGCAATGATCGGAAACAGCAGGCCGAAGCGGCCGTGATATTGCGAGGGCAGCATGAGCTCGGTGATATCGCTGCTGAGCGCGACCAGCATCGCTGCAATCGGCAGGCAAAGCCGCATCATCAAGGACATTAACTGCGACAGCAACCGACCCGATGCCGCGGGCCCATCCTCGTCGAACCGGCTAACCACCTCGGGAAAGGCGCCCATGTTGATGGCGTTGGCGACCATATCGATCGGCTGGCGGGCCAGCGCATAGGCTGCCGCGAAGATCGCCACGGCGCTGGCATCGTAATAGAACTTGAGGAACAGACGCTCCGCGCTGTTGAGCCCGAAGCCAACCAGCGCCATGATGATCAGCGGCACACCGAGCGCAAAGAAGTCCCTGTGGGTGAAACGCGGCGGACCGGCAACGAGCCGTCGCGATGCCATGATGCCGGCCACGATGCCGGCAATCAAGGCGCCGAAGCTCGAGCCGAGCGATACCGTCAGAAAGCTATCCTGGAAGATAAGGATGGCGCCGATCGGCAGCGCGAGTTGCAGCAGGGCACGCAGGGCTTCGAGCATCGAATAGACCGAATGGCGCTGCTGCATCTGCAGCACCGTCAAGGCGAAGCGGCTGATGGACCCGGCGACCAGATAGCCGCAGACTGCGATCGCGAACTCGACCCAGCGTTCAGGCACGATCACCGCCGACGCGCCGACCGATATGACCAGCGCCAGTGCCGTGGTGGCAAGCAACACCTGCCCGGCCAGCATCAGGCTGCCGCGGCTGACTTCGCCCTTGCCGCCAAGCCTGAGCAAGGCGATGCGCAGCCAGTTGGTGACGGCAATGTCGGTCATTTCGCCGACGGTCACCACCAGGGTGAGCAGGCCATACTCGGTCTGGTCGATCAAACGCGTCACGACGACCAGCAGGAGCAGCGCCGAAATTCGCGTCAGCAGGATCGCCGGAGCATAAATGAGCGTGGAACGGAGCAGCAAGGGCGTGTCCCTGGAAAACTCACCTTCGACTAGCCGCCGACTGGCGGAAAATCCAGCCCGATGACGCCGAAGGGTGAACAGATTCAGTTTGAACTAAAAGATTTGCCGTAAACCTTATCGGGAACGTTTGCTTTGCAGTTACCCGGTCTGTGTTATTTAGAGTACCATCATGTTGCAGCGCCTGATATCCGATCGAAAAATACATGTCCTGGTCGCGACGCCCTCGGGCGTTTCGGGGCAGGGCGGCATCGACCGCATCATGGGGGCGCTGAAGCAGGAGTTCGAACGGCAAGAAATCGCCGACATCGATGTGTGCTTCCTTGCCAGTCGTGGCCCGGGGCATGTCGGACTTTCGATCTTCTATATGCTCGGTTTTTGCTTACGGATGCTTAAAGCGCGTCTGGCTGGACGCGCCGATGTCATTCATATCAACATCTCAGTTTCCGGCAGCACCTACCGCAAGATGGTGATCGCCGCCTGCGCACGGCTGCTGTCGATACCCTACGTCCTGCATTTGCACGGGGCGCAGTATCAGACATTCTGGAAAGCCGATCGCGGGTTCATAAGCCGCCGTATCAAAGCTCTGTTCGAGCATGCCGATCGGGTGATCGTTTTGGGCAGGCTTTGGCGCGATTTCGTCGCCAGCCGGGCGCCGGGCGCAGCCGGCAATATCGTGATCGTGCCCAATGCGACCGAAGTCCCGTCGCTGGCGCATGTCGGCGGCGGCGACCATGTGCATATCCTGTTCCTGGGCCGCATCGGCGACCGCAAGGGCGTACCGCAATTGCTCGAGGCACTGCACCGCATGAACCCCGTCAAGAATTGGCGCGCCACGATTGCCGGCGATGGCGAAGTCGAGGCGGCACGGGCAAAGTCAGCCGCGCTGCGGATTGCAGACCGGATCGCCTTTCCGGGTTGGGTGGGACCGGACGATGTCGCATCGCTGATTTTTTCGGCCGATATTCTAGTTCTTCCATCCTTCGCCGAAAATCTGCCGATGTCGGTGATCGAAGGCATGGCAGCCGGTTTGGCGGTGGTGGCGACCCCGGTTGGCGCCGTCGAAGACATAATCACCGACGGGCAATCCGGGCTGCTGGTGCCGCCAGGCGATGTTACAGCGTTGACCGAGGCGCTGAGCCGCCTCGTGGAGAACCCGGCACTGCGGGCAAAGCTTGGTGCCGGTGCCATGGCCGTGCATCGGGAACGGCTTGAGCTCGCCCCGTTTGTCGGCGCAATCTGCGATGTCTGGCGGTCGGCGGCGTCAAGCCGTCAACCGGTCAAGCGCTGACGCCGATAATGACGGCGGCGCTTCAAGCCTGAATTCGCGGTGGAATATCTCCAAATTCAACAGCGCCCATATCAGCTTTTCGTGGTCTGCGGCACGCGTGGTGTGTTCCGAGACGATTTGATCAAGCTGTTTCGGGCTCAAATAGCTGCGGATGACGGAGTGAGGCGAGCAAAGATGGTCATGCACGTAGTTCCTCATCGATCCGCGAAACCATTCGGCGACAGGTACCTTGAACCCGACCTTGCGGCGGCTGAGAATTTCCTCCGGGAGGATATTGGCCATGCTGTCGCGCAGGATCTGCTTGCTGTGCAACCAACCCAGCCTGTAGCGATCGGGCAATTTGCTGACGAATGAAACCAGGTCGCGATCGAGGAACGGCATTCTTCCTTCGATTGAACCGGCCATCATCATGTGGTCGCCTCGTTCCAGGAGATTGTCAGGCAGCCACGATGTCTGATCGAAAAACAGCACGCGGCGAAGATGGGAGGCCGCAGCGCTTGACGAGAACGGAAAGTCGTTGCGCTCATAACGGCGATTTGCGGACGCGCCGATCAGGCAAGCGCGCTGCTGTGCCGAAACGGCTCCAAACCAGGAGACCATCCGGGCGGCAAAGTCCCTTTCGCCCGCGGTGCGGGCAAACGTATCGACCTTGGCCGACGCGCCCGGCATGGCGCGTACCAAAGGGGAAAGGACGTTATCGTGCAGCGAGGCTGGAACAAGCGACTGGTAGATCCCGGCCAGTGATTCCGCGCGATGCTTGGGATAGCCGCCGAGAATCTCGTCGGCTCCTTCTCCGGTGAGCACCATCTTGACGTCCTGCGAGGCGCGCTCCGACATCAGGTAAATTGGAATATCGCTGCTTTGCGAAACAGGTCCCCCGCGTTGGCGAACCATCGCGGGCAGGTGATCCATCAGATCGCCTGGCTGGATGACAAGTTCGCAATGATCGGTCTTGAAATGATCGGCAACGCGCCGGGCGAATGCAAGTTCGCTATAGGCTGCGTCGTCGAACCCGACGGAAAACGTGCGAATGGGCGTGGCGCTGTGCCTGGCCATCAGGGCGACGATAGCCGAGGAGTCGAGTCCTCCGGAGAGAAAGGCCCCAAAAGGTGCATCGCTGCGCATCCTGATCTCGACGGAATGGTCGAGCAATTCCAGAAATCGCCGCTTGGCGGTTTTTCCGTCGATCCGCTCGGTTACGGCCGCCTGGTCCGGAGGCGTATAGTAGCGCGTTTCCTTGACTACCCCTTGCGACCAGACAGCATAGCTTCCGGGATTGAGTTTGCGGATCTGTTTGAAGAGCGTGCGCGGTCCCGGCACATAACGCCAGTTCAGATACTCGTGCACGGCATCCAGATCGAGTTGCTGCGCATCTTGCTGCGCCGACAACAATGCGTTGATCTCCGAGGCAAACAGCAGCAATCTTTCGCTTTGCATGAGGTAAAGCGGCTTTTCCCCGAAGGGATCCCGGCCGAGGATCAATTCTTGCCTCTGAGCATCCCAGAGTGCAAAGGCGAACATGCCGCTCAGCCGGTCGAACATGGACAAGCGCCACTGATCGTAGGCTCGGAGCAGCACCTCGGTGTCGGAGCGCGTTCGAAAATGATGGCCAAGGCCGATCAGTTCCTGGCGCAACTCGATGTAGTTATATATCTCTCCGTTGAAAATTATTTTGAGACGGCCGTCCTCAATCTGCATCGGCTGATTTGACTCAGGCGCCAAGTCAATGATCGCCAGGCGGCGATGGACCAATGCCAATTGTTGCTCGCCGGTATTCAGGTCCAATATCTCGGTGCCTTCGGCATCGGGACCGCGATGCCGCAATGCGTTTGACATTCTGGCGGCCCGCTCTTGTGGATTTTTGGCCCTTCGACCGATCCATCCGGCAATTCCACACATTGTTCCCCCTAGGCGCGCGCATTCCTCACTTCAGTACAACAAATGTGTTAAACACTTCGTGCCAATACAACCCAACCGGGAGAAAGCTGCCACGGGCCGTTCCTCGATCGAGCCTGGCGGTCAGGGGTTGCCACCGGTTGTTCGCTGGTGAGGGCGAGTGACGGCACCTATGGCAGGCCCAATGCCTGCAGCATCTCCGGGTCGGGAACCGGGGGACCATCGGGCGGGATGAGGCTCATCCCATAGGGATTGGAGAACTCCCAGACAGACCATGGGATCGCGAAGCGTTCGGCCTCTCGGCGCACTGCCTTGAGATAGCGCGAACGGTCGGCCTCAAAGGCGCCCATGCGGCCGTCCGCGGACATGAGGATAGCGCCGAATTCGCCCATGAAGAGCCGCCGGCTGGGAATGCCATGGCCTTCAGCCCAGTCGACAGCCTGGCGAAAGCTCGCCTCCAGTTGGCTCTGGCCCCAGTTCTGCTCGAAATAGTTCGCGATTGCTTGGCGCGCGGTGGCCATGTTCATGACCTGCTCGACCCTGCTCAAGCCGGCAGCTTCCATCCGCGCTCTAAGGGTTTCGGTCACCACTTCGGGTGTACTGCTGTCGGCCGGCCAGGGAAGTCCCGAAGCAAAGCTGATCGTGTCATCGGGCCGCTGGTGGGTGAAGCTGTGCGGCTCATACATATGGAAGCTGTAATAGAGGTTTGGGTCATCAAAGCTGGGGCTGAGGTTGACCAATCCGGCAATGCTGCCGCCGCAGGCGCCGGTTGCAACGATGGTAAGTTCGCTGCTGACCGCTCGAATGTCGTGGACGGTCCCTGCCATGATCCGCTGCCAGTGATCGCTGCCGCTCGCATCGCAAGGGTAGTATGCGGGCTCGTTGTAAGGTTCGAGGGCGACTTTGTCGGTGCCTATCTTGACCAGCATGGCGGCGACCGCCACAACCATTTGACGATAGCGGGCAACGCCCTCGCTGTCGGCGCCGCCATAGATCATCTCCATGCTGTAGTCGGGAATCTGAGTGACGCCATGCAGGTCGAAAACCACCTTGAGGCCGGTCGCCGTGATCCGCTCGACGGCGGCGGCAAGTATGTCCAGCGCCTGCTGCCGCTTGGCGTCCCCGCTGGCAAGCAGCGGGCCGGGATCGACGCTCAACCGGACGAAGTCGAAGCCCATCGATCGGATGTGGGCAAACACCTCCCCGGCCGGCCAGTCGGTGAGCGGCCTGCTTTCCGCAAGCCACTCCTTTTCGCTGCGATAGGGCGGCCAAACGTAGGTTCCGTCTTTCTCCACCGGCGACCAGTTGAGCCACTGATGGACGCCAACGCCGCGCTTGAGATGGATGGGCTCTGCGTCGGCCGCCACAAGCAAGGCGAGCACCCAGGCAACAACATACAACGCTTTTCGCATCGCTCCCTCCGCATGCTCGCGGGAGATATTAGCCGCAACGAACGGGAAAGAAGATTGCCGGCCCGCAGCTTTTCGACGGCATGGTATACAAGGACCGAAACGTTGACGGGGCGTGCATGAGAATCGGCTGGTACATCAACCGATTGCGCAGCATGGGACCGGCCGAGGTGTTGCACCGGCTGGGCGAGCAACGTCGAAGGACCGCGTCGCGCCGCCGCGATGATGGGTGGGAGCGCTATCCATCGCCGCAGTTGCACCCAGTGCTGCCCGGATTTCGCCATGCTGCGCTGGCAGCGACCGACGCTCAACGGCAGGCCATAGCGGCGGCCGCGCAAGAGATGCTTCATGGCCGGTTTTCGGCACTCGGGCGGACATGGCCAAAGCGTGAGCCCGATCTTTTGTTTCCTGCTGAGCTTTGGCGTCTTGATCCGGTAACCGGCAGGCTTTGGCCTGGCGCCGAGGCTCATACTTTCGATATCGATTTTCGCGATGGCGGCGATCTTGGCGATATAAAATATGTCTGGGAGATCAACCGGCTGCAGCAATTGCCAGTACTGGCTGCACACCTGCTCCTCAGCGAGGACAATCGATCCCGGAGTGCCATTGAGGCGGCAATCGGCAGTTGGCATTCCGCCAATCCGCCGTTCCGAGGCATTGGCTGGGCTTCCGGCATCGAAGTAGCGCTGCGAGCCATCAGCCTGATCGTCACCCTGGACCTCATCGGTGACCGGCTTGACCCGGCGACGCTGCGGAAAGCTGGTGAGATACTCGCGGCAAGCGCCTATTGGCTGCCGCGGTTTCCGTCGCGATATTCCTCCGCCAACAACCATCTCGTCGCAGAGTTGGCTGGCGAATATCTGGTTGGCCTGGCGCTCGGGGCCGAATCCGAAATTGCCCGCAGCGCCCTCTTACATGAGACGCACAAGCAGATTCTTGCCGACGGCGCCGGTGCTGAGCAAACGCCGACCTATGCAGCCTTCAGCGCCGAACTCATCTTGCTGTGCGCCGCCGCGGCACGCCAGGCGGGAACGCCGTTTCCCTCGGCCGTCGAAGCGCGTCTGGGCGCCTTCGCCAATTTCGTCGGCTGGCTGCCACAGAAAGCCGCCCGCTTCGGCGACGACGATGAGGGCCATGTGCTGAAGCTGGGCGACGAGCCGAACTATATCCTATCCGTGGCGGCCGCCATCCACGGCTTACTGGGGACGCCGGGCAACGCGCCGGAGCCTGACGATTTTCGTTCGCTTTTCTTTGGTGCGCCGTCAGGCCCGGCGCCCGCGGTGCATGGCTTGCAGACATTCACGCAAGGCGGGCTCTCCGTCTGGCGCGGAGCAATGAATGGCCGCAATGTCGAACTGACGTTCGACCATGGACCGCTCGGCTATCTCTCGATAGCGGCGCACGGCCATGCCGACGCGCTGTCGCTCACCCTGTGCATCGACGGTGAGCCGGTGCTGGTCGATCCAGGCACCTGGCTCTACGGTTCGGGAGGCGCATGGCGCGACTGGTTCCGCTCCACGGCGGCGCACAACACGCTGAATATCGAGGGTAAAAGCCAAAGCACCATCGCTGGAAATTTCAACTGGTCGCACAAGGCAGTCGCAGCGCTGGTGGAGAGCGAGCCGGGACCGCACTGGAGGCTGAGCGCCCGGCATGACGGCTATAGAAGCCGCTTCGGCGTCGTGCATCAGCGCACTTTGGCGCGCCAGGCCGATGGCATCCTCATCACCGACCAACTGCTCGGCGGCAGGCGCCAGTCCGAGATCGTCTTCCAACTGGCCGCCGGCCTCCATGCCGATCGGCACGAAGAGACGGTCACGGTATTGCGCGGCGACGAGGTACTGTTGGCCATCCGCTTTCCTGATGCTGCGCTCGATATCGGCGCCGGCGGTGACATGCCGGGCCAAGGCGGTTGGGTTTCACTGCGTTTTGGCACCAGGCAGCAAGCCGAACGCCTCGCCTGGCACGGTGAAGTGGGCGAAGCCGGGATCGATATCCATCTTGCCCCAATTCACCCGCCGCAACAGCAAAAACCGGTGCCAACGTAGAGTTGCCGGGCGAGTTCCAGCCGTATTCGACATTAATTACGTTTGGACATTTAGCGGTTTCGTTACCGTTGATCTGCTAGTCTCGCACCATCCAGCCTGCTTTGCCCGCTGCGCCCCGCAACAGCCACTGGTTGCAGGCGGCGTAGCGAGTTTGGCGGGAATTTTGTGCTTTGCTATTCGCCAGATCGCCTTGTTACGACCCCAGACTGCCTTCTTACGACCAGGAGCCGCTGCATCAATGTTTTCCGAATTTGCCAGAGCGATTGTGGAAAAGCTTTCGAACGTCAATCTGACCACGCTCGGCCTGCTTCTCCTCACCGCACTGGGCAGCGCGGTGATCGCCTACTGGCGAACTGCCGAACATAAGTCCCTCAGGGACTTTTTCGACTTCGCCTTCCCACAGGAAGTCATCCTGCACCCGTCGGCGCGAGCCGACGCCCTGTTCTGGATCACGAAACGGGCGATGATGCCTTTCCTGCTTATTCCTGCCGGCGTCACCTTCGTCGTCGCGGTGGGCTATGGCACACGCGAGGCAATTGGCTGGCTCCTTAACATCCACGCGCCGCTTCTCGGCGGCCCGGCGGGACCGGTGACGATCGTCATCTTCACCGCAACCATGCTGGTCGCCTATGATATTTCATACTACCTCTACCACGTCGCCCAGCACCGTTTCCCGTTCCTGTGGGAATTGCACAAGGTACATCATTCGGCCGAAGTGATGGTGGGGATCACCAAGGACCGGGTTCATCCGCTGGACGATCTGATCAACCGTATGTGGGATGGCGTCATCCCGGGCATCTGCTTCGGTGTCTGGAGCCTGATCGCACTCGATCCGGTAGAGGTCGCTATCTTCGGCATCAACGTCTACGTCATCCGCAACATCCTGATGATGGACTTTGTTCGCCATACGCATCTCAAGATATCGTTCGGCTCGTTGAACAACATCATCCTGTGTCCGCACTGGCACCAGGTGCATCACAGCATCGACCCGCGTCACTACGATAAGAATTTCGGCCTGCTTTTTTCGTTCTGGGATCGTCTGTTCGGAACGCAATTTGTCCCGGAGCCGGATGAAGACCTGAAATTTGGCCTGGTCGATCGCGATGTGCGCGATTACCAGTCGCTCTTTGGGCTCTACATCCTGCCGCTCAAGAAGATGGCAAGGCATGTCATGCGACTGTTTCACAGACGGCCCAATGTGGTCGCGCAGCCACAGGACAGTTCTCCTTCATGAACACCGCTGTTTCCATCGACGTCCTAGGCGCGGAGCGCCTGGAAATCGTCCGTTCGGCGGATCGCCTGGCTGCGGTCGAAGCCGCTTGGATGGAGCTTTGGCATCGTACCGACGGGCTGATCTTTCAAAGCCATGCCTGGATTTCGGCATGGTGGAGTACCGTACAACGCCGTGACCAGCGCGCGTTGCGGATCGGCCTGGTCTGGAAGGGCGAGAGACTCGTTGCTGTCGTTCCGCTGGCGATCGGCAGGCGCAGGGGGCTGCGGTTTCTCGAATGGGCGGCCGGCAGCTATACCGACTATGGGGATATTCTCGTTGCTCCGGAATGCTCGTTGTCGGCGTTGCAGGAGCTATGGACCCAACTCTGCGATGCAGGCGGCTTCGATCTTGCCTTGATCAGTCGTCTCTCGCCGGATGCGGCGGCCCGCAAAATTTTCACGCCGGGAGCTTCCGGCGGCATCAGGCTTCGTCACTTTCACCGAACGGAAGTCAGCTATCGCGTTGCCGGACAATGGGAAAGCGGAGCGGCATGGTTGGCGGACCAGTCGAAAAAGACGCGCCAGAACTATCGGCGCGGCATCAAGGCGCTGGGAGAAACCGGAGAGGTGAGATTTCGCCTGCTTGCGCCCGACGAGCCGCTGCAACCGGTACTGGAGCGCCTCGCGGCCTTGAAGCGGAAATGGCTGACCGAGCGCATGCGTGAATCAGACCTCTTCGAAGAGGGCGTGCCGGTACTCGCCGCGCTCGTCGATGCGTTGGCGCGCGCCGGCGTGCTGCATATCTTCGTCCTCGAATGCAATGGCGTGATGATCGCGGTGTCGATCAACTTCGTCCAGCACGACGTGATGATGGCCTTCGTGACGACGTTCGATCCGGATTTCGGCCGGGCGTCGCCGGGTGTGATCCTGTTGATGGATTACGTGCAGTGGTCGATCGATCACGGCTTGAGCACGGTCGATTTCCTCTGTGGCGCAGAGTCGTTCAAACACAAATTCTCAACGCAGGCGGTTACGCTGGAATCCGTCATCGGGACGCGCACGGCACAGGGCGCGCTTGCATCTCTTGCCGATCGTGTCCTCCAGACCGTCAGGCATATGCGCGAGCGGTCATCGGCACCACCAGAGGGACGCGATACGCCCGCTCAAGCCGAAGCAGCCTTGGACTAAAGCGCGTCGCATTCGATCGGCCTCATGCGACGCGCTTTAGATTCTTGTTTTATACATGTCGTTATCGCAAAATCGCTGCACACTTTTGCGCGACATGCTTTAGAACGGTTCATCGTTTCACGGAAACGCGGAACAGCTCCATCTTTTGTTTTGACGCAATTCCGGACGAAAACCGTTCACACTTTTCCTGGAATTGCTGTAGCGGCCCGCTCGCAAAAAGCTCAAATGAAGCGCGGTATCGGACCGTTTTGCGGCGTGGTGCGGTCGCCGAGGTCGAGGAAGATTTCGTCGATGTAGCACCATCCCCAACCTTCCGGCGGATCGTAGCCTTCGATGACAGGATGGCCGGTTGCCCGAAAATGCTTGGTGGCATGTCGGTTGGGCGAGTCGTCGCAGCAGCCGACATGGCCGCATGTGCGGCAGAGCCGCAGATGCACCCACTGCGAACCGCTCTTCAGGCATTCCTCGCAGCCGAGCGCGCTCGGTGTCACGTCGCGAATGTCCCCGGCGTGCCTGCATTCGTCTGCCATCATACGCTCCTGACCAGTTGTGGCGCCACGGCGAGACTGCCGTTTCGCGCGAGATATGCATGCAGCGCTGCAACCACCTGGGCGCCTTCGCCGACGGCAGCGGCGACGCGCTTGATCGAGCCGGAGCGCACGTCGCCGATGGCGAACACCCCGCCGCGGTTCGTCTCCAGCGCACCACGTTCCTGGCCAATGTCAGGCCCGGTGCGAACGAAGCCCTTCGCGTCCAACGCCACGCCGCATTGCGCCAGCCAGTCGGTGTTCGGATCGGCGCCGATGAACAGGAAGAGGTGGCGGATCGGACGTGCTGTCTCGGTGTCGCGGTTGCGCCAGCGCACTTTGCCAAGATTGCCGTCGTCGCCTTCCAGTGCCGCAATCTGCGTCTCAGCCAGCACTTCGATGTTCGGCTGTGCCCTGACGCGCTCCACCAGATAGCGCGACATGCTCGCATCGAGGCTGCTGCCGCGCGCCAGCAGCCATACCTTCTTCACATGCGCCGCCAGGTAGACGGCAGCCTGACCAGCCGAATTGCCGGCGCCGACCAGGGCTACCTCTTGCCCGGCGCAAAGCCGCGCTTCGATCGGCGAAGCCCAGTAATGCACGGAGGTTCCCTCGAATTGCGCCAGGTTTGCCATGTCGAGGCGGCGATAGCGCGCTCCGCTGGCGATCACCACCGACCGTGCCCGCACGGTCTCCCCGCCGCCGACGGCGAGCGTGTAGTGGGCACCGGACGCGTCGCTTGCGCTGCCCAGCAGCTTCGCCTCGTCCGGTATCACCATCTCGACGCCGAATTTCTGCGCCTGGTTGTAAGCGCGCGCCATCAGCGCCATTCCCGAAATGCCGGTCGGAAAACCGAGGTAGTTCTCGATGCGCGAGGAGGCACCCGCCTGTCCGCCGAAGGCACGGCAATCGAGCACGATCGTCGACAACCCTTCGGAAGCCGCATAGACGGCCGCCGCGAGGCCGGCCGGTCCGGCGCCGACAATGGCCACGTCGTACAGCTTGCCGGAGTCGATCGGCCTCACCAGGCCGATGCAGCGGGCAAGCTCGTTCTCTCCGGGATTGAGCAGCAGCTTGCCGTTCGGACAGAGCACAATCGGCAAATGGTGGATATCGACATGGAAGCGTTCGATCAGCGTCCTGGCGCAGGGATCGGTAGCAGAATCGAGAACCCGGTGCGGCTGACCGCTGCGGGCCAGAAAACCTTGCAGCCTCAAAACGTCGCCGCTGTCGACCGGTCCGACAATGATCGGGCCCGCTGTGCCGCTCTCGAGCAGGCCGACACGGCGCAGGATCAGCGCCCGCATGATGCGCTCGCCGAGGTTTGCTTCCTGCACCATCAGGTCCCTCAGCCTTTGCGAGGGGATGACGAGCGCCTCGACCGGCTCGACCGCCTCCACATCCACCAGTGAGGGTCGGGCTGAAAGCTGCGCCAACTCGCCGACGAAATTGCCTGCACCGTGCGTGACGATTGTTTCGCGCCGGCCGAAGCTGCCGCCCTGGATGATATCCACCTTGCCGGACAGGACCACGATCAGACCGGGCGCCAGCTCGCCGGCTTTGACGATCTGTTCGCCTGCAGCATAGGACACGGCTTCGCCGAAACGGCCCATGCGGTCCAGGTCCGCCTCAGCCAGCACTGGAAACATCTGATCGCGACGGGCAATGGAGATCGGATTGGCGGGTTGGGACATGGTTCGAACCTATCGCCGGTTTCCGACAGTTTGAAGCGGTTTTTGCGGCTTGCGGCCGGTAGGAACCTGGCTCGCCTGTCGGTAAACGCTGTGTCCTTCGCTTCGCAGTTAACTGACGGCGGCGGTGCGACGGTGTCGTCGCGACGTGCCTCACAATCCGTTGCATCTCCTTGATTTGTTTGATTTGCGCATCCCGGCAAACCCGGCGCATGCTGCTTCAGCCGGCACCTGTCTAGGCCGGCCAGGCCCGGCGGGCCGTCCTGTGTCAATCTCTCGGCCGCCGGGCTTCTGGATAGCAGAAAACGGCCTGTGTCCGAGCACTCCGCAAACTGCCCTGCGGCCTGTTGTTCGGCGGGTGCTCAGGCAGCTACCTGAAGCACAATCTTGCCGCGCGTGTGCTGCTTCTCGAGCTGTTCCTCGGCCCTGGCGACTTCCTCAAGAGGATAGATTGCCTGCACGAATGGCCTGACCTTCCCGGCGTCGATGAGGCGGCTGATCTCGGCAAGCTGCGCCGCGTTCGGCTTGGTCAAATAGGAAACGCCGCGAGCCCGATGCAGGCGGGCCTTCTCCGCCGACGGTTCGGAAAGCGTTGAGACGAGCGTCCCGCCGGGCTTGAGCACGTCCCACGAGCGGTCCTGTGTTTCACCCGCTACCAGGTCGAAGACGAGGTCGACGTCCTCGACAAGCTCCTCGAAGCGCTGGTTCTTGTAATCGACCGCCTGGTCGGCGCCAAGCGCGCGGACGAAATCGAAATCCTGCGCGGACACGGTCGTCGCGACAAACGCGCCCGCGGCCTTTGCGAACTGCACCGCCAGATGACCGACGCCGCCGGCGCCGCCATGGATAAGGACCCGCTGCCCGGATTTGAGGCCGCCGTGATCGAAAAGGCCTTGCCACGCGGTAAGGCCCGCAAGTGGCACGGCGGCGGCTTCGGCGTGGCTTAAGCGTTGCGGCTTCGCCGCCGCCTCCGTTGCCTTGACGACGACATATTCGGCGTTGCCGCCGCGGTCGTTGCCGAGCATGGCATATAGCGGATCGCCCTTCTTCAGCGTATGGGCCCGCGTGCCGCACAGTTCCACCACGCCGGATACGTCGCGGCCGAGCGTGACGGGCAGATCCGCGCCCGAAGAGCCCTCGCGAACCTTGTAGTCGACGGGATTGACGCTTGCCGCGTAGACCTTGAGCGTGACCTCGTCGTCATGCGGCTGAGGCAACGGAACCGCGTCCAGCGAAAGAACCTCCGGTCCACCAAAATCGTGGATACGGACGGCCTTCATCGTAATCATGGCTTGCTCCTCGTCGGGTTGCAGTCCAGTTCGCTCTGAACAGTTTCGCCGGCAGGCCGGCGTCTATCCAGCCGGCGGTTCGGTCGTAGCAAAGGCCGGCCGGTGGTGCGCCGTCAGTGTATCGTTTGCGAATGCTCGCCGCCGGGTTGCGAGATGCCGCTCAGCGCTTCACCTGCTGTCGCCGTCTCGCTGTTGGTGGCGAGGTCGCCCAGCGAAACGATGCCGACCAGGCGCTTGTCGCGGTTCAGCACCGGCAAGCGGCGCACTTTCAGGTCAGCCAGGTTGCGCAGAACATCCTCCGCGTCTTCGTCTTCGAAGCAATACCTGACCTCGGTGCTCATCACTTCCCGTACCTTGGCGTCAGGTGTCTTGCCTTGGGCGACGCCGCGGATTGCGATGTCGCGATCGGTTACCATGCCGACAAGCCGATCGTTCTCGCCCACCGGCATTGCGCCGGCGTCGAGGCGACCCATCATTTCTGCCGCATCGCGCAGGGTTTGCTGCGGACTGGCGATCTCGACGTCCTTTGTCATGCAGTTGCCAACTTTCATTTTAACCTCCCTTGGTTGCAGGGCCCGCCGCCGGTTCCATGATGGAAGGGTGAATGAGCGCCAGCGCAAAACGTTCCATGGCAAGACCCGTTTCGAGCGCTTCGCCGAAATCACCCTTGCCATCCTCCACCCGACCGCCTTCAGGCGGTCGGCCCGGGAAAGGTCGGTTCCGAAGGAATTTCGGAAGGCGTGCCGGGAGGAACTCCGATCGGCTCCTGGTCCGGCGTCGGAATTGGATCCGGCGAGGGCGGGGGTACGCCTGGAGGTTCTCCCGGCGGAGTCTCCGGCGGGGCAGGCGGCCGGGCCGGCTCCGGATTGGGATTGTCCGGCAGTGGATTCGGGTTGTTCGGATCGGGGTTGTTCATCGATCACTCCCCTAACATTTGTGGCCTGATCTCCGCCGGAGCGGGGGTGCGGGAGCGGCGAGCAGGCTCTCTTGTCCTAAACCGAGGGGAAGCAAAAGCGTTCCCGCACCCGATGCCAAGCGCGGTGCAATCTATCGGGCTATCGGGCGGTTCCAAGGCTGGCATACATCCCGTTGGTGCGGAACTGCGTCGGGTTGATGCCGTAGAGGCGGCGGAAGACCTTCGAAAAATAATTGGCATCCTCAAAGCCGCACATGATGGCGACTTCCTTGACCGGCAGGAAATCGGCCTTCGTCAGCAACTTCGCCGCGCGCTGCAGTCGCTGCTGCAGCACGAATTCGGCGGGCGGAAGACCTTCACTCTCGGCGAAGCAGCGCGAGAAATGCGCGCGGCTCAGGCCGCTGATCTCAGCGAGATCGGCAACGCGGAGCGGCCTGTCGAGATTGGCCCTGATGTGATCGATGACCGGCTGCATGGCGCTCTTGTCGTCGGTGACGGCATGCGAGCCGAAGACATCGTCGTAGAGCGCCATGGCTGCTTCATAGGCGACGGCCGAGGCGGCTCCCGGCGAGACCGCGCCCGTGATCAGGCGCACACTGCAATCAGCCAGATGATCGATCGTCGAGGGCTGCAGCCGCAGCACCGGACCGACGGCGGCAAGGATCGACTTGTGGATGCGCAGTGCCTCCTCGCCGTTCATCGATATCCAGAAGAACTCCCAGCGTTCGCCCTTGGCCAGCCAGTAACGGTGGTTGTGCGGCACGAGAACCAGCAAAGTGTCGCCCTTTTGCAGGCGGTAGTTCCGGTTCTCGTAGCGCAATCGGCCAGTGCCGCTGATCGTATGCTGGAGCACGGTAAACGGCGTCAGGCCGCGCTTGCGCCCATCCCAGTCGTAGACCTCGTTCTCGCGCACTTCATAGCCGGTGCTTGTCGGCATGGTGTGTAGGCGCTGGCGCCCGCGCGGCAGCGATACCGTCCTGCCCGCCGGCCCGATGTCGATCAAGTTCCGCAGCACAAAATTACCCCTAAAAGCATAATCCTTCTCTGGTCGCGTGCCGAATAAGGCGCATAATCCCTCGAGAAAAGCAAAAGAAACCGCGGTCAAAGAGCGGATGGGAGGAAGTGCTGGATTCCAGCCTGCATAGCGTGGCAGGCGGGCCAGGCCTCTTTTCGCCGCCTTTGCCCTAGCGTTCGATCAGGTCGAGGTGAGGCTGATGAGTTTCAAGATCGCTATCATCGGTGCGGGAAGCGTCGGGTTCACCAAGAAGCTCTTCACCGACATTTTGTGCGTTCCTGAATTCAGGGATGTCGAATTCGCATTGACCGATCTCAGCGAGCGCAACCTCCAGATGATCAAGTCGATCCTCGACAGGGTCGTCGAATTCAACAGGCTGCCGACCAAGGTTACGGCAACGACAGACCGCCGTGCTGCCCTCGAGGGCGCCCGCTACATCATCAGCTGCGTTCGCGTCGGCGGTCTCGAAGCCTATGCGGACGACATCCGAATTCCCTTGAAGTATGGCATCGACCAGTGCGTCGGCGACACGATCTGCGCCGGCGGCATCCTCTATGGCCAGCGCAACATTCCGGTAATCCTCGATTTCTGCAAGGATATTCTCGAAGTCGCCGAGCCTGGGGCGAAATTCCTGAACTACGCCAATCCGATGGCTATGAACACCTGGGCGGCGATCGAATATGGCAGGGTCGATACCGTCGGCCTCTGCCACGGCGTCCAGCATGGCGCCGACCAGATCGCCGAAGTGCTCGGCGCCAAGTCGCGCACCGAGCTCGACTACGTCTGCTCCGGCATCAATCACCAGACCTGGTTCATCGACCTGCGTCTCAACGGCCGCAAGATCGGTAAGGACGAGCTGGTTGCCGCCTTCGAGGCGCATCCGGTCTATTCGCAGCAGGAAAAGCTGCGCATCGATGTCCTGAAGCGCTTCGGCGTCTATTCGACCGAAAGCAACGGCCATCTTTCCGAATACCTGCCCTGGTATCGCAAGCGGCCGGACGAAATCACCCGCTGGATCGACATGTCCGACTGGATCCACGGCGAGACCGGCGGCTACCTTCGCTATTCGACCGAAACGCGCAACTGGTTCGAAACAGAATTCCCGCAATTTCTGGAGTCCGCCGCGAGGCCGATCGACCCCGCCAAGCGCTCCAACGAGCATGCCAGCCACATTCTCGAGGCGCTGGAGACGAACCGCGTTTATCGCGGCCATTTCAACGTCAAGAACAACGGCATCATCACCAACCTGCCGCAGGACGCGATCGTCGAGTCGCCCGGCTTCGTCGACCGCTTCGGTATCAACATGGCCTCCGGCATCACGCTGCCGGAGGCCTGCGCCGCCACTTGCATTTCCTCCATCAACGTCCAGCGCATGTCGGTTCATGCGGCGATCTCCGGCGATATCGACCTGCTGAAGCTCGCGGTCCTGCACGACCCGCTGGTCGGCGCGGTTTCGACGCCGGAAGAGGTTTGGCAGATGGTGGACGAAATGGTCGTCGCCCAGGCTCGCTGGCTGCCGCAATATGCCGATGCGGTGCCGGCCGCGAAGGAACGGCTTTCGAAATCCAGGATCAAGACCCGCGAATGGGCCGGTGCGGCAAGGCGCGACGTCCGTTCGATCGAGGAATTGCGTGCGGAAAAAACGGCTCTCAAGCAGGCCGTCTGAATTTCGCCAGGACGGATCGCGGCGAGCTTTCGGGAGGATTTTCCGCACCCGTCTGTACATTCGTTCGAGGAGAAATGGAGCGGCGTCAACGCGCTCCTGAACAACAGGGAGGAGAGACGATGAGGAATTTTCGAAACATTGGCATTCTCGCCGGGCTGGCGCTTAGCGTCTCGGCCTCGGCGCTGAACGCGTATGCATCCGAGCCGACCGTGCCGCCGGTGCCCGCGCAATTCCCCGCCGAGGGAAAGATCAAATACGTCGCGCGCGACTCCATCCTGGAATTCAAGGCACTGCCGGAATATCACGAACCGGATTGGGTCACCGAGAAATACGTCAAGGCGGGCAAGCTGCCGCCGGTCAAGGACCGTTTGCCTAAGGAGCCGCTGGTCTTCAAGACCGGCAATATGCCGGATGGCATCGGCGTTTACGGCGATACGATGCGTCATGTCATCGGCGGCCGGCCGGAGGGTTGGAACTATGGCGCCGGCCAGACGCAAGGCTGGGGCGGCATCGACATCGGCCTTTCCGAATGCCTGACGCGCACGGCGCCGCTGTTCCAGGTCGAGGCCAAGGACACGGAGCCGCTGCCGAACCTCGCCAGGAGCTGGGACTGGTCCAAGGACGGCCACGCGCTGGCGATGCATCTGGTCGAGGGCGCGAAATGGTCGGACGGCGTTCCGTTCAACGCCGACGATGTGATGTTCTACTGGGACGACGAGGTGATCGACCCCAATGTGTCGCCGCTGAACGGCGCGACGCAGGAGACCTTCGGCGTCGGCACGACGTTGAAGAAAATCGACGACTACACCGTCGAGTGGACGTTCAAGGACGCCTTTCCGAAACAATATCTTTACGCCATGGCTTACGGCACCTTCTGTCCGGGCCCGTCGCACATCCTCAAGCCACAGCATCCGAAATATTCGAAGAACACCTACGAGCAGTTCAAGAACGCGTTCCCGCCGGAATATATGAACATGCCGGTGATGGGTGCCTGGGTGCCGGTGGCATACCGCCCCGACGACATCATCGTCATGCGTCGCAATCCGTACTATTGGAAGGTCGACGAGAAGGGCAACCAGCTGCCGTATCTCAATGAACTGCACTACAAATTGTCGACCTGGGCCGACCGCGACGTTCAGGCCGTCGCGGGAGCCGGCGACTTCTCCAATCTGGAGCAGCCGGAGAACTTCGTCGCCTCGCTGAAGCGCGCGGCGCAAAAGGACGCACCGGCACGGCTTGCGTTCGGCGCGCGGCTGATCGGCTATAATCTGCGCATGAATTTCTCAGCCAATGGCTGGGGCAACCCCGACGAGCGCGGACAGGCGATACGCGAGCTGAACCGCAACGAGGACTTCCGCAAGGGCGTCACCATGGCGCTCAACCGCAAGGCGCTCGGCGACTCGCTGGTCAAGGGTCCGTTCACTGCCATCTATCCGGGCGGCTTATCCTCGGGCACGAGCTTCTACGACCGGAAGTCGACGGTCTACTACCCCTTCGATCTCGAAGGCGCCAAGGCGGAACTCGCCAAGGCAGGCCTGAAGGACACGGACGGCGACGGCTTCGTCAATTTTCCTGCAGGTACCGCCGGCGGCAAAAATGTCGAGATCGTGATGCTCGTCAACAACGACTACACCACCGACAAGAGCCTTGCCGAAGGTATAGTCGCCCAGATGGAAAAGCTAGGGCTGCGGATCGTGCTGAACGGACTCAACGGCACCCAGCGCGATGCCTCGCAATACTCCGGCCGCTTCGACTGGCTGGTACGGCGCAACGATCAGGAGCTGACTTCCGTCGTCCAGAATACCGATCAACTGGCCCCGGTCGGTCCACGAACCAGCTGGGACCATCGTGCGCCGGAAAACGGCGAGGTCGATATGATGCCTTTCGAGAAGGACCTCGTCGACATCGTCAACAAATTTGTCTCGTCCGCGGACAATGACGAGCGCGCCAGCCTGATGAGAGAGTTCCAGAAGATCTCGACCGAGCACGTCTACAATGTCGGCCTGACGGAATATCCCGGCGCGCTGATCATCAACAAACGCTTCTCCAACATCCCGCAGGGCACGCCGATCTTCATGTTCAACTGGGCCGAGGATTCGATCGTCCGCGAGCGGGTCTTTGTCGCTGCCGACAAGCAGGCCAAGTACGAGCTGTTCCCCGAAGAGCTTCCCGGCAAGCCCGGAGACAAGGGCCCGATGAACTAGGTTTACCTCCCCTGACTGAGAACTCCCGGCCCCCCCCGGGGGGCGGGCGGGCCAAAAACAAAAACCACAGAACAAAAAAATCCCCCCCCCCCCCCAAGAACAGGGCCCCCCCCCAATTGGGTTTCAGGGAGACAGCCAAACAGACGGGCGGAC
>NZ_JAMYUA010000006.1:0-228984 GCF_040322715.1 Mesorhizobium sp. M0106 | reverse complement strand
GCCATCGCATCAAGAAATGCGCCTGGAACGACGACTATCTCATCAATGCCATCACTCATATGCGATAGCCCTGCCCTTGAGGGGGAGATGTCGCCGAAGGCGACCGAGGGGGTCGCCTCGCATGAAGCGCGACGCGATTTGGTGCAAAGAAGAGGTTGCACTTCCACGCGAGGCGACCCCCTCTGGCCTGCCGGCCATCTCCCCCACAAGGGGCCCTCAAGGGGGAGATCGGCAGCGAAAACGCCCTACCTTCACCCTGAGCTGAATTGACCCTGCCACCGTGACATGCCAAAGGCCCGGCCTAGCCTTTCGTCTGGAGAAGCCCTGATGACCGATCGCGTCGAGATCGCCGGATTGCGGATTGCCCGCGAGCTTCATGATTTCGTCGTGAACGAAGCGATGCCGGGCACCGGCATCGAGGCGGAGGCATTCTGGAACGGTTTTTCGGCGATCGTCCATGATCTCTCGCCAAAAAATCGGGCGCTGCTCGAAAAGCGTGATGCCATGCAGGACAAGCTCGACCGCTGGTATCGCGACAATGGCGCGCCCGTCGACATGGAGGCCTACAAGACGTTCCTCCGCGAGATCGGCTATCTCCTGCCCGAGGGGCCGGCGTTCAGCGTGACCACCGAAAATGTCGACCCGGAAATCGCTTCGGTTGCCGGGCCGCAGCTGGTGGTGCCGGTGATGAACGCGCGTTATGCGCTGAACGCCGCCAATGCGCGCTGGGGCTCGCTGTACGATGCGCTCTACGGCACCGACGCTATCCCGGAGACGGCCGGCGCCGAGCGAGGCAACAAATTCAATCCGGCGCGCGGTGCCAAGGTCGTCGCCTGGGTGAAAAGCTTCTTCGACGAGGCGGTGCCGCTCACCACAGGCAAATGGGCCGGCGTCAACGGGCTTTCGGTCGCCAACGGCATGTTGCGGCTCGGCGAGGGTGCCGGCGCCACCACGCTTGCCGACCTCAGACAGTTTGCCGGCTATCGCGGCGATGCCGCCGACCCCGAAGCCGTGCTGCTCACCAAGAACGGCCTGCACATCGAAATCGTCATCGACCGCAACAACCAGATCGGCCGCACCGATCCGGCCGGCATTGCCGATGTCGTGCTGGAATCGGCACTGACCACCATCCAGGACTGCGAGGATTCGATCGCCGCAGTGGATGCGCAGGACAAGGTGCTGGTCTACCGCAATTGGCTCGGCCTGATGAAGGGCGACTTGGCGGAGGAGATCACCAAGGCCGGCAAGAGCTTTGTCCGCAGGCTCAACCCCGACCGCACCTATACCGCGCCCGATGGCGGCACGCTGACCTTGCCCGGCCGCTCGCTGATGCTGGTCAGGAATGTCGGCCACCTTATGACCAATCCGGCGATATCGGACCGCGACGGCAACGAGGTGCCGGAAGGCATCATGGATGCGGCGCTGACGGCGCTGATCGCGCTGCATGACATCGGCGTGAACGGGCGCCGCGCCAATTCTCGCGCCGGCTCGATGTACATCGTAAAGCCCAAGATGCACGGGCCCGACGAAGTTGCCTTCGCCGTCGAGATTTTCGACCGCGTCGAGGCGCTGCTCGGCGTGCCCAAAAACACCATCAAGATGGGCATCATGGACGAGGAGCGGCGCACCACCGTCAACCTCAAGGAGGCGATCCGCGCCGCGAAAGAACGCGTCGTCTTCATCAACACCGGCTTCCTCGATCGCACCGGCGACGAGATCCACACCTCGATGGAAGCCGGCCCGATGATCCGCAAGGGCGACATGAAGCAGGCCGCCTGGATCGCCGCCTACGAAGCCTGGAACGTCGACATCGGGCTGGAATGTGGGTTGGCCGGCCACGCCCAGATAGGCAAAGGCATGTGGGCGATGCCCGACCTTATGGCGGCGATGCTGGCCGAGAAAATCGCGCATCCCAAGGCCGGCGCCAACACCGCCTGGGTGCCGTCGCCGACGGCGGCGACGCTGCACGCCACCCATTATCACAAGGTCGACGTCCATGCCGTGCAAGCGGCGCTGAAGAGCCGGCCCAAGGCAAAACTCGACGACATCTTGTCGGTGCCGGTCGCTGTGCGGCCGAACTGGTCGCCAGAAGACATCCAGAAGGAACTCGACAACAATGCGCAAGGCATTCTGGGCTATGTCGTGCGCTGGATCGACCAGGGCGTCGGCTGTTCGAAAGTGCCTGACATAAACGACGTCGGTCTGATGGAGGACCGCGCCACGCTGCGCATCTCCTCGCAGCACATCGCCAACTGGCTCCATCACCGCGTCTGCACGCCCGAGCAGGTCATGGAGACGATGAAACGCATGGCGGCGATCGTCGACCGCCAGAACCAAGGCGATCCGCTCTACCGGCCGATGGCGCCGGATTTCGACAAGTCCATCGCCTTCCTCGCCGCCTGCGACCTGGTCTTCAAGGGGCGCGTGCAACCCAACGGCTACACCGAGCCGGTGCTGCACGCACGGCGGCTGGAGCTGAAGGCGCGGGATAACGGCTGAACCGAAAGCACGATGCACGCCGGCCAAGGGTAAGCGCCGGCGTCCCCCTCCCCCTTGAGGGGAGGGTGGCCCGAAGGGCCGGGTGGGGTCGCCAACGCAGTGCGCCAACCCAATTCTGACGGTGCGCCTTAGGAGGAGCATCGCAACGCTCCGCACCTCGGTCGGTTTCGAAATGCGACAGGCCGAGCGTCTCACCGGCGACCCCACCCGGCCGCTTCGCGGCCACCCTCCCCTCAAGGGGGAGGGGAACGTCACGCCGCCTGTGCCATCCGTTCCGAGCTCATGCGGTAGGAAATCGCTTCGGCCAGATGGATGCGGCCGACCGTCTCGCTGGTCTCGAGATCGGCCAGGGTCCGCGCCACCTTCAAGACGCGGTGATAAGCTCGTGCGGAAAAGCCGAGCTTTTCGCTGGCATCCCTCAGCAGCGACAGGCCGGCGGCGTCGGGCATGGCGATCTCCTCGATGACTGACGGCGAGCAATGCGCGTTGGTGGTGGCGGAGGTCGCGCCGAGCCGCTCGAAGCGCTCTCGCTGGATCGTACGGGCGCGGGCAACACGTAGTGCGACGGCGGCACTTTTCTCCGCCCGGTCCGGCCGGATCAGATCGCTGGCCGAGACCGCCGGCACCTCGATCCTGAGATCGATGCGATCGAGCAGCGGGCCGGAAATGCGCGCCTGGTAGTCGGTGCGGCAGCGGTCGCCGCGCAGGCAGCGATAGCCAGGCTCGCCGGCCATGCCGCAGCGGCACGGGTTCATCGCCGCGACCAGCTGGATACGCGCCGGGTAGGTGACGCGATGATTGGCCCGGGCGATCATGCAGTCGCCGGTCTCGAGCGGCTGGCGCAACGCATCGAGCGCCTGCGGCGAGAATTCGGGAAACTCGTCGAGGAACAGCACGCCGTGATGGGCAAGCGAGGCCTCGCCCGGCCGCACGCGCAGGCCGCCGCCGACCATCGCCGCCATCGAGGCCGAATGGTGCGGCGCGCGGAACGGCCGCCGGTCTGTGAGTTTTCCTTCGCCGAGTTCTCCGGCCACCGAGGCGATCATCGAGACTTCGAGCAATTCCCTGGGTGCCAGCGGCGGCAGGATCGACGGCAGCCGCTGCGCCAGCATCGACTTTCCCGACCCCGGCGGTCCGACCATCAGAAGATTGTGGCCGCCGGCCGCCGCCACCTCCAGCGCCCGCTTGGCGGTCTCCTGGCCCTTGATGTCGGCAAGGTCGGGCAGGTCGCGCGCCGAGGCATGGATGCCGGCTTCCGGCCGCGACAGAACCTGCGTGCCGCGAAAATGATTGGCGATGGCGATCAGGCTGCGCGGCGCCAGTATGTCGAAATCCTTGCCGGCCCAGGCCGCTTCCGGCCCGCAGGCGAACGGGCAGATCAAGCCCTTGCCTTCGGCGTTGGCACCGATCGCCGCCGGCAGCGCGCCAGCCACCGCGGCGATGGTGCCGTCGAGCGACAATTCGCCAAGCACGACATAGCCGGCCAGCATGTCGCCCGGAATGGCGCCGAGCGCCGCCATCAGACCGAGGGCGATCGGCAGATCGTAATGGCTGCCTTCCTTGGGCAGGTCGGCCGGCGCCAGATTGACGGTGACCTTCTTCGACGGCATCGACAGGCCGGATGCATGAAGTGCTGCCTGCACCCGCTCGCGGCTTTCGGCTACAGCCTTGTCGGCCAGCCCGACGATGTGCATGTTGACCTTGCCCGGCGCGATCATCACCTGCACGTCGACCGGCACGGCCTCGATGCCCTGGAAAGCAACCGTGCGAACCCGCGCCACCATGTCTTCACCCCGGATGCAGGCTTTTGCCCCAAGCCTTTGCGATCATGCCGCGAAGGCGTCACCCGAGACAACCACAGATTTCCGGCGAAGGCAAGAACATTTGGGGAACAGCTGAGCGCAACGGCTGCAATGGTTTGCAACGCGGCCGCTCGCGAAGCGAGGCTAGTTGCGCTTCTCCTCGACGGCATCCCAGAACAGGCTGGCGATGTCGGCGCCGCCGAAGCGCTGCACTTCGCGTATGCCGGTCGGTGAGGTCACGTTGATCTCGGTCATGTAGTCGCCGATGACGTCGATGCCGACGAGGATGAAGCCGCGCTCCTTCAGCGCGGGACCGATGCGGGCGCAGATCTCGCGTTCGCGTTCCGTCAATTCGGTTTTTTCGGCGCGGCCGCCGACATGCATGTTGGAGCGCGAATCGTGCTCGGCCGGCACGCGGTTGATGGCGCCGACAGGCTCGCCGTCAATCAGGATGATGCGCTTGTCGCCAGCCCGCACCTCCTTGAGGTAGCGCTGCACGATGTAGGGTTCGCGGAACAACTGGCCGAACATTTCGAGCAGCGAGGCGAGGTTGCGGTCGGCCTCGTGCAGGTGGAAGATGCCGGCGCCGCCATTGCCGTAGAGCGGTTTGACGATGATATCGCCGAACTCCTTGCGGAAGGCTGCGACCTCGAGCGGGTCCTTGGTGATCAGCGTGTCCGGCATCAGGTCGGGAAATTCAGTGACGAAGATCTTTTCCGGGCTGTTGCGCACCCAGGCAGGGTCGTTGACCACGAGGGTCTTCGGATGGATGCGCTCGAGGATATGCGTGGTGGTGATGTAATTCATGTCGAAGGGTGGATCCTGCCGCAAAAGGATGACGTCCATCTCCGAAAGATCGGTGCGGACTTCTTCGCCCAGCGAATAATGATTGCCCTTCTCGTCGCGAACCTGCATCGCCTCGATACGGGCAAACACCTTGCCGTCGCGCAGCGACAGCCGGTCGGGCGTGTAGTGGAACAACTGGTGGCCGCGCCGCTGCGCCTCCAGCGACAGCGCAAACGACGTGTCGCCGGCTACCGACACGGTGGAGATGTGGTCCATCTGGACGGCGACTTTCAGGGGCATGGCAGCTCTCCGGCGCACTTGGAGCGATCCACTTGGACGCACAAAGTACGCTCCAACATTTTTTGAATCCATGCATCGTGCTTTCCGAAAATCGATTCCGATTTTCGGGCCGATGCATCGACGACAGCGATATAAGGAAATCGGCGGCTTCTGCCAATCGGCCAAGGTCACGATGAGGCTGCGCTTCGCTTGGCGCAGACCTCGACGCGATAGTTCTCAGCGGTCGAAGACCAGCTTGGAATAGCCGAGGAAGGACAGTGCCATGGCGACCAGCGAGGCGACCGCAAGGGCTATGAGCGGCGACACCATCGGCAGTGCGAACAGCATGGCGCAATAGACGAGATAATTGACGACGCTGGTGGCAATGCCGACGCCGCCATAGCGGGCGCCCTCTTGCGCGACGCCGCGGCTGGAAGGCGAGAAGGTCAGATGGCGGTTGATCAGCCAGGTGACGGACAGGGCAAAACCGATCGAGATGATGCGAGCCGCGAAGGGGCCAAGCGGCGCTATCGCCAACACCAGCCAAAGCGCCGCCGCGTCGGCGACGAAGCCGATGCCGCCGGCGACAATGAAGCGGGCGAGGCGTCCCATTTAGGGCTCTAAGCCGCCCGCGGGGTCTTGCGCGGTCCGGTCTTCAAAGTCGCGAGCGCACTTGCGCGTTCGCGTTCGACGCGGCCGGAAGGCATCGACAGATAGAAGATGCGCTTCTGCTCGGCCCGGCCGCGCGACACCGAATCGAGGATTACCCCGGTCACCGCCGCCAGCATCGACAGCAGCAGCAGCCCGACCGACAGCACCCACGTCGGCATGCGCGGCACAAGCCCGGTTTCGGCGAACTCGATCAGCACCGGCGCCATCAGAAACAGGCTTGATGCCAGGAAGAACACCGAAAAAGCGCCGAAGAAACGCAGCGGCTGCGTCTCCTTCATCAGCATGGCGAACATCCACAGGATCTTCGCGCCGTCGCGAAAGGTCGACAGCTTCGACGAGGAGCCTTCCGGCCGGCGGCCATAGTCGAGTCCGATCTCGCTGACCGGCAATTTGAGCTGCGAGGCGTGCACCGACATTTCGGTCTCGATCTCGAAACCGCCGGAAACGGCGGGAAAACTCTTGACGAAGCGCCTGGTGAAGGCGCGGTAACCCGAGAAGATATCGGTAAAGTCCGAGCCGAACAAACGTTTGTAGAGGCTGTTGAAGATGCGGTTGCCGAAGGCGTGGCCTGTCCTGCCGGCGTCGTTGACGACGCCGCGCCTGGTGCCCACCACCATGTCGGAGCGCTCGGTCAGCAGCGTGTTGATCAGTTGTGGCGCGTCCTCCGGCGCATAGGTGCCGTCGCCGTCGGCCATCAGGTAGATGTCGGCCTCGATGTCGGCGAACATGCGGCGCACGACATTGCCTTTGCCCTGGCGCGGCTCGCGCACCACGATGGCGCCGGCGGCGCGGGCTCGGAGCGCCGTCAGGTCGCGCGAATTGTTGTCGTAGACATAGATCGCGGCGGCAGGCAGCGTTTCGCGAAAGCGCCGCACCACTTCGCCGATCGTCAGCTCTTCATTGTAGCAAGGCAGGAGCACGGCGATGCTCGGCTCATGGCGCACTTCTTGTGGCATTTTCGTCTCCGGATGCCCTGTGAGGCCCCTGACCACTCAAGCGCCGGCCTCGCTCGGGCGGCTTTACTATTTATTGAAGCTGTTAAGGCTAGGTTTAAACCGCACCGTATTCCTTCCAAAGGTCCTGATATGAGCACAGCCGACGATGGCGCCTCCATTTGGAGGTCCGATATCGCGCTGGCGCTGCTTGCCACGCTGCTGGCGCTTGCCGTCAATGCCTTTGCCGGCTTCCCGGCACTGACCAATGCCGGCGGCGACAACGACAATCTGCTGCGCCTCGTCGAAGTTCGCGACATGCTGGCCGGCCAAAGCTGGTTCGATCTCCACCAGTACAGGATGGGCCTGGAAGGCGGTTTCGTCATGCATTGGTCGCGGCTGGTCGATGCGCCGATCGCCGCCATCATCATCGCCGTATCGGCCCTGACCGGCAGCGCGGCCTTTGCCGAGAATGTTGCGCAAGTGCTGTGGCCGGCGCTGCTCTTCTGCCTGACCGTATTTTTCACGGCTCGCGCCGCGCGCAGCTTTGCCGGTGACAGCGCCGTGCTGCCCGCTGTCGTGATCGGCGCTGCCGCACTGTATTTCCTCGGCATTTTTTCGCCTGGCGCGCTCGATCACCACAATGTCCAGCTGATGCTGAGCATGGCCAGCCTGAGCCTGTTGCTTGAAGCGCCAAGGCGCAGGCCGGCGGCATTGCTCTCCGGCCTGTGCGCCGGATTGATGCTGGCCGTCGGCATGGAAACCGCGCCTTATGTCGCCACCATCGGCGCCTCAGTCGCCACGCTGTTTGCCCTCGACGCCGATGGCGAGAGGTCGATTGCCAGGGATTTCGGCCTCGGCTTTGCCGGCGTCTCCGCCCTCGTCTTTGTCGTCACCATCCCGTGGTCCGCCTGGGGTCAGGCGCAATGCGACGCCTTCTCGGCCGTGCAGTTGGTCGTCGCAGCGATTGCCGGAACCGGCCTTGCGGCGATAGCGTCGATCGAGCCCGCCGGCCGCACGCGCCAACGGCGGTTCGCCTCGCTTGGCCTGCTTGCCCTGATATTGGCCGCTCTCGTCGTCCTTTTGTTCCCACAATGCCTGGCAGCGCCCTACGCCAACCTCGATCCGCGCCTCAAGGAGCTATGGCTTGATCACATCGACGAGGCGCAATCGCTGTTCAAGCTGGTCGCTGAAGATCCGGCCGGGGTGGTGGCGCGCTATGCCACGCCGCTCATCGCGCTCGTGCTGATGGCGCTTCGCCTTGGCCGTGGCGGCTGGCGGCGGCAGGACAGCCTTGTCGGCGCGCTGCTTGTCGTGGCCTTCATCGTCAGTGCTTGGCAGGTGCGCGGTTCGACATTCTCGATCGCCTTCGCTGTCGTCCCGCTTGCCGCCTGGATTGCCAAATGGCGTCAACGGGCCGAGGTCAGCCCGTCGCGCAGCGTGGCGCTGCGCATGGCCGCCGTCTGGCTGGTTTCGGTGAATGCCGTCTGGACTGGGGCTGCCGCGGCAACCTCGGTCGCCTTCGAGGACAGCAGTACCGCCGCCGATAATGGCGACGGCGCCGATGTCGCTTGCCAGCGCATGGCCTCCTTTGCGGCGCTTGGCCGCCTGCCAGGCACCACCATACTGGCAATTTCCAATCTCGGATCGCCGATCCTGGCCTATTCCGGACATCACGTCTTCGCCGGGCCCTATCATCGCAACGTCGCCGGCAACCTGCTGGCGCTCGATGCCTTCCTTGGGTCCGATGCGGATGCCAGGACCATCCTGGCGGATCATCACGTCGGCCTCGTCGCGCTGTGCCCCGGCAGCGCCGAAAGCAAGCTCCTCGCAGCCGAGGCGCCGGCAGGCTTTCTTGCCGGGCTGATGCGCGGCAGCGTGCCGGAATGGCTTGAGCCGGTTGCCGGGACCAGCGGAGCCGCCGTCGAATTGTACCGCGTCCGGCTGGGCAGCTGATCGATCGGCGGCCCGTGCGGCCTTTTGTCGGACGTAAGTCCTGACAATCCACTCTTTCGCCCTTGCCCACCCGACACGGCTGGATAGGATGCGCGCCGGCCGACTGCGATTATTGGACCGGGAGAGAATTCATGATGCCATCGGCGCGCTTTGCCGACCTCGAAGGCGCTTCGGTGCTCATCACCGGCGGCGGCTCCGGCATTGGCGCCGCCTTGACCGAGGGATTTATCCGCCAGGGGGCAAAGGTCGCCTTCATCGATATCGCGGACCGTCCGAGTGTGGCGCTGGCCGATCGGTTAGAGAAGGAGCTGGGCCGGCGGCCGCTTTATCTCAAGACCGACATACGCGACATCGAGGCGTTGCGGCTATCGGCGGCCAAAGCTGCAGAGGCGCATGGCGACGTGACCGTGCTGGTCAACAATGCCGCGCAGGATGACCGTCATGCCGTGGAAGACGTCACGGTGGAGTTCTGGGACAACAATCATGCCATCAACCTGCGCCCGCATTTCTTCAGCGCACAGGCGGTGGCGCCGGGCATGAAGCGGGCCGGCGGCGGCTCGATCATCAACTTCACCTCGACCTCGTTTCTCATCAACCATCCCGATATGCCGGCCTACACCGCCGCCAAGGCCGGCATCGTCGGCCTCACAAAGGGTCTTGCCGGCAAGCTCGGCGTCGACGGCATCCGTGTCAACGCGATCGCGCCCGGCTGGGTAATCACCGAGCGGCAGAGAAAGCTCTGGGTCACCGAAGAAGCGCTCGCCGCTCATGTCGCCAAACAGTGCATCAAAGAGGTGATGCAGCCGGAAGACATTGTCGGCACTGTGCTGTTCCTGGCGTCGGATGCCTCACGCATGCTGACCGCGCAGATGCTGATCGTCGATGGGGGGTTCCTGTGATCTCATCGAGCAAGGCAGCTTCCGTCGCGGCCGTCGACTGGGGCACCACCCGTATGAGGGTCTGGCTGCTCGACGGCGCCGGCAAGGTTCTCGCCGAGCGGCGCGGCGATGACGGGCTGATCACCGCCCAGGCTAAAGGATTTTCGTCCATTCTCGAAGGGCATCTGGCTGCCCTGGGCGCAGCCGAGGCGCTGCCGGTCATCATTTGCGGCATGGCCGGTTCGCGCCAGGGCTGGCTGGAGGCGCCCTATGTCAGCGTGCCGGCGCCGATCGGCGCTATTCTCGCCGGCGCTGCCCGCATCCCCGGCCAGCGCCGCGACATCCGCATCGTGCCTGGCCTTGCCCAGCGTCTGGCCGACGCCCCGGATGTCATGCGCGGCGAGGAGACGCAGCTTGCCGGCGCCGGTTTGCCGGCAAAGGGACGCCATCTCGTCTGCATGCCTGGCACCCATTCCAAATGGGTGCTGGTCGAGGACGGCTCTGTTGCCGGTTTCGGCACCTGGCCGACCGGCGAGCTGTTTTCGGTGCTGGCCGCGCACTCGATCCTGCGCCATTCGCTGGGCGAGCCGCCGAAGCCGGTTGCCGCCGAAAATCCATTTTTCCGGGAGTGGTGCCTGAAGGCGTTGGCCGAAGGCGGTGACATCGGTTCAAGACTGTTCTCGATCCGCGCCGCCAGCCTGCTGCAGGATCTGAAGCCCGAGGATGCCGCCGCGTGCCTGTCCGGCCTGCTGATCGGCGGCGAGATCGCTTCGGCAAATCGCCGTTATGGGGCCGTGCCCGTCGTGCTGATCGCGTCGGGCGCACTCGGCAAGCTCTATGCCGAGGCGCTCGGCCTTGCCGGGCTCGCGGTCAGGGTGGTCGACGCCGACGAGGCGGTGCGTGCCGGTCTTGCTGAAGCCGCGCGCGAAAATGGCATGATCGCTGGAAATGGAGTTGCCGCATGACCGAAACCGCACCTTTTCCAAAGCTCGAGCGGGGTCTGGTCGCCATCCTGCGTGGCCTCAAGCCAAGCGAGGCGGTGGCGATCGGCCAGGCGATCTTCGGCGCCGGTATCGAAGCGATCGAGGTGCCGCTCAACTCGCCCGATCCTTACGCCTCCATCGCCAGCATTGTCGGAGCGCTTCCTCCAACAGCCTTGGTCGGTGCCGGCACGGTGCTCAGCGCCGCCGATGTCGACGGCCTGCACAAGGCCGGCGGGCGGCTCCTGGTCAGCCCCAATATCGATGCCGAGGTCATGGGCCGGGCCATGCACTACGGCATGGTAACGATGCCCGGCGTGTTCACGCCGACCGAGGCATTTCAAGCAATCCGGCTTGGCGCCTCGGCATTGAAATTCTTCCCGGCGAGCGTGCTTGGCGCGGCAGGCATTTCGGCGATGCGCGCGGTGCTGCCTGCCAGTGTGCTGGTCGGCGCGGTCGGCGGCGTTTCAGATAAGGATTTTGCCGGCTACAAGGCAGCCGGCGTCAGCGTCTTCGGTCTTGGCTCCAGCCTGTTCAAGCCGGGCACGAGCGTCGACGAAGTGGCAGCGCGAGCGAAAGCCGCAGTTCAGGCCTGGGACGCGGCGTTTGGAGTGGCATAATGAGCGAGACCATTGTTTCGGTTTTTTCCGACCATGTCTGCCAACTCGGCGAGGGACCAAGCTATGACCCTGCCACCGACACGCTCTACTGGTTCGACATCGTCAACGGCCAGCTCCTCGAACAGCGCCTGTCGGGCGGTGCCGTCAAAATCCACGAGCTCGGTCAGATGGCCAGCGCCATCTGCATCATCGACGACCAACGCCAGCTGATCGCCACCGAGACCGGTCTGCATGTCCGCGACGTCGCGACCGGCAAGCTGACGCTGCACACGCCGATCGAGGCCGACAATACGGTCACCCGCTCGAACGATTCACGCGTTCACCCTTGCGGCGCGCTGTGGGTCGGCACCATGGGCAAGGGCGAGGAGAAGGGTGCCGGTTCGATCTACTGGTTCTTCAAGGGCGAGCTGCGCCGGCTCTATGCCGACGTCACGGTGCCCAATTCGATCTGCTTTTCCGAGGATGGGACGATCGCCTATTACACCGACACCAGCACCGGGCTGTTGATGCGCGTCGGCTGCGATCCGGTGACCGGACTGCCGGTTGGCGAACCGAAGGTCTTCGTCGACCACCGTTCGGCCAAGGGCTATATCGATGGTTCGGTGCTCGACCGTGACGGCATATTGTGGAACGCCTGCTGGGGCGGCAGCGTCGTCGAAGCCTATGGACCCGACGGCAAGCTTGTCCGTTCGGTGGCGATGCCGGCGACGCAACCGTCCTGTCCAGCTTTCGTCGGCAGGAACGCCGACCGGCTGGCGGTCACCTCCGCCTGGTCGGGCAAGAGCGAGAAGCAGCGCCTGCTCGACCCGCAAGCCGGCATGACATTTATGCTCGACATTCCAGTCAATGGTCGCTTCGAGCCGCGCGTGCTGATTGGCTAGACCCATATCTAGCACTGTCGTGCAGGCGTCCAGCTGACGTCGGTTCCGCGAAAGCCGAATGCGCTCGCCGTGCGATGCTTGAACGCTTCATCGTTTCGCGGGAACGCTGAAGCGCTCTATCTCATTGTTTTGACGCAATTCCGGACGGAAAACCGTTTCACACTTTTCCTGGAATTGCTTTAGGCAATCGTGCTGCCGGGAAATCGTTTCGATCATGTCAAGCCGCGAGCCCAAGCTGATCCTTGTCTACGAGCCGGAAAAGGCTTGCTTCGATCGGCTGGTCGCCGATAACCACGTGCCGGAGCGTGCCGCCGAAATCGCCTCCTATCTGGCGCAATCGACCGACATCGCTGCTGAATTCGACGCACTTGCCGCCGCTTGCCAAAAGCGCGGCCTGTCGTTTGCGCCGGTGACGCTCGACGACGCCGCAAGCGTTCTCGCCGGCGAGGACCCGAACACCACGCTTGTCTGGACGCTGACCGACGGCGTCGCCTATTTCCGCGGCGGCGCCGCACCGGCTCTGGCACGGCTGAATGGCCTCAAGACGATCGGCGCCGACGATGCGCTGTTCGCGCTCTGTCAGGACAAGTTCCGGTCCGGCGCCGTGCTCGGCGCGCTTGGCCTGCCGGTGCCGCAGGCGGGCCTTGCCCGTGACGGCGCCTGGCTGGTCGCGCCACCGGCCTCGCCCGCCGGCTGGTTCGTCAAGCCGAACCGGCTCGGCGCCAAGATCGGCATCTGGCCGGATTCGCACTGCCACGATCTCGGCCACGCGCTGGAGCTTAGCCGGCGCGTCTTCGCCGCCTATGGCGACGATGTCATCGTCCAGCCCTATGTCGCCGGCCGCAACGCGCGCGCCAGTTTTCTCGGATTGAGGCCGGATACCGGCGTCGAGGCGCTGGGCATCGCCTTTGTCGATTCGGGCGGCGATTTCCAGACCATGCAGGACAGCCTGGCGCTTTACGGCGATACCGGCGCAGCGGCGAAAGCTGCGGGAAAATATACCGAGCCGGTGCTGCTGCCGGTCGCCGGCAGCCAGCCTGAAGCCGACGCAAGAATCCGTCGCATCGCCGAACGCCTGATGGTCGGGCTTGGCCTGCGGGATGTGTTTTCCATCGATTTCCGGGTCGAAGCCGACGACAGCGTCCACCTCATCGAGTTCGAGGTCTGCCCCGGCCTGCCCTGCTTCGATTTCCGCGATTACTGTCGCCAGCAATGGGGCTTGAGCCTCGCCGATGCGATGGCGGAGGCAGCGGCGAACCGGCTTCTCGCCTAAATCCCCTCGACCAGCACGATTTCGCCCTCGGCCACCTTCTGGCGGATCGCGACGGCGCGCTGGTATTCGGGCGAGTGGTAGCAGTCATGCGCCGCCGCAAGCGACGGAAACTCGATGATCACGTTGCGGTCGCGGCCCGGCCCCTCGGCTTTCTCATGCGCGCCGCCGCGCGCCAGGAACTTGGCGCCGAAGCGGTCGAAGGCCGGTTTGGCAGCTGCGACATAGTCCTTGTAGCCTTCCGCATCGCGCACGTCGACGCGAGCGATCCAGTATCCCTTGGGCATGGTATTTCTCCTGGTTTTGGCCGTGCGCGGACCGATTTTGAAAGTCGCTCCGGTGAGATGGCTGGGGGTGTTTTCGAGAACCGGAGCGGAGCGCACTTAAAGTACGTGAGCACCGGAAGCGGAGAAAACGCCGTCAGACGGCCGCCGGAGCAAGTTTCGGAATTGGTCCTCAGGCCGAGCGCATTTCATCGAGGATCGCTTCCGCTGCCGCCCGCCTGTCGGCCGCACCGACGATCGGCCGGCCGACGACGAGGTGGCTGGAGCCGTTGCGGATCGCCTGCGCCGGCGTCACCACGCGTTTCTGGTCGCCATGGTCGCTGCCCTTCGGCCGGATTCCCGGCGTCACAACCGCCAGGGCGGGGCCGACGATGCGGCGCACCGCCTCAGCTTCCTCGGCCGAGCAGACGATGCCGCCCATGCCGGCATGCAGCGCCTGCTCGGAGCGCCTCAGCACCAGTGTATGCGGATCATATTCATAGCCGGCGTCGATCACGTCCTGCTCGTCCATCGAGGTCAGCACGGTGACCCCGAGCAGGCAAAGGTCGCTGCCCCTGGCAGCCTCGACCGCCGCCTTCATCGTCTTCGGATAGGCATGGATGGTCAGCATGCTCATGCCCATCCTGGCGATGTTTTCGACCCCCTTGGCCACCGTGTTGTCGATGTCGAGCAGCTTCATGTCGAGAAAGATCCTGGTGCCGCCGCTGGCCAGCTCGCGGGCGAAGTCGAGCCCGCCGGCAAAGGCGAGCTGGTAACCGATCTTGTAGAAGGAGACGATCCCGTCGAGCTCGCGCACCGCTTTCTCGGCTTCCTTCAGCGTCGGCAGGTCGAGGCCGACGATCAGCCTTTCCTGCATCGTGTCGGCATGCGCGGCGTCCGGGATCATGCCTCGATCCGCGTCGACAGCATGCGCGAGGTTTCGATCAGCGTTCGGCATAGGTGCTCCATCGATTGGCGTAGTCTCTCGTCCCGGAACTTGCCCTCGTCGTCGAAGGCGTTGCCGCCCTCCGGCACCGAGCATTCCGGTGTCACCACCTCCATCCGGCAGCGTACCAGAACGGCGCGCAGATGGTTGATGCAGCGTATCCCGCCGAAGGGTCCGTTGGAAGACGAGCAGAGGCCGGCGACCTTGCCGGCAAGCGGCCTGAACGTCCGGCCGCCATCCTTGCGCAGCTGGCTCACCCAGTCGATGCTGTTCTTGAGCAACGGTGGAATGGAGCCGTTATATTCGGGCGTCGCGATCAGCAGCCCGTCATGGGCGGCGATCATCCGGCCGAGCTTGAAAGCATTGTCGGGAATGCCTTCTTCCTTTTCCAAATCCTGGTCGAGGATCGGCAGCGGATAGTCGGCGAGCGAGATGCGGGTCACCTCGGCGCCCTGCATGGCAAGTTCCTTCTGTGCCACGTCGGCGGTCCTGCCGCTATAGGCGCCGCTGCGCACCGAACCGGCGACGACGAGAATTTTCGGGATCACAGCCATGGGTCTGCCTTGTCACCCGATGGGTATAAGACAAGTGCTATTCAAACCCAACGCTTCAATTCATGCGGCCCCGCGTCGGTAGATCCAAAGCTGCGTCGGCGGAATGTTGCGGATGACGAAATGGAAATGCTCGACCGTATAGTCGCCGCGGCCCGGCGGGATCGGCGACAGCGGCCCGTAAGTCAGCTGCACGATCGGCCGGCCCGCCGGGATACGGTCGAGCAGGCTCTCGACATAGGCGATGCGCTGGGCGACAGGGAAATTGAGCAGCGGCACGCCCGATATCACGGAATCGAAGATCAGGTCGCGCTTGTCGCCAAGCGTCGCGTCGAGATTGAAGGCGTCGCCCTCGATGACGTTGACGCCTGGATAAAGCTGGCGCAGATGGCGCACGAAATCAGTGGAATATTCGACCGCGTAGAGATTCTCAGGCTTAATGCCCTGGGCGAGGATGGCGCGTGTGATGACGCCTGTACCGGGCCCGACCTCGAGCACCGGCAGGCCGGATGTCGGATCGACGATCGAGGCCATCTTGCCTGCGGTGATGGAACTGGTCGGGACGATCGAACCGACCGCCTTCGGCTTGTCGATCCAGCCCTTGAAGAACTTCAGCTCGTCGTCGAACTTTTCCGCCAGCGTCTTTCGCAGTCCGGGACTACGCGTCATTGAAAGTCCTCCTCAACGCTCCCTCGCATGCTACTTAACAGTTACGAGGTGCAAGACAAGGCGAATCCCCGGATAAGGTGTTGATGACGCTCGGGAAGCGTTTTCCAGGGATCAGCTTCAGTGCTCGCCGAACGTTTCGAAAAAGTCTTTCATGCGGGCGAAAAATCCGCTCGACTGAGGCGAATTGTCCTTTGAGGAAAGCTGCTCGAATTCCTCCAGCAATTCGCGCTGACGGCGCGAAAGGTTCTGCGGCGTCTCAACCACGGTCTGGATGTAGAGGTCGCCGATATTAGGCTGGCGCAGCACAGGCATGCCCTTGCCCTTGAGGCGGAACTGGCGACCGTTCTGGGTGCCTTCCGGCACCTTCACCTTCGTCTGGGTACCGTCCAGTGTCGTCACCTCGAACGAGCCGCCAAGCGCTGCTGTCGTCATCGAGATCGGCACCTTGCAATAAAGATCGGCCCCGTCGCGCTGGAAGAATTCGTGCGGCTTGACCGCGAGGAAGATGTAGAGATCGCCCGACGGGCCGCCGCGCAGGCCAGCCTCGCCCTCATTGGCCAGCCGGATGCGGGTGCCATCCTCGATGCCGGCAGGGATGTTTACCGACAGCGAGCGCTCCTCGGTGACACGGCCTTGGCCGGCGCATTTCGGGCACGGATCCTTGATGGTCTGGCCGCGCCCCTGGCATTGCGGGCAGGTGCGCTCGATCGAGAAGAAGCCTTGCGTGGCGCGCACCTTGCCGTGGCCGTTGCACATCGAGCAGGTGACGGGCTGGGTGCCAGGCTTGGCGCCGCTGCCCGAGCATTCCGAGCAGGAAATCGAGGCTGGCACCCGAATCTGCGCGGTCTTGCCGGAAAATGCCTCTTCCAGCGTAATTTCCATATTGTAGCGCAGGTCGGCGCCGCGCTCGCGTCCGCCGGACGAGCGGCGCTGGCGCCCGCCCATCATGTCGCCGAAAATGTCTTCGAAAATGTCGGCGAAGCCGCCGGCGCCAAAGCCTTGCGCCCCGCCATTCATACCGCCGTGCTCGAAGGCGGCGTGGCCGAAGCGATCATAGGCGGCGCGCTTCTGCGGGTCCTTCAGTGTCTCGTAGGCTTCGTTGATTTCCTTGAACTTGTGCTCGCAGGCATGGTCGCCTGGGTTGCGGTCGGGATGGAACTGCATGGCGAGCTTGCGAAAAGCGCTCTTGAGCTCCTTCTCGTCGGCGCCCTTTTGCACGCCTAGCGTTTCGTAAAAATCAGCTTTCATGTTTTCCCGCAGTCCGGATAGTCAACGTCTTGAAGCATCGTTGCGTCGTTTGCCGGCACGCTGTTCCGATTTAGGTGTGATGGAGCCGCGATGCCAGTGTCTACGAGGCTTTGTCCGCATTTTTTCGGGCAGCTCAGCGTTTTTCCGGCAAAGGGTTGCAAAAAAGCCCGGCTGTGCGCCGGGCTTTTTCCCTTACCTGTACCGTCAGGCGGTTCAGGCCGACTTCTTCTTCTCGTCGTCTTCGTCGATTTCCTCGAAGTCGGCATCGACGACGTCACTGTCCTTGGCGGCATCAGCCTTGGCGTCGGCCTCGGCGGCTTCCTTCTGCGAAGCCTCGTACATGGCCTGGCCGAGCTTCATCGAGACTTCGGCGAGCGTCTGCGTCTTGGCCTCGATCTCGGTCACATCGTCGCCTTCGGCAGCGGTCTTCAGCGCCGCGATCGCATCGGCGATCGCCGTGCGGTCGGCCTCGGAAACCTTCTCGCCGTATTCCTTCAGAGATTTCTCCGAGGAATGCACCAGCGCCTCGGCCTGGTTGCGGGCCTCGACCAGCGCGCGCCGCTTCTTGTCGGCTTCGGCATTGGCCTCGGCGTCCTTGACCATCTTCTCGATGTCGGCGTCCGAAAGGCCGCCGGACGCCTGGATGCGGATCTGGTGCTCCTTGCCGGTGCCCTTGTCCTTGGCCGAGACGTTGACGATGCCGTTGGCGTCGATGTCGAAGGTGACCTCGATCTGCGGCACGCCGCGCGGCGCAGGTGGGATGCCGACCAGATCGAACTGGCCGAGCGCCTTGTTGTCGGCGGCCATTTCACGCTCGCCCTGGAAGACGCGGATGGTCACCGCCGACTGCGAATCCTCGGCCGTGGAGAACACCTGGCTCTTCTTTGTCGGAATCGTCGTGTTGCGTTCGATCAGCCGCGTGAACACGCCGCCCAGCGTCTCGATGCCGAGCGACAACGGCGTCACGTCGAGCAGCAGCACGTCCTTGACGTCGCCCTGCAGCACGCCGGCCTGGATAGCGGCGCCCAACGCGACGACCTCATCCGGGTTGACGCCCTTGTGCGGCTCCTTGCCGAAGAACTGCTTCACGATCTCCTGGATCTTGGGCATACGGGTCATGCCGCCGACCAGGACGACTTCGTCGATTTCGCCGGCCTTCAGGCCGGCATCCTTGAGCGCCGCCTTGCAAGGATCGATCGTGCGCTGGACGAGATCCTCGACCAGGCTCTCGAACTTCGCCCGCGTCAGCTTCAGCGTCAGGTGCTTGGGGCCGGTGGCATCGGCGGTGATGAAGGGCAGGTTGATCTCGGTCTGCGTGGTGGACGACAGCTCGATCTTGGCCTTTTCAGCCGCTTCCTTGAGGCGCTGAAGGGCGAGCTTGTCGTTCCGCAGGTCGATGCCCTGTTCCTTCTTGAACTCGGCCGCCAGATATTCGACCAGACGCATGTCGAAATCCTCGCCGCCGAGGAAGGTGTCGCCATTGGTCGACTTCACCTCGAACACGCCGTCGCCGATTTCGAGCACCGAAATATCGAACGTGCCGCCGCCAAGGTCATAGACGGCAATCGTCTTGCCTTCCTTCTTGTCCAGTCCATAGGCAAGCGCTGCCGCCGTTGGCTCGTTGATGATGCGCAGCACTTCGAGGCCGGCGATCTTGCCGGCATCCTTGGTCGCCTGGCGCTGGGCGTCATTGAAATAGGCCGGAACGGTGATGACCGCCTTCTCGACCTTCTCGCCGAGATAGGCCTCCGCCGTTTCCTTCATCTTCTGCAGGATCATCGCCGAGATCTGGCTAGGCGACTGCTTCTTGCCGCCGGCCTCGACCCAGGCGTCGCCATTGTCGCCCTTGACGATCTTGTAGGGGACAAGCTTCTTGTCCTTCTCCGTCACCGGATCGTCGTAGCGGCGGCCGATCAGGCGCTTGACCGCGAAAATGGTGTTCTCAGGATTGGTGACCGCCTGGCGCTTGGCCGGCTGGCCGACAAGGCGCTCGCCGTCGCTGTTGATGGCGACGATGGAAGGAGTCGTGCGCGCGCCTTCCGCATTCTCGATGACCTTGGATTCCTTGCCGTCCATGATGGCCACACAGGAGTTGGTTGTTCCCAGATCGATACCGATTACTTTTGCCATTTCTCTAATCTCTCCGCTAAGCAGGCTCTCAGGACCCGTACAGGCGTTCCGACGAAAGCCCCTGTTCACAAGAAATTCCGCTCCGGCAACCGGCATTCGGCGCTGGACGGCTTGGCGCGTATATAAGAACAGGCTGCGTGGCGCGCAAGCATTCTGCGCAAGGCGTTCACCATTCATCGCGGTTGATCGGATTCGGGACCGGCACGCCCGTATTTTCCGGCCGTGATCCAGCCCGGCCCGGCCCGGCCCATGAACCTTTCCGCCTCACCTCGCGACTGACGCTCAGGTGCCGCGTGGTGCGGCCCCGGAAAGGAAAGCCCCATGACCACAGATCCAGAGGCTCCATGGTCTCCGGGAACAGCAGGAGCTCAGCGCGACTATCGCCTTCGGGACCGGGTCGATGCGCTGGGCTTTTCGCTGGTTCCGTTGACCCTGCGCGGACGCAGGCGTATCGTGACGTTGAGGAAAGCAGACAATTCGATCAGGGATGAACGTGCCGGAACGCCGCGCCTTGCCCTGATTTGCGCGCCGGGACCGGATGTTTCTCCCATGACCTGTGGGGGGAGATCCATGTCTTGCGACCACGGCGCGTTCGTGCGCTCTCGTGCCGGCCGTTTGCGCCGCGCCATCCAGGCTGCCACCGGATTGTCGATCTTGGCGCTCGCCACTGGGCTCTGGCTCGGTGGCTCGGCCCAGGCTCAGGAAACCCGGATCATCTATCCCGGCTCGATGGCAATGACCGGATTCTCCGGCACCATCATTCCCAATTTCGAGGAAGGCCTGCCGCCGGGCGTCGATCCCGTCGACGAAACCTTCATCGACACGGCGCGCGCGACCTTGCGCATCTTCGACGTCTCAAGGCTGGGCGGGCCGGCGTCTGGCCAATTGGTCTTCACCCCGCCACCGTTCGAGGTCACGGCCGGGCAAATCGGCCAGGTGTTCGGCATCACCTACGACGACGGCGTGCGCGACGGCGTTCCATCGGCCATTCCAAACCTCTATGCCGGCGCCACGTCGCTGCACGGCATCCGCATAGTCACGCCAGACGGCGACGCCGACGGCCGGCCGGAGCGGCAGCGCCGCGGCACGGCTGACGCGGTCTTCATGGACGGCCAGTTCGGCACCGAAAACGGCGGCGGCCCCGGAACGATCTGGAAAATCGACGGCATCACCGGCGCCGTCTCGAAATTCGCCGATATCGACGCCAATAGCGGTCCCGGCATCGGCGACGTCACTTTCGACAATATCCACCGCCAGTTCTTCGCCAGCGATCTCGACACCGGCCTCATCCACCGCATCGACGCCAATGGCGCGCTGCTCGACGCGTTCGACCACGGTATAGCCGGCCGCCCGGCGCACGGGCTTGCCGCCCTTGCCGACGACGGCTCGGTGATTGACATCCAGGGTGCTGCCTTCGACAGCGAGGACCCCGACAGCTGGGGCTACACGCAGGACGAGCGCCGCGTCTGGTCGGTCGCCTATCGTGGCAGCCGGCTCTACTATTCGGTCGGTGATAAGGCGGAGATCTGGTCGGTGGGCGTTGCCGGCGACGGCAGTTTCGCCGGCGACCCGCGCTGGGAACTGACGGTCAAGGCCGACAAGGATTACGCGGTCACCGACATCGCCTTCGACAACGAGGGCTTCATGTACCTGGCCCAGCGCGGCCCGGTGGAGAACCGCTACGACTACAGCCAGTTCGCCGATTCCGGCAAGGGTGAGGTCATCCGCTATTGGCGCGAAAATCCGGACGATCCGGCGACGGAATCGGCCTGGGTGGAAGTGCCGCAGGAATATGCGGTCGGCTTCCCGCAAGACAACCGACAGTCAGCCGGCGGCCTCGACCTGCAATATGGCTACGATGCCGAAGGCAATCTCGATACCGGCGTCTGCACCGACACGCTGGTCGATACCGGCGACAAGTTACGCGACAACCCGGAGCTTGCCGAACAACTCGCAGCCGGCGGGCCGCTCGCCGTGCACGGCGTGCAAATCACGCCGACGGCACTGGCCAAGCCGGCCAACATGCCGCCTTTCGGCTCGTGGTTCGTCGACTTCGACAATTATTTCGAAGACCCGGAAGTCGAAGGCCATGTCGGCGACGTCGAGGTCTGGCGCCCCTGCGAAGGCCGTGCCGGCTATTACGAGCAGGTGCCTGGCGGCTATCTGCCACCGTTCTATCCGCCGGACTTTCCGCCCCCCGGCAATCTGCCTCCTTGCCTCGATGTCGAGGATGTCAGGTATTTCTGCACGCCCTCCGGCCTCGAGGCCGATCTCTATCTCCATGACCATGCCGGCTTTGGCGGCGATTCGATCAGGGCTCTGTCCAGGACCCCTGGCGTTGGGGTGACTTCACCTCTGTCGCATGCGCCCGGCGCGCCATACACGATCGGCATCACCGGCCATTACCCTGGCGATACGGTCGATGTCGGGCTCTGCTTCTACAGGCAGTCCGATACCGACAAGGGTGGCTACTACCCTTGCTGCAAGATGACCTTGCCGCTCAGAACCCCAGCCGTCAGCTGCGAACCGTGAGGAGGGGAAGATGAGCAATCTCGCATTTTTCCCGCCTGCGACAAGCAGCCAATCAACCGGCAAACAATCATTCGTCATGGAGACCATCATGAAACCCCTGTCACTCGCCAGGCGCGGCGTGCGCTGGCTGATGGCGGCCGGTATCGCGGTCGCCATGCTGAGTCCGCTGCAAGGCTTCGCTGAAGACCTTGCTCCGGCCAAGACCAAGCCTGCCGATGCGGTCACTGTCATTCCCGATACCAGGCTCGATTTCGACAATCCTCGCACCGTCAATCCGGAGCCGGGCCGGATCGTGCCCTTGTTCACCAAGAAAGGCACCCAGAGAGGCTGCGACTATGTCGTATACTCGCTGAGCTTTGGCTTGCGCGGCAATCCGCAGGGTCTTGCCAGCCCCGGCCTCGCCGCCGTGCTGAAAAAGGTCAGGCTCGATTTCAGGGACCAGCTCCCGCACGGCCTGCGCATCGTCGGCGTGCATGTGACCGGCGACGGCACCGATGCGTCCGGCGGACCGCTGCCCGGTGCTGTGATCAGCAGTTCGGCTGGCCCGGACGATACCGCGACGGTGTCCGATTTCCGGATTTCCGCCAGCGATCTCGACGGCATCGGCGCTGCGAACGAGCGCGTCATCACGTTCCAGATCACCGCCAAGATCGACCATGCGGCGTTTCCGTCGCCGACGATCGTTCACAACCAGGGCGTGGTCAAGGTGAGCCGCGAACGCGGCGCCGGCATCGAAATCCCGTCGCAGGACCCGGGCAAGCCGGACGACGGCAATTATCTCACGGGTGCAAAGACGTCGATCAAGATCGACGTCAGCAGGTGCAACCCGCCGCCTCCACCTCCCGGCAAGGAATGCTTCAAGGTGGAGCGCGGCACGGTCGATTGCGTGCCCGGCGGCGGCGCCTTCATCTACCACATGCCGGTCGGCCCAGAGATGGCTGGCAAATGGGTGCAGCTTTCGACGACGACACCCGGCATCACCATCATTCCCGACACGCAATTGGTGCCGGCCGGCGGCGGTGTGCTCAATTGGAAGATCGTCGGCGCTTCACCCGGCGACGTCATCCACATCATCGTCACCGGTATCGAAACCTATGCCGGCCCGAGGGAGGGCTGGGGCCTGTGCTGCACGCAGACCATCGATATCGTCATCCCGCGTGATCAGCGCTGCCCGCCGAAGGACAAGGAACCGGATCTGAAAGTCGAAAAGCGCGCCGACGTGCAACGTTGCACGATCGGCGGCGGCTGCGACTTCACCATCAGGGTCACCAATGTCGGCGATGCACCCTACCACGGCAAGATCGTGCTCGACGAAGTCACCCTGCCGGCCGGCTCCACCCTCGATTCAGGGCCGAACCCGCCTTGGGTCTGCGCGCCTGGAACCACCCCGATGATTTGCACTCATCCGGTGACCACGCTCAATCCGGGTGCCTCTGTCGACCTCAAGCTCGGCTTCAAGCCGGCCGCAGGCTGGCGAGGCAGCGTCTTGCGCAACTGCGCCACTTACAATTATGCCAGCGGCAAGCCGCTTTTCGGCAGCCAGCAAGACGATCGCGGCTGTGCTTCGATCCCGGTCTGCCGGCGTGGCGATCGTGACCGCGACTGCCGGCCGCCGGTGGAGAAGAAGGTCGACCTGATCCTGAAGAAGCGCGCCCGCACCGAATTCTGTTCGGCCGATGGCGTCTGCACCTTCGTGGTCGACATAATCAACAATGGCAGCGTCCCCTATAATGGGCCGCTGACGGTCGTCGATACCTATCCGGGCGGCGCGCCGGCATCCTCGACCTTCGGCCCGACGCCGCCATGGACATGCGGACCGAACGGTCCCGGCAAGTTCCGCTGCGACAATGCCGGCATCGTGCTGTTGCCTGGCGCCTCGACGCCGATCTTCGTCAGGGCGGTGATGCTGGCCAACTACCGGCCCGACCGTGTCGAGAACTGCGCCGAGGTGAAGGCTATTCCCGGTGAGAACGACATCACCAACAACAGGGCGTGCGCCAAGGAACGCATCCATCATCCGAATGGCGGCCCGCCGGCCCTGCGCATCACCAAGGTGTGCAATGGTTCGCTGGCCGGTGCTGCGGTCGTTTCCTGCCGCATTACCGTCATCAGCCTCGGCACCACTGCCCCGACCGGTCCGGTACGGGTCAACGATGCCGCGACGCTGATAGCCAGCGGAGCGCCGGTCCAGATCCAGACCGTCACCCCAGACGGCGCGGAATGGACTTGCGGACCGGTTCCGGCCAACACACTGTCCTGCCAGATTCCCGGCGCCGTCATGACGCCTGGAACCAGCCGCCATTTCGACGTGACGGTTGCCGCGAACGGCGAATTCGAGAACTGCGCACGCGGCTCCTACGGCCCGGCTCCGGGAGACGACATCGTCTATCCGATCGGCCAGGCCTGCGCCAAGGGCGGCGGCGCCTCGACCATCCGCGTCGAGAAGACCGGTGATGCCGAGTGCAAGCCCGGCCAGCCCTGCTCGTTCGAGATCACCATCACGAACGATGGCGCGAGCGCCTTCTCCGGCCCGGTTCGCATCGGCGATGCGATCGGCGTCGAAGGCCTCGGCCGGCTGGAGGGCGTTGCGATCACCTCGATCGATCCGCCCTTCGGCTGCTCGCCGGAGCCGGCAATCTTGCCTGTGTCCTGCATCGCTCAACTGACGCTCGGCGCCGGGGAAAGCCACGTTCACAACGTGACCGTGGTGCTTCCCGACGACGGTCGCCTGGCAAATCTGCAGGGCACTGTCAATGGTCAGAACTGCGTCGGCGTGCTCTCTCCCGACACGCCGGTGCAAGGCGGCGGCGACGTGTTGTCCCGCGGCGCGGCCAACGTGCAGGGCGATCACGGCAAGGCCTATGCCTGTCATCCCTTCACCATCAGGAATGAGGTGAAGAAGGAATGCTCGGCAGGCTTCGTCATGAACGACGCCGGCAACTGCGTCTGCCCGCCCGGCACGACCTTCCGCAACGGCCAATGCTCGTCCGGCGGCGGCACGGTCATCGTGCCGAAGCCAAAACCTTGCGTTCTGCTCAAAGGCCAGATCCGTACCGAAGACGGACGCTGCGTCTGCCCGCACGGAACCGAACTGGAGAACGGCGCTTGCGTGGGGAAAGAGCCGAAGCCCGAGCAGTGCACCATCCGTGGCCAGATCCACGACGCTGCCGGCGATTGCGTCTGCCCGCGGGGCACGGAAGTCAGGGGTAGTGCCTGCCGGCCAATCCAGCCGAAGCCGGAGCAGTGCACCATCCGCGGTCAGATCCACGACGCCGGTGGCGATTGCGTCTGCCCGCGGGGTACGGAAGTCAGGGGCAATGCCTGCCGGCCAATCCAGCCGAAGCCGGAGCAGTGCACCATCCGCGGGCAGATCCACGACGCCAACGGCGATTGCGTCTGCCCGCGGGGTACGGAAGTGCAAGGCAATGCCTGCAGGCGCAAGAAGCCTGTTGTGGTGGAGTGCCCGATACCCGGTCAGATCCACAACAAGCGTGGCGTTTGCGTCTGCCCGCGTGGGACAGAGCTGCGCGACGGCGCCTGCCGCAAACCGCGGCTGGAGTGCGCACCGGGCGCGCGGCCGATTAATGGCCAGTGCCAGCCGATCCGCAAACCGAGCCTGCTGCTGAATCCAGATGTTCTTCAGCAGCTGCCAAGGCGCAAGCCGCAGCTCGAGCAATAGGATCGCGCGCGAACTTCAAACGGGTGATCATTCGATCAAGAAAACCCCGCCGGAGCGATCCGGCGGGGTTTTTCTTTGGCTGGCAGATGAAAGAGCAGCGAAAACCTGAAGCCGTGGCATCAGCGGAAGGACAAACCGGCTTCCACTTTCCGGACTCGACTCATGGTCTAGGCAGGCGATACAGAGGGTCCGTAAACCGAGGCGTTCGGGAAGACCGCGTCATGAGCAAAAAAACCCTGATCGCGCCATCGGTGCTGGCTTCCGATTTCTCGAAGCTCGGCGACGAGGTCGAGGCGGTGGCGGCCGCCGGCGCCGACTGGATCCATCTCGACGTCATGGACGGGCATTTCGTCCCCAACATCACCTTCGGGCCGCCGGTGATCAAGGCGATCCGCAACCGCACCAAGGCCTTCTTCGACTGCCATCTGATGATCGCCCCCGCCGACCCCTATCTGGCCGCCTTCGCCGAGGCCGGCTGCGACGGCATCACGGTGCACGCCGAAGCCGGGCCGCATCTCGACCGCTCGCTGCAGACGATCAAAAACCTTGGCAAGAAGGCCGGCGTGTCGCTCAACCCCGCGACACCGGAGACGATGATCGAATACGTGCTCGACCGGCTCGATCTTATCCTGATCATGACGGTCAATCCGGGCTTCGGCGGCCAGGCCTTCATTCCGGCGATCGTAGACAAGGTGAAGCGGGTGAAGGCGCTGATCGGTGACAGGCCGATCCGGATCGAGATCGACGGCGGCATTTCGCCGGAAACTGCGCCCCTGGTCACCGCCGCCGGCGCCAGCGTGCTGGTCGCCGGTGCGGCCATTTTCAAGGGCGGCAGCGTCGCAGCCTATCGGGCAAACATCGAGGCAATCAGGGCAGCGGCGGACAAGGCGGCCGGCTGACCGCCGCCGTTCGGCCGGAGACAGCCGCTCGGGGGGACTTTTGAGCAACCATCTGTTCGATGCTTTCCGTGCCCGGATGCCCACGCCCGGACGCCTTTTGATGGAGGCAGAGGACGGGCGCTCGATCAGCTATGGCGAAATGCTGGCGCGCTCCGCTCAACTGGCACATGTGCTGTCGCAGCTGGGCGTCGAAGCCGGCGACCGCGTCGCCGTTCAGGTCGAGAAGAGCCCGGAGGCCATTTTCCTCTATCTCGCCTGTCTGCGTGCCGGCGCGATCTTCCTGCCGCTCAACACCGCCTATACGCTGACCGAGCTCGAGTATTTCTTCAGGGATGCCGAGCCGCGACTGATCGTCTGCGACCCGGCGCGAGTGACCGAGATCGGCGCTTTGGCGCAGGACTCGGGCGCTGCGGTCGCGACACTCGGCAGCAAGGGCGAGGGTTCGTTGACCGATCGGGCCTCTGAGGCGGCCGTGGACTTCCACGACGTGGCGCGCGGACCGGACGACCTTGCTGCGATCCTCTACACCTCCGGCACCACCGGCCGTTCGAAAGGCGCCATGCTCAGCCACGAAAACCTCGCCTCGAATGCGCGGGTGCTGGTCGACCTCTGGCGCTTCACTGCCGCAGACGTGCTGATTCACGCGCTGCCGGTTTTCCACACGCATGGCCTTTTCGTCGCCACCAATGTCGTCCTGATGGCCGGTGCCTCGATGCTGTTCGAAACCAAATTCGACCCGGCCCGCATCGTCTCGCTGCTGCCGCGCGCCACCGTGCTGATGGGCGTGCCGACATTCTACGTCCGCCTGCTGCAGCAGGACGGTTTGAACCGGCAAGCGGCGAAAAACATCCGCCTGTTCATTTCCGGCTCGGCGCCGCTGTTGGCCGAGACGCACAGAGCCTGGCGAGAGCGCACCGGCCACGCCATCCTCGAGCGCTACGGCATGACCGAGACCAACATGAACACGTCGAACCCTTATGATGGCGAGCGGCGTGCCGGCACGGTCGGGTTTCCCGTGACCGGCGTTTCCCTGCGCATCACCGACCCCGAGAGCGGCGAAACACTTGCCAAGGGCGATGTCGGCATGATCGAGGTGAGGGGTCCCAATGTCTTTTGCGGCTACTGGCGCATGCCGGAAAAGACCAAAGCGGAGTTCCGTGACGACGGTTTCTTCATCACCGGCGATCTCGGGCTGATCGATGCCGACGGCTATGTCCACATCGTCGGCCGCGGCAAGGACCTGATCATTTCCGGCGGCTACAATATCTATCCAAAGGAAGTCGAGAGCGAGATCGACGCGCTGCCTGGCGTCGCCGAAAGCGCTGTCATCGGCGTTGCCCATCCGGATTTCGGCGAAGGCGTCACCGCTGTCGTGGTGAGGGCGCCGGGCTCGACCATCAGCGCCGCAGGGATCGTCGAGGCCATCGCCGGGCGCCTCGCCAGGTACAAGCATCCGAAACGGGTGATCTTCGTCGACGAACTGCCGCGCAACACGATGGGCAAGGTGCAGAAGAACCTGCTGCGCGAAGCCTACAAGGACCTCTATACGTCCAAAGCCGGCTAACCCTAACGAGCAGGGCTGCCTGCAAAAACCTTGGCACCATCGATCCAGACGCTTTTAATGTCCAGATCGTCCGACAGCGAAACGATGTTGGCCGCGGTACCGTTGGCGAAGCGCCCGAACCGGTGCGACTGGCCGACCGCCTGCGCCGGATAGAGGGAGGCCATGCGCAAGGCTTCGTCGAGGTCGAGGCCGACGACGCGGTGCATGAAGCGCACCGCGGAAATCATGTCGAGATCCGCGCCCGCCAGCGTGCCGTCGGCAAGTGTCAGCCTGCCATCCTTGCGGTGGATGGTGCGGCCGTTCAGCGTGAACGAGGTCATGTCGGTGCCGATCGTCGCCATGGCATCGGTAACGAGCAGGATCTTGCCCGGCCCCTGCTTGGCGCGCAAGGCGATGGCCATGGTGGCCGGATCGACATGGATACCGTCGGCGATGATCCCGGCATAGAATGCGCCGGTATCGATTGCGGCGCCCGCTAGCCCTGGCTCGCGATTGCCGATCTGGCTCATCGCATTGAACAGATGGGTGACCACCGTTGCGCCGGCCTCGGCAAAGGCGCGAGCCGTGGCATAGCCGATATCGGAATGGCCGATGCTGACGACAATGCCGGCCTTGCTAAGCGCCGACACCTGGCTGGGCTCGACGGATTCGGGCGCCACCGTCGTCAGCAGCACGGGCAGGTTTTTCCGTGCGGCGATCAGCATCGTCTGGTCGGAGTCTAGCATCGGCCGGATCAAAGCCGGGTCATGTGCGCCCTTGCGGGCGATCGACAGATGCGGCCCTTCGAGGTGCAGGCCCAGGAACCCCGGCACCTTCCTCCGTGCCGCCTCGGCTCCGGCCGCAACCGCCGCGGCGGTGATCTCGGACGTGTCGGTGATCAGCGTCGGCAACAGCGCCGCCGTGCCGAAGGGGGCGTGTGCCCGGCAGATGGTCTCGATCGAGGCGACGTCCGGATGGTCGTTGAGCATGACGCCGCCGCCGCCATTGACCTGCAGATCGACGAAGCCAGGCGCCAGCATGCCGCCGCCGGTCTCGATACGCGCAACATCGGATGGAATGGCACCGGCGGCAACAATGGCCTCGACGAGGCCGTCGCGCACGACAAGCGCCGCATTGTCGTGCCAGTCGTCGCCATCGAAAATCCCGGCGCCAGTCAGGGCAAAACGGTCGCTCATAGGGTTTCCGTTACCTTGCGCAGATTGGGCGGCGTGTCGGGGTCGAGGCCGCGATGGCGGGCAAAGGCCTCGACGAAACCATAGAACGACACGATCAGCGTCAGCGGGTCGGTCAGCGGATGACCGGTTGCGACATACGGCAGGCGCTGAGCGCTCTTTGCCTTGTTCGACGTCACAAAGACGGCAGCGCCCTTGCCGGCCAGGCTGTCGGCGGCATCGGCCACCGATGGCTCGGACGCATCGCGAGCAGCCAGCGCCAGCACCGGGAAACCGGGACCGACCAGCGCCAGCGGGCCGTGCATGACCTCGGCCGCACTATAGGCTTCCGCATGCATGGCGCAGGTTTCCTTGAATTTCAGCGCCGCCTCGTTGGCGATCGCCGCCGACGGGCCACGGCCGAGAATGAACAGCGATTTCGGCATCTCGAGTGCCCCAGCCAGCGCCATCCAGTCGCAGGCGATCGCCTTGCGAAAATGCTCCGGCAAGCGCGCGAGCGCCACCAGGAGTTTGTCGTCGCCGGTGCAATGCGCCATCAAGGCGAGTCCTGCGACGGCTGAATTGACGAAGGTCTTCGTCGCCGCGACGCTGCGCTCCGGTCCGGCCAGGATGTCGATTGCGTAGTCCGAAGCCCGCGCCAGCGGCGAATCGGCGGTGTTGGTGATGGCGACGGTCAGCGAACCGCCGGTCCTCGCCGCTTGCGCCATTGCAACGATGTCCGGGCTCTTGCCGGACTGCGAGATCGCCAGGCAGGCCGAGCCGCCCAGCTTCAGCTTGGCGCCATAGATCGAGGCGATCGACGGGCCGACCGATGCAACCGCCAGCCCGGCGGTCAACTCCACGGCATATTTCATGAAGGTTGCGGCATGGTCGGACGAGCCGCGCGCCACGGTGACGACGAAATTCGGATCGCGCTCGCGAATGCCGCGTCCAGCTTCCGTCAGCACCGCGGCCGAGCCATCGAGCAGGCGGGCGGTGGCCTCCGGGATCTCCTCGATCTCGCGCCGCATATGGGTCGTTGTCGCGGTCATGGCCGGCCCTCTTCGCCCGGCCCGCTCAGCCGGAGTTCGGCGACAAAATCATAGGCGTCGCCCCTGTAGATGGAGCGGGTAAACTCGATCACCTTGCCGCTCGCCAGATAGGAGATACGCTCGATGTGCAGGCCGGCAATGCCCGACGGTACTTCCAGCAGATGTGCGTCGCCATCGCCGAGATTGGTGGCGGAAATGCGCTGCACCGCCCGCACCGGCCTGTTGCCGGTCTTTTCCAACGCGGCGTAGAGCGACGAACCAATCGCCGCCGGATCGGGCAGCACGCTTGTCGATAGCGAGGCGCGCTCGATCGCCAGCGGCGTGTCGTTGGCGATACGAAGGCGCGCCACGCGCGCCACCAATTCGTTCGACGCCAGGCCGAGCACCATCATCTCGTCGGGCGACGGCGGATAGAGGCCGCGGTCGAGCCAAGCCGAACGCACCGCCATGCCGCGCCGCGCCATGTCTTCGGTAAACGAGGTCAGCATCGACAGCGACTGCTCGACGCGCTCCATACGTGGCGCAACGAAGGTACCGGAACCATGGCGCTGGACGAGGATGCCGCCCTTGACCAGGTCCTGTACCGCCTTGCGCACGGTGACGCGCGAAATGTCGGCCTTGCTAGCGATGTCGCGCTCGGAAGGCAGCGCATCGCCAGGTCCGATCAGCCCGCGTTTGACCGCATCCTCGATGCTCTTCCTGAGCTGCAGATAGAGCGGCGCGCCACTCTGCGACGATTGTTTCAGCGCCGCGAATATCTGGTCGGCGGCCTCACTCATCGAGCTGCCTCCGCCGTGTTTGCGAAAATCCGAACCGCCATCTGCACCGCGCCGCCCAGCGCGTCGTCGAGCGGCGGTTTCAGCAGCGCCCGGTAGCGGGCCGACAGGCGCGGCGCATAAAGCGGCGCCAGCCCGCCGAGCAGGCAGAGCGGATCGTCGCCGCCGAGGTCGAGCACGCCAAGCGCTGCCTCGACATCGGCGACCGCCTTGTCGAGGATCCAGACAGCGACGGCGTCGCCTTTTTCGGCATGTTCGAACACCTTGGGCGCGAAGCCGCCGAAATCGCCGGGCTTGGCGTTGGTGGTGAATTCGACCAGATTCTCGGGATTGTTGCGGAAGATGGTGAGCATGGCCTGCGTCAGCGGCGATCCCTGGCGGATGCCGTCATAGGCGAGCAGCGTCTGCTCGAGCAGGTCGCGGCCGATACGGGCGCCGCTGCCCTGGTCGCCGACCTGAAAACCCCAGCCACCGATGGCGCGCGACTTGCCTTGTTTGCGTGCCATATAGGCGGTGCCGGTGCCGAGTATGGCCATGGCGCCGTCGCCGGAGCCAACCGCGCCTTCCAGCGCGATCTCGGCGTCGGTCTCGACACGGCTGATGCGAAACGGCAGGATCGCTTCGAGTTGCTGCCGGTAGGTGCCGACATTGGCGCCGGCAAGACCGAGAACGGCCGGAGTTTGCGGGATCAGTGCGGGATCCCTGCCCGCGGCGACAAAGGCCTGCTGCGCTGCGTCGACGATGTTCGTCCTGGCGCCGGTGAGATCCGTTCGGATGTTGGCGGCACCGCTTTTGGCGCGGCCGAGGACGCTGCCGTCGGCCGTTGCAAGGGCCGCCCTGCAGCTGGTGCCGCCGCCATCGATGCCGAGCACGAATTTCACGCGATTTCTCCTCCGGGCGGATAATACCAATAAAATACCAATAGCCAAGGATTAATTTCCGTTTCAAAAAAGTTAAGACGTAGTTTGTTGGAAAATCAGCCAATTTCGTTCGCAAGCCTGCACCGCCGCAAGGATTTCATTAATGCGTGTGGACAAGTGGTATTTTTTTGGTATGGTTTTCTCGATTGGAGGAAAGCGGATGGCCGAAACGCGCACCGAAGCGCTTCACCAGAATGCCGAGGGACTGGATATCCAGGCCCCGGAAGCCATCCTTTCCTCTTTGGCCAACGCACAGATCGAGGCCGCCAAGGCCGTGCACGGCGCCATTCCCGCTATTGCCGCGGCAGCCGAAATCATCGCAAGCAGACTGAAAAGCGGCGGCAAGCTCGCCTATGCGGCTGCCGGCAGTTCGGGCCTGATGGCACTGGCCGATGCGCTTGAGCTGCCGGGCACTTTCGGCATCCAACGCGACCGCATCGCCATCCTGATCGCCGGCGGCGACGAGGCCTTCAAGACACTGGCCGGCGGGCCGGAGGACGACACCGAGGAAGCTTCGGCAGCAGTTGCCGCCGCCCGCATCGGCAAGGGCGACTGCCTGATCGCCGTCTCGGCCAGCGGCTCGACACCTTATGCAGTCAGGGCGATCGAGGACGCCAGGCGCCGCGGTGCGGCGACCATTGCCATCGCCAACAACAGGGATGCGCCGCTGTTGCGGCTGGCCGACATCGCCATCCTGCTCGAAACGCCACCGGAGCTGATTGCCGGCTCAACGCGCATGGGCGCAGGCACCGCCCAGAAGATCGCGCTCAACATGCTGTCGACGCTCGCCGCCATCCATCTCGGCCATGTCCTTGACGGCTACATGGTCAACCTCATGGCCGACAACATCAAGCTGCGCGACCGCGCCGCACGCATCGTCGCCGCCGTCAGCGGGCGCGACAAGGACGAGGCGGCACGCCTGCTCGAAAGGAGCGGCGGCGTCGTCAAGACCGCTATTCTGCTCGCCGCCGGCGCCGCCAGCGCCGATGCAGCCGAGAAGATATTGGAAGGGACCGGCCACAAGCTGCGGCCGGCCCTTTCCGCGATCGAGGGGAGCAAGGGGCGCAATGCCTCTGTTCTCATCAAAACCGAACCTGAAAAAGGTCAACAGGGAGACTGAGCATGACAACGAAGCTACTGACGGCACTTCTTCTCGGCACCAGCATTCTCGGCTCCGCCGGGGTGGCTTATGCCGACGACGTAACGCTCAACATCGAAAGCTGGCGCGGCGACGACCTTGCCATCTGGAAGGACAAGCTGATCCCGGCCTTCGAAGCCAAGAACCCGGGCATCAAGGTGGTGTTCGCGCCGTCGGCGCCAACCGAATATGACGCCGCCCTCGGCGCCAAGCTCGCCGCCGGCTCGGCCGGCGACCTGATCACCTGCCGCCCGTTCGACAAGTCGCTGGAGCTCTTCAAGAAGGGCAACCTCGCCGACATCTCGACCCTGCCCGGCATGGAGAACTTCTCCGACGTCGCCAAGGCCGCCTGGCAGACCGACGACGGCAAGTCGAGTTTCTGCGTGCCGATGGCCTCCGTCATCCATGGCTTCATCTACAACAAGGACGCCTTCGACAAGCTCGGCATCAAGGTGCCGGAGACGCGCGACGAATTCTTCGCCGCGCTCGACAAGATCAAGGCCGACGGCACCTACATCCCGATGGCGATGGGCACCAAGGACCTCTGGGAAGCGGCGACCATGGGCTACCAGAACATCGGCCCGAACTACTGGAAGGGCGAGGAAGGCCGCCTGGCGCTGATCAAGGGCGAGCAGAAGCTGACCGATCCGCAGTGGGTCGAGCCCTTCAAGGAACTGGCCAAGTGGAAGGACTATCTCGGCGACGGCTTCGAGGCGCAGACCTATCCGGACAGCCAGAACCTGTTCACGCTCGGCCGCGCCGCCATCTACCCGGCCGGTTCGTGGGAGATCGGCCTTTTCAACACGCAGGCGCAGTTCAAGATGGGCGCCTTCCCGCCGCCGGTGCAGAAGGCCGGCGACACCTGCTACATCTCCGACCACACCGACATCGGCATGGGCCTCAATGCTGCCTCGAAGAACGCGGATGCGGCCAAGACCTTCCTGTCCTGGGTGGCCTCGCCTGATTTTGCCACCATCTACGCCAACGCGCTGCCGGGCTTCTTCAGCCTGAACAACACCCCGGTGAAGATGGAAGACCCGCTGGCCCAGGAATTCGTCTCCTGGCGCGGCAAGTGCAAGTCGACGATCCGCTCGACCTACCAGATCCTGTCGCGCGGCACGCCGAACCTTGAAAACGAGACGTGGGTTGAATCGGCCAACGTCATCAACGGCACCGACACGCCGGAAGCTGCCGCCAAGAAGCTGCAGGACGGCCTCGATAGCTGGTACAAGCCGGCGAAGTAAGAGCGCGGCGAAGCGTTGTCTCCCCCCTCGAGGGGGAGATGTCGCCGAAGGCGACAGAGGGGGTCGGTCGAGGCAGGCTGCGGCTTGATCGCTGCTGGAAAGCACGGTCGAACGACGATGGCGCGCTGCCTCTGCCGACCCCACCCGCCTCGCTTTGCGAGGCACCCTCCCCTCGAGGGGGAGGGAGGCGCCGCGCCCTTTGACGGCAATAGCAAGACCTGATCGGCGGGGACCGAACGCATGGCCGCAGCACCGAAAAGACCGTTCCGTTGGCATATCGGCGTTTTCCTGGCGCCGGCAGTGCTGGTCTATACGGCGATCATGATCCTGCCGCTGGCCGGCACGCTGCAGCTGTCGCTGTTCCGCAACATCAATCAGTCGCAGGTCTTCGTCGGACTGGAAAATTTCCGCATGCTGTTCGGTGATCCCAACTGGTCGGTCAATTTCTGGAACGCGCTCAGGAACAATGTCTGGTTCTTCATCATCCACATGCTGGTGCAGAACCCGATCGGCGTCCTTTTGGCCGCACTTCTGTCCAGCCCTAGGCTGCGGTTTTCCGCCTTCTACCGCACGGCGATCTTCGTGCCGACGATCCTGTCCTTCGTCATTGTCGGCTTCGCCTGGAAGCTGATTCTGTCGCCGCTATGGGGCGTGGCGCCGCATATGATGGACCTGGTCGGCCTGAAAAGCCTGTTCACGCCCTGGCTCGGCAAGGCGCAATATGCGCTGACCGCGCTCAGCCTGATCTCGGTCTGGCAGTTCGTCGGCATCCCGATGATGCTGATCTATGCGGCACTGCTGTCCATTCCCGAAGAGGTGATCGAAGCAGCCGAATGCGACGGCATCACCGGGATGGCGCAGTTCTGGAAGATCAAGCTGCCGCTCATCCTGCCGTCGATCGGCATCATCTCGATCCTGACCTTCGTCGGCAATTTCAACGCTTTCGACCTGATCTACACCGCGCAAGGGGCGCTGGCCGGGCCGAACTATTCAACCGATATTCTCGGCACCTTCCTCTACCGCGCCTTCTTCGGTTTCCAGCTGCAGGTCGGCGATCCCAACATGGGCGCGGCGATCGCCACGATGATGTTCCTGATCATCCTGGGCGGCGTCTGCGTCTACCTGTTCCTCGTGCAGACGCGCCTGCGTCGCTACCAGTTCTGAGGCGCCACATGAGCACGGCAACCCGCTCGCTGCCCCGCACCATCGGCGCGCATGCGATCCTTCTGACCTACACCGCAATCGCGCTGTTTCCGGTCATCCTCGTGATCATGAATTCGTTCAAATCACGCGCAGGGATTTTCGGCGCGCCGCTGACGCCGCCGACGCCAGGTACCTTCGACCTGATCGGCTACACGACGGTGATCGGCCAGGGCGATTTCATCCACTATTTCCAGAACAGCCTTGTCGTCACCGTCGCCTCGCTGTTCTTCGTGCTTTTGTTCGGCGCCATGGCGGCTTTCTCGCTGTCGGAATACCGCTTCCGCGGCAATTCGCTGATGGGGCTCTATCTGGCGCTCGGCATCATGATCCCGATCCGCCTTGCCACCGTCGCCATCCTGCAATTGATGGTGGCGAGCGGGCTGGTCAACACGCTGACGGCGCTGATCCTGGTCTACACGGCGCAGGGCCTGCCGCTTGCCGTCTTCATCCTGTCGGAATTCATGAAGCAGGTCTCGGACGATCTGAAGAATGCGGGCAGGATCGACGGCCTGTCCGAATACACCATCTTTTTCCGGCTGGTGCTGCCGCTGGTGCGCCCATCGATGGCGACGGTCGCGGTCTTCACCATGATCCCGATCTGGAACGATCTGTGGTTCCCGCTGATCCTGGCGCCGTCGGAGGAGACCAAGACAGTGACGCTCGGCGCGCAATTGTTCCTCGGCCAGTTCGTCACCAACTGGAACGCCATCCTGGCGGCACTGTCGCTGGCGATCATGCCGGTGCTGATCCTCTACGTCATCTTCTCGCGGCAGCTGATCCGCGGCATCACTTCGGGGGCCGTCAAGTGAGTGAGGGTCGGGACGCGATCATTCGAGGCCTCACCGAGTCGGCAACCCGCCACAGATTCCGCGGCGTTCGCAACACAAACTATTATCGCGAATGGCCGGAAACGGTCTGTCTGCTTAACCTTCAGAAGTCTGCCTGGGGACCGCAGTTCTATCTCAATGCAGCTGTCTGGCTGACTCGGTTCGGGATCGAGCGTCGACCGAAGGAATACAACTGTCATATCATCTGGCGTGTCAACTCCCTGATGGTTAGCGAGCAATCCAAGGCATTCACCGAGGCGCTGGATCTGGACCGTCCGTTGCCGGACGACCGGAGGTCTTCTCTGATCAAAGAGGGAGTCGATACATACGGGTTCGGACTTCTGGCACGTTGTGAAAGCGAAAAGGCTGCTCTGCAGATCGCCAGTGAGTATGGATCGAGTATTAGGATGGACCTGAAAGCCCGCGCTCTACTAAAGGCAAACTGAAATGGACCAACCCCTTCGCGTTGTCATCGCCGGCCTCGGCAATATGGGGCGCAGCCATGCGTTGGCGTATCACACCAATCCGGGATTCCAGATCGCCGCGCTGGTCAACCGCTCCGATGTGCCGCTGCCGGAAGGGCTTTCGACCTACGCCATCCGGCGTTCCTTCGACGAGGCGCTACGCGACGAAAAGCCCGATGTCGCCTGCATCGCCACCTATTCCGACAGCCATGCTGACTATGCCGTCAAGGCGTTCGAGGCCGGCTGCCACGTCTTCCTCGAAAAGCCGCTGGCAACCACCGTCGCAGATGCAGAGCGCGTCGTCGCCGCCGCCAAGGCCAACGGCAAAAAACTGGTGATCGGCTATATCCTGCGCCACCATCCGTCCTGGATCAGGCTGATTGCCGAGGCGCGGAAGCTCGGCGGCCCTTACGTGTTCCGCATGAACCTCAACCAGCAATCCTCCGGACATACCTGGGAGACGCACAAGCAGCTGATGCAGACGACGTCGCCGATCGTCGACTGCGGCGTGCATTATCTCGACGTGATGCTGCAGATCACCGACGCCAGACCAGTCGAGGTGCGCGGCATGGGACTGAGGCTGAGCGACGAGATCGCGCCGTCGATGTACAATTACGGTCATCTGCAGGTGCTGTTCGACGACGGTTCGGTCGGCTGGTACGAGGCCGGCTGGGGGCCGATGATTTCGGAGACGGCTTTCTTCGTGAAAGACGTGATCTCGCCCAATGGCTGCGTGTCGATCGTCATGAAGGAGGGTGTCAGGTCCGACGACATCGACACCCACACCAAGACCTCGACCATCCGCCTGCACAGCGCGGCGACCGGAGCCGACGGCAAATTCGCCAAACCGGACGAGATGCTGTCGATGCAAGGCGAGCCCGGCCATCAGGACCTTTGCGACCTGGAACAGGCGTTTGTGCTGAAGGCGGTCCGCGAGGATCTGGACTTGACCCGTCACATGGACGACGCGGTGAAGTCGCTCGCCGTCTGCCTTGCCGCAGACGAGAGCGTGCGCAGCGGCCTCGCCGTGAAACTCTAGAACAGGGACGACGCCGTGGGCTCGCTGAACATCGAGAACGTGAAAAAGGCCTTCGGGCCGGTCGAGGTGCTGAAGGGCATCAACCTCGAGGTGACGGATGGCGAGTTCGTCGTCTTCGTCGGTCCATCTGGCTGCGGGAAGTCGACGCTGCTCAGGGTCATTGCCGGGCTGGAGGACTCGACCTCGGGCCGCGTGGTGATCGACGGTGCGGACGTCTCCGCAACGCCGCCGGCCAAGCGCGGTATCGCCATGGTGTTCCAGACCTATGCGCTCTATCCGCATCTGACGGTGAAGAACAACATGGGCCTCGGCCTCAAGCAGGCGGGCACGCCGGCGGCCGAGATCGACCGCCGCATCGGCATCGCCTCGTCGATGCTGTCGCTGGAGCCCTACCTCTCGAGGCGGCCGGCCGAGCTTTCCGGCGGTCAGCGCCAGCGCGTCGCCATCGGCCGCGCCGTGGTGCGCGAGCCCAAGCTTTTTCTGTTCGACGAGCCCCTGTCCAACCTCGATGCCGCGCTGCGCGTCAACACCAGGCTGGAGATCGCGCAATTGCATCGCCGGCTGAAGGCCACGATGATCTATGTCACCCACGACCAGGTCGAGGCGATGACGCTGGCCGACAAGATCGTCGTGCTGAACGCGGGAAAGATCGAGCAGATCGGCGGACCGATGGAGCTTTACAATTCGCCGGCAAATGAATTCGTCGCCGGCTTCATCGGCTCACCGAAGATGAATTTCGTCGACGGCGCCAGGCTTGGCGAAACGGCAAAGACCATCGGCGTCCGTCCCGAACATTTGACGGTCGATCCCAGATCCGGCGCCTGGAAAGGCACGGTCGTCCATGCCGAGCACCTTGGCGCCGACACCAACCTCTATCTCGACTGCGAGAAGGCCGGCTTGATCACAGTGCGCATCTTCGGCGTCTATAACGCCGAACCTGGTGCCACGCTCTATGCGACGCCGGATCCGGCAAAGACATACCGGTTTGGAGCCGATGGGAAGGTGCTGAAGTAGCGCAGGCGCCGACTCCCCTTCTCCCCTTGTGGGAGAAGGTGGCCGAGCGAAGCTCGGTCGGATGAGGGGTGTTGGACGATCGCTACGCTGAAGGCGTAAGCGACGGAAATCCTTCGATGTTTTCTCGTCGCGTTTCTTCCAGCACCCCTCATCCGTCTCGGCGCTGCGCGCCGATCCACCTTCTCCCACAAGGGGAGAAGGAAGAGCGCCTACGCATCCGCCTTGAACGTCTGCTTCTGGATGCCCAGCCCCTCGATACCGAGCTCGACCACGTCGCCGGGCTTCAGGAAGACCGGCGGCTTCATGCCGAGGCCGACGCCGGGCGGCGTGCCGGTCGAGATGATGTCGCCCGGGTGCAGCGACATGAACTGGCTGAGATAGGAGACGAGATAAGCGACGCCGAAGACCATGGTCTTGGTCGAGCCGTTCTGCATCGTCTTGCCGTTGACCGTCAGCCACATCGGGATGTTCTGCGGGTCCTTGACCTCGTCCTTGGTCACCAGCCACGGGCCGATCGGCCCGAACGTGTCGCAGGACTTGCCCTTGGTCCACTGGCCCTGGCGCTCGGCCTGGAAGGCGCGCTCGGAGACGTCGTGCGCGACGCAATAGCCGGCGACATAATCCAGCGCCTCGGCCTCGGTGACATACTTTGCAGTCTTGCCGATCACCACGCCGAGCTCGACCTCCCAGTCGGTCTTCACCGAGCCGCGCGGGATCAGCACGTCGTCGTTCGGCCCGACAATAGCCGAGCTTGCCTTCATGAAGATGATCGGCTCCGGCGGCACGGTGGCGCCGGTTTCGGCGGCGTGGTCGGAATAGTTGAGACCGATGCAGATGAATTTGCCGGTGCCGGCGACGCAGGCGCCGATCCGCGGCTTGCCGGAAACCGCCGGCAGCGTCTTCGTGTCGAGCTTCGACAATGTCTCGAGCGATGCCGGGTCAAGTGCCTTGCCGGCAATGTCGGTGACATGGGCGGAGAGGTCGCGGATCGTTCCATCGGCATCGAGCAGGCCGGGGCGTTCGCTCCCCGCCTCGCCATAGCGCAGCAGTTTCATGCAGTTTTCTCCCAGTTGCGACCAGAGGCCGTTTGCAAACTCGCTCCGCTGCGGCGAATGGCGTGGGTTTCGAGAACCGGAGCGGAGCGTACTTAAAGTACGTGAGCACCGGAAGCGCAGAAAGCCGCGTCAGGCGCCCGGCGGAGTAGGGTTTTCAAATGGCCTCTTAGATCGACCAGCCACCGTCGATATTATAAGCTTGCCCCGACGTATAGGTGGCGCCGGCCAGATAGACGGCGAGATCGGCGATTTCCTCGGGCGTGCCGAGCCGGCCCATCGGCTGGCGGGCGATGAAGGCGGCGCGAGCTGCTTCGTAGTCGCCCTGCGCATGCATGCGGTCCTGCAGCGACGGGCTTTCGACCGTGCCCGGACAGATCGCATTGCAGCGTATGCCCTTGCCGACATAGTCGGCGGCGACCGACTTGGTCAGGCCGATGACGGCTGCCTTGGTTAGGCCATATACGAAGCGGTTCGGCACGCCCTTGGTCGAACTGGCCAGCGATGCCATGTTGATGATCGAGCCGTCGCCGCGCTCCAGCATGCCGGGCAGCACGGCGCGGATGGTGCGGATCATCGAGCGGACATTGAGATCATAGGCAAAGTCGAGATCGCCGTCCTTCATCTCGAGGATCGAGCCGGAATGGACGAAGCCGGCGCAATTGAACAGCACGTCCACGGCGCCGATCTCGGCAAAAGCGGCGTTCACCGCCTCGTCGTTCAGCACGTCGAGCTTGCGGGTCTTGATACCGGGCGTCTTGCCGAGGTCGGCGAGCACCACCTCGTTGATGTCGGTGGCATGGACGACCGCGCCGGCCTTGGCGAAAGCCAGCGCACTTGCCCGGCCGATGCCTTGCGCCGCCGCCGTGACGACAACGATCTTGCCTGTCAGATCCGCCATGCTTCTCTCCTCGCCCGTCTGTGATCGTTCGGCTTTTTACCGGCACAAGGCCGGGGCGCAATGTGCCAGCCGGGCAGTACCATCCCGCCTGTTTCGATATTCGCCCTGCCAACCAAATGTTTTTTCTCGGTAAAGAACATTTGTTGGCCCGTCAAGCCCGGACGTCCCTCCGGGACACTCAGTCGCCGTAGGGCACCCAGACGTTCTTGACCTCGATCGCACGGCGCAGCAAGGCATCGCCGGCTGCTTCGTTCGAGGGCCAGTCGAGGCTGTGGCCGTTGCCGGTCCAGACGCGTTTGAGATTGCCGATGGACTCGGCCTCGGCCTTGGCGCAAGTCTCGGCGTCGGCGAACACCCAGAGCCCGTCGACATCGTCATGCTTGGCCAATACGCCGGCAAGCTCGGCGCTACGGCCGGTGACGATATTGATGGCGCCTGCCGGAACGTCGGAATATTCGATGACCTGGTAGAGGTCGGTGGCAAGCAGCGGGTATTTTTCGGATGGCACTGCGACTACCGTGTTGCCCATGGCAAGCGCCGGCGCCACCAGCGAGATCAGGCCAAGCAGAGGCGCGTTGTCCGACGCGACGATACCGACGACCCCGACCGGTTCGTGCAGTGCCAGCGTGACGGCGCGGGCCGGCGGCTGGTGGACGCGGCCCTCGAATTTGTCGGCCAAGCCGGCATAGAGGAACAGGCGCTCGATCGACAGCTCGACCTCGTCACGCGCCGCCTTGGCGGTCGCGCCGGTGAGCTGGGTCAAACGGGCGGCAAACTCGTCGGCGCGGCCGGACAGATTTTCGCCCAGGTAGTAGAGCACTTGGCTGCGGTTGTGGGCGGTCGCCTCCGGCCAGGCCTTGCAGGCGCGCGCGGCCGCGACGGCGTCGCGGATATCCTTGCGGTTGCCGAGACCGACCTCGCTGGCAAGCTTGCCCTTGGCGGTGGCGACGGCGAAGGAATAATTGCCGTCCGGCCGGACCTGCTTGCCGCCGATGAACAGCTTTGCCGTGCGGTCGATGGCATCGCCTTCGGCCTGCTCGACAGGTTGCGCCGAAGACGTTGCCGGTTTGATGATCGGGCCGAGCGGCAGTTTTGCCGAGAGATATTCGAACATGCCCTCGCGCCCGCCTTCGCGGCCAAAGCCGCTCTCGCGGTAGCCGCCGAAGCCGCAGGAGGCGTCGAACATATTGGTGCCGTTGACCCAGACGACGCCGGCCTTCAATTGCGGCGCGACGTGCAGGGCAAGATTGATGTTCTCGCTCCACACCGAAGCAGCCAGGCCATAGCGCGTGTTGTTGGCGAGCTCGACCGCTTCCTCGGTGTTGCGAAAGGTCATGGTGGCGAGCACCGGCCCGAACACCTCTTCCTGTGCCAGAATGTTAGCCGGCGAAACACCTGTCGCCAGCGTTGGCAGATGGTAATAGCCCGAGGAGGGCAGCGCCGAGTCCGGCTGCCAGCAGATCGCGCCCTGCTTGGCGCCCTCGGCGATCAGGCCCTTGACGCGATCGAGCTGAGTCAAGTCGACCAGCGGGCCGATATCGGTGTTCTTGTCGAGCGGGCTGCCGACGCGCAGCCGGCTCATCCGCGTCTTGACCTTGGCGATGAAGGCATCGGCGATGCCTTCCTGCACCAGAAGGCGCGAGCCGGCACAGCACACCTGGCCTTGGTTGAACCAGATACCGTCGACCAGACCCTCGACGGCGCTGTCGAGGTCGGCATCCTCGAAAACGACGAATGCCGACTTGCCGCCAAGCTCCAGCGACAGTTTCTTGCCCGAACCGGCGGTGGCTTTGCGGATGATCTTGCCGACCTCGGACGAACCGGTGAAGGCAATCTTCTGGATGCCGGGATGATTGACGATTGCCCCACCCGCTTCCGGCCCGCCCTGGACGATGTTGACGACGCCCTTCGGCACGCCAGATCGTTCACAGATCTCGGCGAACAGGATCGCGGTGAGCGGCGTGAATTCGGCTGGCTTCAGCACCACGGTGCAGCCGGCGGCGAGCGCCGGCGCGATCTTCCAGGCCAGCATCAAGAGCGGGAAGTTCCACGGGATGATCTGGCCGACGACGCCGACCCCCTTATGGCCTGGAAAATCCCTGTCCAGCGCTTGCGCCCAGCCGGCATGATGGATGAAATGGCGGATGGCCAGCGGCACGTCGATGTCGCGGCTTTCGCGGATCGGCTTGCCATTGTCGATCGATTCCAGCACCGCGAACAGCCGTTGGTGGCGCTGCATGGCGCGGCCGATGGCGTAGAGCACTTTGGCGCGTTGATAACCAGTGCTGGCGCTCCATTTCGGCAGCGCTTTTGTGGCGGCCGAAACCGCCGCGTCGATATCGGCGGCACCGGCATCCGACACCTTGGCCAGCAGCTTTCTCGAGGACGGATCGCTGGTGTCGAAGGTTTTGCCTCCGCTGGCTGCCTTCCAGTCGCCGCCGATAAACAGCGCTTTGCCGAAATCCCACGCGGCAAGCCACGCATCGGCCTCGCTGCGCGCCTCCGGCGCCGGGCCGTATTCCATGGCGTGATAGCGTTCGAGAATGTTCATGGCGCGCTCCGAATCACGCCATCGCGTGGCGATGATTGGCCGAGTAGTGGCCGGTCAGATGATGCTCGAGCTGGCGCTCGATATCGGTCAAAAGGCTCGATACTCCGAAGCGGAACAGCTCCGGCTCCAGCCACGGCCGGCCCAGCTCTTCCTTCATCAGCACCAGCCAGTCGAGCGAGGCTTTTGCCGTGGAAATGCCGCCGGCCGGCTTGAAGCCGATGAGATAGCCGGTTTCCTCGAAATAGGCGCGGATGGCGCGCACCATGGCAAGGCCGACCGGCAGCGTCGCGTTGACGCTTTCCTTGCCGGTCGAGGTCTTGATGAAATCTGCACCCGCCATCATTGCCACCATCGAGGCGAGCATGACGTTGCGCAGCGTCGCGAGGTCGCCGGTGCCGAGGATCACCTTCAGATGGGCCTCGCCGCAAGCGGCGCGCATCGAGACAATCTCGTTATAGAGCTCCTGCCATTTCGCCCCGAATACCAGGCCGCGCGGGATGACGACGTCGATCTCGTCGGCGCCGTCCCTTACCGATGCTTCGATCTCCTGCAGACGTGTCGAAAGCGGTGCAAGGCCATGCGGGAAAGCCGTGGAAACGGCGGCGACATGGACGCCGCTGCCGCGCAGCGCTTCGACGGCAGTGGCGACGAAGGGATGATAGACGCAGACCGCCGCCGGGCGGATCTTTTCACCAGTAATGCCGAGCCCCTCGGCAATGTCGCGACGGAACGGGTTGACCGCCTTGGCACAAAGCCGGCGCACGCGCTCTTCCGTGTCGTTCGAGTTCAGCGTCGTCAGGTCCATGCAGGCGACGGCGCGCAGCAGCCAGGCGGCCTGGTTATCGGCCTTGATCGAGCGTCTTTTGGTCAGGCTGGCGACGCGGCGTTCCAGCGCCGAGCGGTTGACGCCGCGCATCGATTCCATGAAGCCGAGATCGAGCCTCATGCCGGGATTGCGAGCAATGCCATGGGCTTGCGGGATTGGTGCATTGGCCGCGGCGCGCGCCGGCAGCGGCGTGATCTTGGACGTGCCGAGATCGGTTTCGCGGATTGTGCTGCTCATCTCCTGCCCCTTGTTCAGCGAGTTATGCCGAAGATAGACCGTGAAGCAGCGCTTCACGAGTCCTTCAAGCGGTCATAGCGGAAAAAGACAGTCAAGGCAGCCGATTTTTGACCGTATGGTCAAAATCAGGTTCGCAAACCAGTAGACTCTGAACTGCCGCGTCTCAGCCGACGAAGGCGCGCTCGACGACGAAGCTTGCCGGATGGTGCAGCGAGCCTTCCTGGAAGCCGAGGCTTTCGGCCAGTTCCTTGACGTCCTTGAGCATATGCATCGAGCCGCAGATCATGATGCGGTCGGTCTCGGGATTGAGCTTGTCGATGTCGAGATCGCTGTAGAATTTGCCCGAGCCGATCAGCGCGGTAATGCGGCCCATGCGCTCGGAGGTCTCGCGCGTCGTCGAATTGTAGAGCGTGACGCGGCCGCCGGTCAGTTCGCCGATCAGCGGGTCGTTCTCCAGTGCGGCCACCAGCTCCTGGCCGTAGGTGAGCTCGGCATTGTCGCGGCAGGTATGGGTCAGGATAACCTGCTCGAACTTCTCATAGGTATCGGGATCGCGCAGCAGGCTGGCGAAGGGCGCGATGCCGGTGCCTGTCGAGATCATGAACAGGCGCTTGGCCGGCGTCAGCGCGTCGACCACCAGCGTGCCGGTCGACTTCTGCCGCATGATAACGGTGTCGCCGATCTCGATCTTCTGCAGCTCCGAAGTGAGCGGGCCGTCCGGCACTTTGATCGAGAAGAATTCGAGTTCGTCGTCCCAGGCAGGGCTGGCGATCGAATAGGCGCGGAACACCGGCTTCTCGGCATTGGGCAGGCCGATCATGACGAACTCGCCGGAACGGAAGCGCAGCGATTGCGGCCGGGTGATGCGGAACGAAAACAGCCGGTCGGTATAATGCTTCACCGAGACGACGGTTTCGGCATAGACATTGGCCGGTATCGGGAACTGCAACGGCCGGGCGCCAGCAGTGTTGAACGCGGATGTGGTGTTCATCAAACCTAACCTTCCGGGCCAGCTCAGCGGCCGCGCCAAATCCTCACCTGCGCGCCCGAACCGGTCAGATTCCAGCGTGCCGTTTGCACACTCCGAAGCGGTAAGCTCTTGTGTCCGGAATTTATTAGTATACAAACGATATTTGCGTCAAGACGCCGCCGTAAAACAGCTTTCCAAACTAAGGCATGTAGGCAGTTCGGGCATTTCGGGTTTCGACAATGGGACAGAATTTTTCGGCGCAAGCTCTGGATTCGACGGGCAGCGTCGTCGCCGGTATCGATGTCGGCGGCACCTTTACCGACCTGCTTCTGATCGACGGCCGTGACGGCGGCCGGGTGCACATCGCCAAGACCCCGACGACAGTCGACAACCAGGCGTTCGGTGTCGTTTCGGCGCTTGGCGCCACCGGATTTCCGGTCGACGGCATCGACCTCATCGTGCACGGCACGACGACCACCACCAACGCGGTCCTGGAGCGCCGGCTGGCCAAGACCGGCATGATCACCACGCGCGGCTTTCGTGACGTTATCGAGCTTGGCCGGCGGACACGGCCGCAAGCCTATGGCATGACAGGCACGTTCGTGCCGATCATTCCGCGCAATCTGCGGCTCGAAGTGTCGGAGCGGGTCGAGGCCTCGGGCGCGGTGCGCATCCCGCTCGACGAGGCCGAGATGCGGGCAGCGATTTCACAACTGATCGCGGCCGGCTGCGAATCCCTCGTCATCCATTTCCTGCATTCCTACGCCAACCCGAGGCATGAGCGGCGTGCCGCCGAGATCGCGGCCGAGCTTTGGCCGAACGGCTACATCACGACAGGCCATGCGCTGCTTTCGGAAGCGCGCGAATTCGAGCGCGGCGTCACCGCTTCGGTCAACGCTTCGGTGCAACCGATCCTCGAACGCTATGTCGAGCGGCTGCGCAAGGAGCTGGCGTCAAAAGGCTACGCCCGCGACTTCCTGATCATGAACGGCAATGGCGGCATGATCTCGGCCCGCTTTGTCACACGTGAGTCGGCCAAGACTGTCATGTCCGGCCCCGCTTCCGGCGTCATTGCTGCCGCCTATACGGGAAAACGCGCCGGCTTCGAAAACCTGGTCACCTATGACATGGGCGGCACCTCGACCGACGTGGCGCTGATCCGCAACGCCGAGCCGGCGGTGTCGAACGAGATCGAGATCGAGTATGCGATGCCGATCCACGTGCCGATGGTGGCGGTGCATACGGTCGGCGCCGGCGGCGGCTCGATCGCCCACGTCGATGCGGCAGGCCTGATCCAGATCGGCCCGGAAAGCGCCGGCGCCAATCCCGGCCCGATATGCTACGGACGCGGCGGCTTGGAGCCGACCATCACCGACGCCAATCTGGTGCTCGGCAGGCTGGCGCCGAAGAAGCTGCTCGCGGTGGAAAACCCGGTCACCGTCGAACGGGTCACCGGCATATTCGAGGACAGGATCGGCCGCGCCACAGGCTTGTCCGGCGTCGAGGCGGCGGGTGCGGTGCTGCGGCTCGGCAACGTGAAGATGGCCGGCGCCATCCGCATGGTCTCGGTGTCGCGCGGCCACGACCCGCGCGATTTCGCGCTGTTCGCCTTCGGCGGCGCCGGGCCGCTGCATGCGACGGCATTGGCGCGCGAACTAGGCCTGCCGAAAGTGCTGGTGCCGGCGCGGCCAGGCATCACCAATGCTCTCGGCTGCGTCGTCGCCGATCTGCGCCATGATTTCGTCAACACGGTCAATCAGTCGGTGCCCAGTCTCGATGAAACCCAGCTCCATGAGACATTGGAACGGCACCGAAACGAAGGCGAGGAGCTGATCGGCAAGGAGGCGGTGAAGCCGGAAATGATCCGCGTCACGCATTCCGCCGACATGCAGTTCGTCGGCCAGACGCATATCATCAACGTGCCGCTGCCGTCGTCTGCGGTGACACGCGAGGGACTGCAGCACCTGTTCGAGAAGGCCTATTTCGCCCGCTTCAAGGTCCAGTTGCCGGAAATCCGCGCCAATCTGGTCAACCTCAACACCTCGGTCACCGGCGTGCGGCCGGCAATCGATCTGTCCCGGCTGATCGACCCGGCTGGGCGCGCCAAAACGCTCGAAGAGGCGCGGCGCGAGATCCGGCCTGTCTGGTATGGCGGGCGCTGGTACGACACGCCGGTCTACAGCAGAGAGAAGTTGCCGCTCGACGCAACAATCGAAGGTCCGGCGATCCTCGAACAGATGGACGCGACGACTGTGCTGGAGCCCGGCGACCGGGCGCGATCGGATGCCGACGGCAACATCATCATCGATATCGGCGAGGCCTGAGATGGAAAAACTCGACGCCATCACCCTTTCAGTCATCCAGGCGGCGCTACAGCAAGTCTGCGACGAAATGGACCTGACGTTTTCGCGCGCCGCGTTCTCGCCTGTCATCGCCGAGGCCAATGACCGTTCGGATGGCATCTATTCAGCGCTCGATGGTTCGCTGATCGCGCAAGGCAGCCAGGGCCTGCCGGTGTTCGTCGGCGTCATGCAGTATTCGACCAAAACCGTGATCGAGATGATCGCCGACGGACGCTGCCTGCCGCCCGAGCCGGGCGATATCTACATCGTCAACGATCCCTATCTCGGCGGCACCCACCTGATGGATGTGCGCTTCGCCATGCCGGTCTACCGCGACGGCAGGATATTCTGCTGGCTGTCGAACACCGGCCACTGGCCCGACATCGGCGGTTCGGTGCCGGGCGGCTTTTCCGCCTCGGCAACAGCGGTCGAGCAGGAAGGCTTGCGACTGCCGCCGGTGAAACTGTTCAAGAAGGGCGTGCTCGACCCTGAGATCTACGCCATCATCTGCTCGAACATCAGGGTTGCCGACCAGCGCATCGGCGACATCCGGGCGCAGGCGGCGGCACTGCTGATCGGTCAAGACCGACTGAACGGAATCCTGGATCGTTACGGAGATGAAACGGTCGTCGATGCGATCGCCGAACTGCGCCGCCGCGCCGCCGAACAGATGCGCGCGAACATATCAGCCATTCCCGACGGCATTTACCGGTCGCAGGCTTTTGTTGATTCCGACGGCGTGGTCAACGAGCCGCTGACTATCGCGCTGGCCGTCGAAAAACAGGGCGACACGCTCAGCTTCGACTTCTCCGGTTCGTCAAAGCCCTGCGCTGGGCCGATGAACAGCGTGCTGGCGACGACCTTGTCCTCGGTCTATCTCGCCATGCGGCACATTTTCCCCGACGTGCCGATCAGCGCCGGCGCCTTCGAGCCGCTGATCGTCAAGCGGCCGGAAGGCACCTTCCTCGACGCCAAATATCCGCGCCCGGTATCGGGCTGCGCGGCCGAGGTTTCGCAGCGCATTGCTGAAGCGGTGTTCGCGGCGATGGTGCAGGCGCTGCCGGACAAGGTGACGGCGGCCCCCGCCGGCTCCAGCGGCAATTTCGCGCTCGGCGGCAACGATCCGGCCCGCGGCCGCGATTATGTCATGTATCAGATCTCCGGGGGCGGGTATGGCGGCAATGCCGGTCACGACGGCCTGACCAATGGCTGCTCGACCATAGGCATCTCCAAGTCGCCGCCGGTCGAAATCATGGAGCAGGCCTTCCCGGTGCTCTACCGCCACTATGCCTTGCGCGAAGGCTCGGGCGGCGCCGGCAAGCATCGCGGCGGTTTTGGCCTCGCCTATGAGGTCGAGATCCTGCGCGGCGACGCCCGCGCCTCCTTCGTCATGGATCACGGCCGGTTCGGCCCGCAAGGCGTGCTCGGCGGCAAGGACGGCGCGGTCAACACGGTCACCGTGTTCCGCGACGGCAAGGAACATGTGCCGCCGCATCTGTCCAAGGAGCAGGACATCGCGCTGAAGACAGGCGACCGCGTGTGCGTCGGCACGCCTGGCGGCGGCGGCTACGGCGATCCGTTGCAGCGCGATCCGCAATTGGTCGCTCGGGATGTCAAGCTCGGCTACTATACCGCAGAGCAAGCCAGAGACCTGTTCGGAGTCGTAGCGGATGAGCAATCCAAATCCCCTGGAGGCTGATCTCTCGTCCGAACTGGCCCACGCAGTCGAACGCGTCTATGCCGCTTTCGCGTCTTATCCATCGCCCCGCCACCTGCATGGCTCGCCGTACAAGGATTTGGAATCGATCTTTCGGGGAGTATCCAGTGGTCCGCTTCGGGAGCTCAGTGGTGAAAACCTCGGCGCCTATGCCGGATCGGCCATATGGACGGTCGGCGACGTCGATGACTACCGGCACTTTCTGCCGAGAGTGCTTGAACTTGCCATCCAAGGCGAACCTTCGATGGGGTTCGACGCCAACGTGATTGCCGCAAAGCTCGAAAGGACCTCCTGGCGCGATTGGCCGTTGGAAGAACAGCAGGCTGTCGAGGTGCTGTTTCAGGTTGCCTGGCGAAAAGCGATGACCATACATCCCGATGAAGGGAACGCGGTTCCCTGGCTGGAGGGCATAGTGCTTGCCGGAATGGATGTAGCAGCTGCATTAGCGGCATGGCGTGATAGCCCTTACCCCGAGGCCATGTTGCACTGTGCGGACTTGATTACCGGCAACATCAAGACACTCGATAAGGGGCAGGTGATCTTCAGCGAACAGGTCACCACATGGCTTCTATCCGACAGTCTCGCCTGGCACTTGTTCACCGTCGCGGTCGAGGCTCCCTTGCGCCCCGACGATCGCGAAAAGCTCGCTTGGGCGAGCGAGACCATCGAGAACAATCTGAACTTTCCCGGAAATTAAAGGCGTGGATTGGCCGCGTTTCGCCGGTCACGCTCTGTGGTCCAGCCTCGCGACCAGCCGGTCGCCGGCCCACTGGATGCCGCAGACCAGGATGATCAGCACAATGACAACGGCGATCATGACGGATGTCTCGAAGCGCTGGTAGCCGTAGCGGATGGCGAGGTCGCCGAGACCGCCGGCGCCGATGGCACCGGCCATGGCCGAGGCGCCGATCAGCGTCACCAGCGTCACCGTGAAGCCGGCAACGATGCCGGGCAACGCTTCCGGCACCAGCACCTCGCGAATGATCGTCCAGCGGTTGCCGCCCATGGCGCGTGCTGCCTCGATCAGCCCGTGGTCGACCTCGCGCAGCGACACTTCGGCGATCCGCGCATAGTAGGGCGTCGCCGCGATCGACAGCGGCACAATCGCTGCCCAGGTGCCGATCGAGGTGCCGACGATCAGCCGCGTCACCGGGATCAGCGCAACCAGCAGGATGATGAAAGGCACCGAGCGGAAGCCGTTGATGACCGCTCCGAGCGCGCGGTTCACCCACAGGTTTTCGGCGATACCGCCGCGGTCGGTGGCGACCAGCGCCAGGCCGAGCGGCAGCCCGAAAACCAGCGAGATGAGGCCGGAGGCGGCCGTCATCAGGATCGTTTCCCAGATCGAACGGACGAGAAGCTCAAACAGAACCGGCGACATGGCCAAGCACCTCCACCCGCGCTTGGCGGGCTTTCAAGAACGCGATCACCTCTGCCAGGTGAGCTTCATTGCTGCCGGCGACCGCCACGAACAGTGTCCCGACAGGCTGCTGCTGAACGTGATCGATGCCGCCATGCACGAGGCGGAACGAGCCGGGAACTGCCGAGGCAAGATCGGACAAAAGCGGGCTTCGGGCGGCCTCACCCGCCACGTCGATCCTGAGGATCGCCTCCAGGCCGGCGTTCTGCGTTAGCCGGCTTGCGATCTCCGCCGGCAATTGCGGCCGGATGCCGCCGAGCAGGCTTTGTGTGATCGCCGACTTCGGATCGGCAAACACCGACCACACCGGCCCTTGCTCGACGATCCGCCCAGCGTCAATCACCGCGACACGATCGGCGATCGAACGGATCACCTCCATCTCATGGGTGATGAGCAGGATGGTCAGGCCGAGCTGCCGGTTGATATCCCTGAGCAAGGCGAGGATGGAGCGCGTCGTCTCCGGGTCCAATGCCGAGGTCGCTTCGTCGGACAGCAGCAGCGCCGGGCGCGCCGCAAGCGCCCGGGCAATGCCGACGCGCTGCTTCTGCCCGCCCGACAGCGACGCCGGATAGGCTTTCGCCTTCTCCGACAGGCCGACGAGCTCGAGCAGCTCGGCAGCGCGCGCCAGGCGTTCGGCCCTGGGCCGGCCTTCGATCTTGAGCGGCAGCGCTACGTTGTCTTCGACCGTCTTGGCAGACAGCAGGTTGAAATGCTGGAAGATCATGCCGATACGCCGGCGCAGCGGTTGCAATTCGCGCTCGCCGAGCCGGCTGATGTCGCGGCCTTCAATGAAGACTTGTCCTGTATCCGGCCGCTCCAGGCCGTTCAGGCAGCGTATCAGCGTCGACTTGCCGGCGCCGCTCCGGCCGATGATGCCGAGGATCTCGCCCTGGCGCACGCTGAGCGATACGCCGTCCAGCGCCGCTGTCGCGCCGAAGCGGCGCTTCAGCTCGATGAGGCGCACGACGTCGTTCGGTCCGGCGGAACGGCTGCCGACGGGATGCATGACTTCGGTGACCGAGGCGAAATGCTGGTTCATGAGAGTTCCTGTATTGGTGTCCCGCAAAACGCGATCGCGGTCCGCGTTGGAGCGCGGACCGCTTTATCATGCCGGGCTTCAGCGCCAAGTCGAGCTCGGCATCAATAGGCGCTGATGCCGGTTCCCTTGTAGACTCGGTCGAATTCGGCCTTCACCTTTTCGTTCTGGTAGGAGGCGACCAATATCTTTACCCAGGGCTGGTTTTCATTGCCGGCCTTGACCGCGATGAAGTTGCGGTAGGGATTGTCGGCCACCGCCTCCTGGGCGATGCGGTTCTCCGGTGTGAGGCCGCTTTTAAGCGCCCAATCCGTGTTGACCACGGCCCCGTCGAGGTCTTCCACCGAGCGCCCGACAATGCCGGCGTCCAGCTCCTTGACGACCAATTTCTTCGGGTTTTCGGCAATGTCGGTGGTCGTCGCCAGAATGCCGGTGCCTTCCCTGAGCTTGATCAGACCTTCGCTCTGCAGAACGCGCAGTGCGCGGCCCTCATTGGACGGGTCGTTCGGCACGCCAATGACGGCGCCTTCGGGCAGGTCGGCAATCTTCGTGTACTTCTTGGAATAGAGGCCGATCGGCCAGACCCCGGTATAGCCGACCGGGACGATGTGATAGCCCTGCGTCTTGATCTGGTTGTCGAGATAGGGCTTGTGCTGGAAGGCGTTGGCGTCGATTTCGCCACGCTCGAGTGCTTCATTCGGCTGGGTGTAGTCGTTGAACACCACGGTCTCGATCGTCAGCCCCCTCTCCGCCGCCTGGGCGGTGACGACGCGCCACACATCCTCGTCCTCGCCGCTCATGATGCCGACCTTGACCGCCGTCTTGTCTTCGGCGAACGACGGCGCAGCAAGGCCGACAATCGCAACCGCCGACGCGAAAAGTACAGCCAGACCGGCGCGCCGGTTTATACTTGCGGAGAGAAATGAGAGCAAAGTGTTGGTATTCCAAGACATGATCTATCCCGTCGGTTCTGAAGTCGTTGCGGCCAGGCGGAGTGCCAAGCCTTGCCGGCATCATCGGGAATGCTGACCATCGGATCAAAGCACCGTATTTCCCGCGAAATGCGAAGCCAGGAATATTCTCTCAAAGTTACGGGCCTGGCGAGCACAGGGCGTGCTGGGATCATGCGTTCTAAGCCAATGCTGGTTCAGAAATTGTCCGGACGTCGTCTCCGCTACGAGGCCCGCCGTGCTTCGAAGCGGCGGGCCTTTCTGCGTCCGAATGCCCAACACGGGCAGCAGTGTGGGATTCGACAATGCTGGACGCGCCGCATGTCCCTTCAAAGCGACGCGCTTGCTCACTCGATGACCTTTACAATCCTGCGCGTGCCAGGATCGACCAGGACGGTCCGATTGTCGACGACGACGTAGCGGTATTTGACGTCGGGAACCTCATGAAGCTCGACGGTATCGGGCAGGGTCGAGCCGACATTGAGCTCCACGCCGGGAAGCTGGACGGACGCCAGAGGCTGCTTTTTCACATACTCGCGTACGATCGTCTCCTGCTGCGGTTCGATGATCACGTCCTGAGCGGCAGCGGCGCCAACACCCGCAAGCAGCAAGAACCCAGCCGCGGCGGCCGAAAGATGCATTCTCATGATCGTCTCCTTTCGTCGTGAGCCACCTCTGCGCTGCGCCGCGTCATGCTGTTCGCAGCGGGGTCGCTATAGGCCGGTAACGTCATCAGGTGGAGCTTGTTCCGCCACTCGGATCGCTTGCCGTTTCGCTCCATTATTTTGGAACAAAGTTTTTTAGCCGCAGTTTTGCGCGGTGAAGGGACGCGTTTTCCAAGGAGATCTCTCATGAAGGGCGTTCTGATCACCAGCATGCTAGCAATCAGCGTCAGCTGCGGGGCTGCACTTGCCCAGACGCAGCAGTCGACCGACGACCAGTCCGGCGCCAATTGTGCAGCCGGCACTGCCAATTGCCAGAACGGCGCCAAGATGGGCGAGCAGGCTCAGGGCAAGGCCGGCGCTGCAACTGATCAACAGGCGCAAGGCAACAAGAAGCTGAAGACCGATGAGCAAGCCAAAGGCAAGGCCGGCGCAACGACTGACCAGCAAGCCCAGGGCAAGGCTGGCGCCACGACTGACCAGCAGGCCCAGGGCAACACAAAGATGAAGACCGATCAGCAAGCCCAGGGCAAGGCCGGAACCACCACCACCGAGCAGGCCCAAGGCAACACGAAAATGAAGACCGAGGAGCAGGCTCAGGGCAAGACTGGGACCACGACCACCGAGCAGACTCAGGGCAATGCCTCGACGCAGACGCAAGACCAGAGTTCGACCGCTTCCATCAACAATGTGACCGTTGAACAGAAGACGGAGATCACGCAGGTCATCAAGGAGACGAACGTCCAACCGGTTTCCAGCGTCGATTTCGACATCTCTGTCGGTGTCGAGGTTCCGCGAAAGAAGGTCCGGCTGCATCGCCTGCCGGCGCGCATCGTCAAGATCGTTCCGGCTTACGAAGGCTATGAGTATTTCGTGCTCGCCGACGGCCGGATCGTCATCGTCGACCCGAATACCTACAAGATCGTGATTATCCTGACCTAGTCGTGGCCAGACGGTCTACCGTGGGTTGATGCACCAAAAAGGCCCGCCGCGCAGCTCGGGCGGCGGGCTTTTCCGTACCCGGCTCGAGCGTCTGCAAATCGCAAATCAAGGTCCGTCCTCGGGGCGAGGAGTGAGCACGGTGTGATCGATGGTGTCGGGCAGGCAGGGACTGGGCACGCAGCTTGTTCGGACTGACGCGGTGGTCATGGCATCGATATCCGTAACCAGCACCATTCTCGCGTAGTGCCGCGGCCACAGCGGGTCTCCAAACAGGACGAAGACGCCGCCAATCATCAAGGCCAGCAACATGAGAGCCGTAACATTTGCAAATATCTCGCCGTAGCGCATGAAGGCAGCCTGTCCCGTTCGGAAAGCGATTTCAGCCTGTGACAGCGGCGACCAGGACGGCGCCGAAAGCCGGCGCTACTATCCTTGAGGCCCCGCGAATGCCGCCTTCCATTGGATCCTCCCCGAACAAGCCGGATAAATAACGACACTCTCGGTGCTTTGTTCCCGGCCGTGTCGCCGGACGACAGCCGCGTCACACAGGCCGTGTGTGGGGCGGCCTTTCGTTTGCAAAAGGCACTCTTCGCTCTCATTGATGCGCGGCAGCGAGGTCCTTGACATGACGTTCGTGCATTTGCAGCACCGGCAGCGTCTTCTTGGCAAACTCCTTCATCGCCGGATCGTCGCCGGAATTCGCGTAAGCGGAAAACAGCGCCACCGCTTCCTTATGCGCCTGGGTCTGCATGTCGATATATTTCGATTGGAAGCTGTCCCCGCTGGCCTCCTTGAGTTGGTCGAGCAGCGCCTGGTGCTTGGTGTCCAGCGACGGGCCGGCTGGCGCGGTGGCCGAAGTCGTCTGACCCTTGCTGAGCGCCGCCTTGAAGTCCTCGCCGGCCTTGGTGTGGTCCGTGACCATTTGCGCCGCGAATGCCTTCACGTCGTCGGCAGTCGCCTGCGTCTGCGCAAGTCGGCTCGATTCGATTTCGAATGTATTGGCGATGGGCACGGTCTTGACGAACGTTGCGGTGTCAACCTTGCTCATGGTGTCGGTCGTTAGAGGCGTCAGCGTCGCCGATTGGGCAAAAGCAGCCAAAGGTGCGCCGGCCATCATCGCTGCCGCAGTGATGGATAGAAGGGTTTTCATGGGGGTTCTCCGAGGCTGATGTCATCCCTCCGCTGGCTCAACGCGCAAGCTGCGGCGAGGTTGCCTGGTCGTGGCGGCCACAGCTGCCGCCACGCCAAACAATGGTTTGGAAACGCAAAACAAAAGACGCCGGCTGCGTCCTGCAAAGTGCAACGCAAGCCACGAGATCGTACGGAATCGTACAAGCTCTTTCGCTTTGCGGCAGTCTTGCTATCGTTGGCTGGGAGAGAGATGGGTGGAGGCTTCCGTGGGGCAGATCAAGTCGCCGCTAGGAATCGGTATTGACACCGACGCTGCCGTTCATACCATCATGGCCGACTATCATTCCGGCGACATTCTCTCGACCACCGTCGTCATAGCCGATTTGCGCAAACGCTTTCCCCGGTTCCCGCAAACCGACGAGGAGCTGGTTGGCTTCATCGTTCGGGCGCTGGACGGTCGGGATATCGCGGTCAGCTTCGACCACCGCGGCCGCTAGGCTGATTTTACGGCAAAACCAGCCGGCCGCGGAGCTTATGCTCCGCGGCCTCGTCAGGCTGTGATGACCGGGCGCTTACTTGCCGCAGTGGTTGTCGTTCACCGTCGGCGCCATCGTGCCCGGAGCCTTGCCGGTCGCATCGGGCAGAGCCCCCTGCGGGCCCGGCGGGCAATTCCGGTCGGCATTCGAATTCGTCGTTGAGAAATCGCGAATGCTATTGGTGATGGTCGAATCCGTGCCGGTGTCAGGGCCGCCATTATCCGGGACTACGACCGTCCGCCCGCTACCGTCGGCAGCGGCTCCGGACGGGTCGCCGACGTTCTGGGCCATCGCTGACGTGGCCAGACCGATCGTAAGCGCCGAAGCTGCGAGAATTTTTGTGAGCATGATGCTTCTCCTTTTTACGAGGGTCGTCGCGTTGCGACTACGAAAACAACCGTTCGGGCGGGCGAAGGTTCCGACAAATTCCCCATGAAATTCAGCATGTTCTCAGGTGTTCAAGGCGGCCGCCATGCCATTCTCCGCGGGCATGCTTCTGTGGACTTTTCTAACGGCACAGCCCGGCATTTTGCTCGCCGTATGAGCGTACGCCTTACCGTTCCGCCGGAACAGGAATGCTTCTTGCGAGTTCATACCTTTGTACAATGCGACGCGCTGATGCGAATGGCGGCAGCGCAAACAAGGAGAGCAGACATCATGGGCCTTGGAACCATTCTCATCATAATCTTGGTCCTTGCCTTGCTTGGCGGCTTCAGCGGCTTGGGCGGCGGACCGTTCTATGGCACCGGCTATTACGGTGGTGGCGGCCTCGGCCTGGTGCTGCTTATCGTCATTATCCTGGTCCTGCTTGGGCGCATTTAATGCATGTCGCGCAAAAGTGTGCAGCGGTTTTGTGATAGCGACATGCATAAAACAGGAAGTAAGCGCGTCGCATGAGGCCGGCCAAACGCGACACGCGTTAGTGTCACGCTCGCGACAAAAACGCCTGCCGCTTGGTAATTAGCGCCGGGCGTTTTGTCGTGAAAAGACTAGATTTCCAAGATCCTTGGCAAACCGGGACCCTGGCTAGAAAGGGCGACTCGGTGCCGAACCTTTCGGCGCCGAGGACGCCACCATAGCAGCAGCTTATTGTTGGCGATCGGCGGCCAGCGCTTCTTTCAGATCGGCGTTGAGCACACCCTCGTTGAACAGCGACATGATACGGGCTGCCAACCGCTCGCGGACAGGACTGTCGTCCGCAACACCCAACTCGCGGCAGCAGTCGTCGAGCGCTTTTCTCAGCACGCTCAGTTCGGCTGGAGTTGCTGCACCTTGCATCGGCATCCCATCCTCCCTTGAAAAGGGCGAAAGCGCGAAGCGTCTTTCAAGCGTCCACTCGCCGTGCCTGTGTGGACGACTCCAATTCAATTAGCGCCGCTCTCGTCCAAACTCAATGTACGGAAATTACCAAGCAGACAGTTTGGGAACGACTGCCTTGCACCTGCATTGTTGCTGCGATCCAACCCACCCCTCATTTGGATCATTGGGCGTAGCCCACGACGCCCGAATGGAGCCCGTTGCATCCCTCGCGACGGGCTCTTTCGCGTCCGGTGACCTCAATTGTCGTTTTCGTACCAAACCGTCTTTGGTACGTTTCCAACTCTAACTTTCAGTCGGATGTTTTCGTAGGCAAGCGGCAGGAGAAACTGTCGTGCATCGATTCATTTTTTTATTTAGTAGGCTCCATACCTTTCAGTGCCTATATGAGCGTTATCGTCCGCAGGTTATACCGGGCGCGGACGGCTGGGAGATAAAAAAGCTCTTGCCCTGTTTTGGGGCCAGCTATGTCTGATCCAGCAATTTCCAATAGAAATCTATACAGAAACAAGCTGTTGCTCCGGATGAGCGCCGGCGATTTCGCATCTCTCGAGCCGCACATCGAGCGCTGTTCACTGGAGTTACGGCAATCGCTCGAAGTGTCCGGATCGCCGATCGAGGCCATTTATTTCCTCGAGGACGGCATCGGTTCGGTGGTTGCGAAAATGCCGAACGGCAGCGATGCGGAAGTTGGCCTTGTCGGCTTGGAAGGTATGACCGGCTCGGCCCTGATAATGGGCGACGACCGTACGGTCCATGATTGCTATGTGCAGCTGGCGGGAGAAGCCGCCAGGATCGACGCCGAGCCGTTCAAGGCGGCGCTGACGCAAAGCCCGACGCTGCGGCTGTTCTTGCTGCGCTACGTGCAATATCTGCATGTCCAGACCGGCTATACCGCGCTGGTCAACGCGCGATCGAAACTTGAAGACCGGCTGGCGCGCTGGCTGCTCATGTGTGACGATCGGGTGGACGGCGGCCGGCTGACGATCACTCATGAATTCCTGTCAATCATGCTTGGCGTAAGGCGTCCGGGTGTCACGGTCGCGCTGCAGCTGCTCGAGGGGCGAGGGCTCATCCGGTCCCGCCGCGGCGAAATTATCATTCGCGATCGCGATGGTCTCGTCGCACTGGCGGATGGCGGCTACGGCCTGGCCGAGGCCGAATATACCCGCCTGGTCGAGCATATCGGCGAGCGCTGACGGCGCTTTCCTGGCCGATTGCTGCCGCAGGTCGAGGCCCCTTGCGACACTACACGGCGGGTCGGAAAAATTTTCAAAGCTCCCGGACCGTCAGGGAACTTGTTTCCCGTCGGAGGGTTATGGGACGCCTCTACTTTGCGAGGCGGCACCAACCATTCGGGAGAGGATCATGGCGACCACGAAAAAGGCCGCGAAGGCGGCAAGCAAGGGCCTTGAGGATCTGTTCCTCGACGGGCTCAAAGACCTCTACTACGCCGAGAAGAAGATACTGAAAGCGCTGCCTAAAATGGCCAAGGGCGCGGAGTCGGAAGAAGTGACCGCCGCCTTCGAGAAACACCGCATGGAAACCGAAGGACATGTCGACCGCCTGGAAGAGGTGTTCGAGAAATTCGGCAAGCCGGCCCGCGGCAAAACCTGTCCGGCGATTGACGGAATCATCGAAGAGGGCTCGGAAATGCTCGAGGAGTATAACGGTGCTCCCGCGCTCGACGCCGGGCTTGTCGGTGCGGCGCAAGCCGTCGAGCATTACGAGATCGCTCGCTACGGCACTTTGATCGCGTGGGCGGAAGAACTCGGCAAGAGCGACGTTGTCGAGCTGCTCAGGGCAACTCTCAAGGAAGAGGTCGCGACCGACGAAGCGCTTTCCAAGCTCGGCGAAAGCGGTGTCAACGAACGCGCAATGCAAGAAGCCGCTTGATTTCAAAACCGCAACCGAGCCTCGGAAATGGTTGCCAAGGCTCGGTTGGCCGCGGCGAACCAGCGAATTCTGCATTGGTCTGTCATGAACGGTAGAGCGGGCAGCTAGAGCCTTGAAGCGGTGCCTCGGAGCGGACTTACTCGATCTGATCGAACGTGCATTGCCGGGGCTCTTTGTCCGGCCGCCAGCGCAACAGCTTGGTTCCGTGCCGGAACCGGTCGCCTGTCACATGGTCGAACCGAACCTCGACCACCAGTTCAGGCTTTATCGGTTCCCATTGTCCGCTCCGCTCCGTGCTCCAGCGGCTTGGTCCGCCCGGCGCCTTGCCGGTGAAACCCGGTTTGGCCCGCAGTTTTTCCAGCCGTCTGGTCAGCGCCGCCCTGTCGTCCTTGCCGATGGTCGAGGTGAACCCGACATGGTCCAGCCTGCCTTCGTTATTGTAGAGGCCAAGCAGCAGGGATCCGACTTCGTTGCTGCCGGCGAGATAGCGAAAGCCGCCGACCACGCAATCCGCAGTGCGCAGCCGCTTGACCTTGACCATGGCGCGCTCGCCGGGCCGGTATGGCTCGGCGATCAGTTTTGCAACGACACCGTCGGTCGAGCCATGGCCGGCGCCTTGCAGCCAGCGCTCGGCGGCAGCGGCATCGTGCGTGCATTCGGACAGGCGCAGTTCGGGCCGTCCCGCCGACGCGACAAAGGCCTCAATCGCCTGCCTCCTGGTGGTGAGAGGCTCTTCGATGATGATCCTGCCGCCGGGTTCGGCCAGCATGTCGAACAGGACCAGCATGGCAGGCGTCTCGAGGCTCAACTTGCGGATCCTGCTTTCGGCGGGATGAAGGCGCATTTGCAGGGCCTCGAACGAGGACGATCCGTCGACCTCGATGACAATCTCGCCGTCGGCAACAAACCGTCGCGAGCTCACATCGCGCAGCACCGCGACCAGTTCGGGAAAATAGCGGCCAAGCGGCTTGCCCGATTTTGCACGCAGATCGACGGCATCATCGCCCTTGAACACGTGGCAGCGAAACCCGTCCCATTTCGGCTCGTACTGCCAAAGGCCGTCGCCGCCAGGAATTGCGTCGGCGGCTTTGGCTTCCATCGGACGAAGGTCGAGCGGCAACGGAAATGCGGTCATGGCTGGTCCGCGCCGCCGCTGAGGCATTCGCTACCGCCGTCGGCCATTCCCCCGCGCCCCGCTTTCCCGCCTCGGCACCTTGCGGCCGGTTTGGTCGGGTGAAGGCGACCGTGGATCGACCTCGTCGGACCCACCGATCTCCTTGGTGATGCGATAGGCCAGATAAGCGACGGCTCCGGCAAGCAGCAAGCGGACCATGACTGCAAATCCTTCGTTGGCGTGAACCCACCAACCCGCAGGCCGAAGGTTTTGTTCCGCCGCTGCCCATCGCCGCGGGTGAATCGTCGGCGGCGCAACCAAAATCCAAGCGCATCGTTTGTTGCTTATCGACGAAAAGAATTTGCGATGAAGACGCTCTTGCCCTTGTTCGCTTTGACCCTGGCGCTATTCCTGGCCAGCAGCGCTTGGCCTGACGGGTGACCGCGATGCTCCTCGTTGCTCCGGTCTGGCAGGACATCGCGGCACGACTGCTTCTGACCGCGCTCGCCGGCCTGTTGATAGGCCTCAACCGCGAGGCGCGCGGGCACGCGGCGGGGCTACGCACCACCGTGCTGGTCGGATTGGCCGCCGCCATCACAATGATCCAGGCCAGTATTCTGCTCGAGACCGTTGGCAAGCACCCGGATTCGTTTGCATCGATGGACGTCTTGCGCTTTCCGCTGGGCGTGTTGACCGGCGTCGGCTTTATCGGCGGTGGCGCCATTCTTCGCCGCGGCAATCTTGTCAGCGGCGTCACCACGGCGGCCACGTTGTGGGTGATGACGGCGATCGGATTGGCTTTCGGTGGTGGCCAATACGGCTTGGGCGCGGCCGGCACGGCGCTGACGCTGGCCACCTTGCTGGTCCTGAAATGGGTGGACCTTCGAATGTCGCGCGAACACCATGCCCAGTTGGCGCTGACGTGGAAGGCCGCGGCTCGACAGGAGCTCGATGCGCTCATCGGGCCGCTTGGCTACCAGGCACGCCTCGTCGCAATAGAGAGGCGCCCAGATCTCAAGGACCCTGTGTTCTCGTTCGAGATCAGTTGGAGGCGGCCCGACACGGGCGCACCGCCGATGGATCTGCTGGCATCGGTGGGCGAGCATTGCGAGATCCAGAAGTTTGATCTCCTCAGCGAACCTGCCCGCTAGCTGGCGGCTTGCAACGATCGCGGCCTGAATCAGGCCATAGCTTCTCCACACCCCTTTCGATACCTATCTGTCGAGGCAGGACTCAAGGAGCAAGCAAAAGACCGTGGCACAGCGATCGGGAAGTGCTGATCTTCCACTTCACGGCGGACGCGTGCCGAAATGGCTCGGCGACCGCATGACGCGGCTTGGCGCGGTCATGTGCGAGGCGATCATCCACCATTACGGCCGCGATGAGTTGCTGCGCCGGCTGGCGCATCCGTTCTGGTTCCAGTCCTTTGGCGCCGTGATGGGGATGGACTGGCACTCTTCCGGCATCACCACCAGCGTCGTCGGAGCGTTGAAGCGCGGTCTGTCGCCGCTTTCCGGCGAACTCGGCATCCACGTTTGCGGCGGCCGCGGCGCGCATTCGCGCAAGACCCCGCACGAGCTTGCCCTGATCGGCGAGCGTGTCGGCCTCGACGGGCAAGGCCTCGCGACTGCCAGCCGGCTTGTCGCCAAGGTGGACAGCGCCGCGGTCCAGGACGGTTTCGATCTCTATCTGCACGGCTTTATCGTCACCGACGACGGCAAGTGGGTGGTGGTGCAGCAGGGCATGAACGGCGACAGCAAGGTGGCGCGCCGCTATCACTGGCTGTCCGAAGGCCTGAAGAGCTTTGTCGACCAGCCGCATGCTGCCATCGAGGGCGCCAACCAGGGCGAGATCGTCAACCTGACCGACCGCCGCGCTGAAGCGTCGCGCCAGGGACAACTGGACCTTCTGCACGACCTTGGACCGGATCGCATCGTGAGGGAGCTTGCCGCTTTGGAGCGGGGTTCGGCGCCAGCGCCGGAGCCGGCACAAAAGCTGCTGCCGCATCTGGTGATGCCGGCGCACCACGATGTGCGCGAAAGCGATGTCGTCATGCGCCGCCTGCACGGCAACATCGCGGCGGCGGCCGAGCGCGGCCCGACAGATTTCGCCGGGCTTCTCCTGGTGCCCAATGTCGGCGCGCGCACGGTGCGGGCGCTGGCGCTGGTCGCCGAAGTCGTGCATGGCGCGCCGTGCCGTTTTTCCGATCCAGGCCGTTTCTCGCTGGCGCATGGCGGTAAGGACAGGCACCCGTTCCCCGTGCCGCTGAAGGTCTATGACGAGACCATCGGCGTACTGAAGTCGGCTGTCCAGAAGGCCAGGCTCGGCCGTGACGAAGAGATCGGCGCCTTGCGGCGGCTGGACGACCAGTCGAGGCAGGTCGAGCGCTATGTCACCGGCCCAAGCCTGAAGGAAATCGTCGCCGGGGAGTTCGAGCAATCGCATCTGCTCGGCGGCCGCAGCGTCTTCGGTTGGGAGGTCGTACCCGAAACGGCCGCAGTCAAATCAACGAAGTGATCGGCTCGGATCAAGCCTCCAAGTCGATCAGGGCGACGCCGAGTTCGGGACGGTGCCTGCGGCGCAGATGGCCAGGCGTCTCCACCAATGTGACCTCGAGCGTCGGCCGCACGATGCCGTCCAGCAGATGACCGCCCCTCGTGGTGCCGTCACTCAATCCAAGGACTGCGTGGACGTGCAAGCTGGGCCTGCCGTCGTCGCCGATGGCAACATCGCCGATCGCGCTCAGCACTTCGCACTGTTCCCGGACGGGGATTTTCCGATAGGTCTTTTCCCCGGGGTCGAACCAGCCGACAGTCGCCGTTTCGAAAGCACCGAGCGCGGTCAGCGACGCACTGCCAACGCCGTGGTCGACCGCAAACGCGGTCAGCTGCGCAAACGCCTCGTCGCCGGGATCAAGCACAACGACGAACGTTCTCTGTCCGGCGCTTTCGGCAACAAGCTGTGATTTCATGATTTCGCTCCAGCCGTCAGGAATTCAAATCCACCACACCACCAATGCCAGCAAGACGAGACCCACTAGGCCGGCGATGAAAATGATCCGGCGCGCCCGCGTCCGCAGGATGATCTCGCCCTGCCGCGCCTGTTCCGCTGAAAAGACAGGACCATCCTTGTCCCGGTCGTTGCTCATCCATCGTCTCCTTTCGGGCAATTATTCAGCATTGAATAGATCTGGCGCCCGATAGAACACAATCTCGTTTGGCGGATGAGGTTCCACGATGGACCATCGACGGTTGGAACCGACTGGGACTCGGCCGTCTGCCGAGGCGGGACGGAGATCGACCACGAGGTGAACCCAGCCGGCTTGGACCGGCTGGGCGCCGTTTGCATCTATTCCTTCGGCGCGGTCGCGGGCGCGGTATAGCGGCGGCGCACCGCGTCCAGGACGTGGCTGCGGCTCTCCTGCGCCGAAAGTGTGCCGTCTTTCTCCGCTTCGGCGGTTTCGCGCGCCAGTTCCTTGTCCCTGATCTGGTGGCGAAACCATTCGGAATAGTCGCCGGCGCGCAAATGATGTTCCCAGGTCCTGTCGTCGATGCCCTCGGCGATCTGGGCGAAAATCATCAGATTATGGGCGCGGAGGTTCATCGCATTGTCGGGGCCGCGGAAATAGAAGCTGCCCTTCTCGTCCAGCTGGCCCTCGGCATATTTGCGGCTGTGGCGCTTGAGCGACTGTCGCGGTTCGATCGGCTCGACCATGGCAGGTTTCTTGCGCGCCTGCGGCCGCCAGAACAGCACGCGCTCGTCTTTTGGAGAGTTCAGGTCCTTGTGCTTTGGCGGTTCGGTGCCGGTCTCGTGACAGAACGTCTTGATGACCTTTTTCGCCTTGGGGCCGAGTGCGATGACGGCGGTGACCAGCCGCAATGCCTCGGTTGAGATCGCGTCCGGATGAACCGTGATCAGGATCGTGCCCGGCAATTCCATGGCCAGCACCATTGGCGTGTCGTCGCGCCGCTTCGGCAAGAGGTGATGCGCCTCGTCGATGATCAGCCAGTGTGGTCGTGCCGTGCGGAAGCGAACACCGCCAAGGCCCGGCAGCAGGTCGGCAAAGAAGTCCGGCCGCTCGTTAACGCGCAGCGCCAGGCCATTGACGACCAGATTGTTGTCCGGCTTCTCCAGGAGATCGAGCAACTGCGTCTTCGTCGGCGCGTTCGAGCCGTCGCCCAGCCGGACGGCGCCTTCGAGGCCGTCATAGTCGCCTTCCGGATCGAAGATGCAGAACTGGAACTTTCTCTCGACGAAGCGCTCCGTCAGTGCGGTCGCCAGGGTCGATTTGCCGATGCCGGAGCTGCCGGCGATCAGCACCGTATCGGTTGGCGACAGATACACCTCCTTGCCATCCTCCGAGCCAAGCAGAATGCCGTCGCGGTTCGGCACAAGCTCGCGATCGCGCTCGACCACCTTGGCGATCAGTTCCTCGACGCCTTTTCCGCGCGCGCCGCGTGTCACGAGATCCGCCGTATCCTTGACTGCCGGCAGTGCGTTGTCGACGGCCACGCTGAAGCCGCAGGCGCGCAGGAAGGCGTGGTCGTTTTCGGCGTCGCCGACACCGACGACGTTGTGCGGCGACAATCTGAGGTCCTGAAGCGCAGCTGTCAGCCCGGTCGCCTTGTTGATGCCGCTGGGCAGGATCATCACCGCGCCCTTGTTGAAGATGATTTCCAGCTCCAGCCCCAATTTCTTGATGACCTCGAGCGCGGTAGCCTGATGCGGTTCCCAGGTTGCGACGATCGAGCGTCCGACCGAAAGCGGTTTGACACCGCGTTTCCTGAGTTTGGCGATGAACTCGGGGGCGGGCGGCGGAGATATCGTCCGCTCCTCCTCGCTGGCCGGCGTGTAGATCAGCGCCCCGTTTTCCGCGACCACCTTGTCGAAGATCGCGACTTCGGGAAAGACGCGTTTCAGGTCGGGCAGCTCGCGCCCGGTGACGAGAATGAGTTTGCGCCCGCTCTTCTTGAAGCGTTCAAGCGCCGCAAGCGTCTTCTCGGCAACGACCCCTTCATGCGCCAGCGTGCCGTCATAGTCAGTGGCCAGGGCAATGAAATACATGCCGTCAGTAGCCGCCCACGATCGGCAATATCTCGCCGGTGATATAGCTCGAGCAGTGCGGCGAGGCGAGGAACACGTAGGCCGGCGCGATCTCCTCCGGCTGGGCCGGCCGTTTCATCGGCGTATCAGCGCCAAATTTCGAAACATCGCCGGCTTCCTTGTCCGAGGGGTTGAGCGGCGTCCAAACCGGGCCTGGCGCCACGGCGTTGACCCTTATGCCCTTCTCGACAAGGTTGCCCGAGAGCGCGCGGGTGAAGGCATGAATGCCGCCCTTGGTCATGGAGTAATCGACCAGTTGCTTCGAACCCTCGATGCCGGTCACTGAACCGGTATTGATGATCGCCGAACCGGGTTTCATGTGCGGCACGGCCTCCTGCGCCATGTGGAAATAGCCGTAGAGGTTGGTCTTCAGCGTCGTGTCGAAATGCTCCTCGGTCAGCTCGCTGAAATCGCTGGAGTGGATCTGGAAAGCGGCGTTGTTGACCAGCACGTCGATCCGCCCAAACTCCTGCACGATCTCAGCCACCGCGTTGTGGCAGTGGTTGCGTTCGCTGACGTCGGCCTTGATCAGCATGCAGCGCCGGCCTTCCGCTTCGACGGCCCTTTTGGTATCTTTGGCGTCCCTATCCTCCGAGAGATAGACGATCGCCACATCGGCGCCTTCACGCGCATAGAGCACGGCCACCGCACGGCCGATGCCTGAATCGCCGCCGGTAATGACGGCCACTTTGCCGTCGAGCTTTTTCGATCCGATATAGTACGGCGCATCGTAAAGCGGCGCCGGCTCGATCGCCCATTCATGCCCCGGCTTCGGCTGGTGCTGCTCGGGGAAGGGCGGCTCGGGATATTTGCGGGCACCGGCCTGCATGGCGCCTTTTTGCCTGCCATTGGATTTGGACTTGTCCTTCTCGTCGATCCGGCGCTGGATGTGCCGTTGCTTGGCGGCCTCGCCGGCGATTTCCGATTTCATCTGCATGGTCATCTCCCTGGCTTGAAACCCAACAACGCATGTCCGGCGAAAAGGTTTATGCGACCACGTCATTCCTTGAGCCCGGCGACACGCTCCAGCAGCGGCCGTTGCAGCAGCGGCAGATGGCCGACGACGCTGAAGGCCGCGTTCCTGATGCCTTGCATGATGCCGTTGTCCGATTGGGCCAGCGAGAGGATGCGCTCGCTGAGCGTGATCCACCGTTGCCCCACCGGGTGGCGTTCGCTTGTGTAGCCGGCAAGCGTGCCGTCGACGAAACGCCTGGCGAATGACCGGCGTCCTCGATGCCAAGATTCATGCCGCGCGCGCCCAACGGCGAATGCACATGCGCGGCATCCCCTCCCAGGAAGACGCATGCGGTTTGATAGCGCGGCGCCTGTCGTACCGGAATATGGAAGCGGTCGGCCCGCAACAACCGCGTGATCCGGTAATTGCCGGGGATGCGCGCCAACGCATCCTCGCTGTTTGAAACCGCGCGATAGCGCTTCTCGCCGATCGGGATGATAAAACCGACGTCGCCGTTCCTGTGAAGAAATGCGTGGGCGGCCGTCGGCTCATAGGGCCAATCGTCGATGTCGGCGTCGGCAATGCTCCATTGCCGCCGATGCGTGTAGCCATCGAAGCCGATGCCCATGGCATCACGCACCGTGCTTTGCGCACCGTCGGCTCCGAAGACAAGGTCGAAACTTGCCTCGTCACGGCCGTCTGGCGCCTCGATCCGCACCTCGGCCCGGCCTTTGTGCTCGGCCATGCCGACAAATGTGCTTCGCCATTCGACGTCGATGCCAAATCCCTTGAGCGTATCGGTCATCAGCGATTCGGTGTCGCGCTGCGGCAGCGACAGCAGAAAATTATGGCGGTGGGGCAGGATCGAGAAATCGATCTCGCCGAGCGCTCGTCCTTCGAAGTAGAAACGGGCTCGGCGAATTTTCAATCCTTCGGCGAGCAATCGGGCAGCGACTTTGGACGGTTCAAGGATGTCGAGGCTGTGCGAACTGATGCCGACCGCCTTGGCGAGCGGCGTCGGGCCTTCCTTGCGGTCGATGATGCGAGGTGCAATGCCGCGCCTTGCCAGTTCGACTGCCGCCGTCAGCCCGGTCGGGCCGGCGCCGACGATCAGGATGGAAGCGTCCCGCGAAGCCGTCATCGTCCGGCGTCAGCTTTTTGGCAGTGCGTAGGCAATGATGTCGTCGCCGATCCTGGTCTCCATGAAATGGTGGCCGCCGGGTGCAAGGGTCGCCAGCCAGATCAGGACGTAAAGCCATACACCGGCGGCATTGCCGGCAAGCAGCAGGCTGCCGGCGGCCAGCAGGGCGATCCCGGCGGCAGATAGTGCCAGGATCCGCACAGCGCGATCAGCCAGGCACCGCCCCCTCCGATCAGCAGGCCGAGGATCGTCAGCAGCGCGCCGACGAACATCGTCCACCAGAGGGCAACGCCGGACCGGCGGCGAATGGGATGAGGGTGGGGGATGGTCATGATGCCTATCCGGGTGAAACAGAACGTGACCTCATCCGAACGCACGGAGGGTTCGATGGTTTCCGGCCAGCCCGACCTGATGGGCCAGGGCGGGGTAACCATTCTGTGATCTCCGCTGCCCCAGCCGGAACTTACCCACGCAGCCGCAGTTAGGCGCTTTGGGGGGTGAATACGGTTTGCTGGATGCGAAATCGGCGAGGGAATGCCGCAGGTCTTTTCAAGGAGCGCCAACGGCATTTCACGCTTCGCTCTGTGGGGCGCGTGTTTCATGGCGATCTTTGCGGCTCTCGGCGGCACCGCCATCCTGCGTTCGGACTTCGTCACCGGCGTTGGCCGGCCGTTGGCGCAACCAGTGCCATTCAGCCACAGGCACCATGTCGGCGAGCTTGGCATCGATTGCCGTTATTGCCATAGCGGCGTCGAGACTTCGTCATCGGCGGGTCTGCCGGCGACCGAGGTGTGTATGACCTGCCATTCGCAGCTTTTCACCAACGCGGCCATGCTGGCGCCGGTACGGGCAAGCCTTGCCTCCGGGCAGCCATTGCAGTGGCAGCGGGTGAACAGTGTCCCCGACTTCGTCTATTTCAATCATTCGATCCATATCGCCAAAGGCGTCGCCTGCGAGACGTGCCACGGCGAGGTCGACGACATGCCGCTGATGCGGCGGGCGCACGCACTATCGATGGAATGGTGCCTGGCATGCCATCGCGATCCCGAGCCTAATTTGCGTCCGCCGCAGGACGTATTCCTGATGCACTGGAAGCCACCGGCCGGCATCGCCGAAATCCGCCGGTCACTCATCAGCCTTCTCGATATCCACCCCGAGACCATGACCGACTGTTATGTCTGCCACCGCTGACAAACCGATCGCGGCTCCAGATATGGCCGGCCTGCGCGAACGGCTTTCGCCCGGCCCGGAGCTGTGGCGAAGCCTCGACGAGCTCGCCGATACGCCGGAATTCCGCCGCTTTGTCGATGCCGAATTTCCCTCGATCGCCGAGCGCATCCCGCGGCTCGACCGGCGCACGCTGCTGAAGCTGATGGGTGCATCGCTGACGCTGGCCGGGCTTGCCGCCTGCAGCCGGGCCGAAGACATCCTGCCTTATATCCGCCAGCCGGAAAACATCGTTCCCGGCAAGCCGCTTTATTACGCGACCACGCTTTCGAGCGATGGCTACGGTATCGGTGCGGTGGTCGAAAGCCATGAGGGCCGGCCGACCAAGGTGGAAGGCAATCCCGACCATCCGGCCTCGCGCGGTGCGACGGACGCCATCATGCAGGCGGCGGTGCTGTCGCTTTTCGACCCCGATCGCTCGCGCATGCCGCTGAAATACGGCGAACCGGCGGCCTATGGCGACTTCCTTGCCGACATGGCCGAGCTTACCTCGCGGCTGGCCGGCTCAGGCGGTGCCGGCGCGGCGCTGCTGATCGAGGCGACGACCTCGCCCACCATGAAGGCGCAGCTCGAGGCGCTGCGCGCGCGCTACCCCAGGCTGAGGCTGTTCCGGCACGATCCCCTGGCAACGCCGTCCGGCGCCGAAGCCACGCAGACCCTTTTCGGCAGGGCGCTTGCACCGGTCTACCGGTTCGATCGCGCCGACGCGATTTTCAGTCTCGACGCGGATTTCCTGGGCGAGGGCCCCGGCCGTCTCGCTTACGCCCGTGACTTTGCCGCGCGGCGTCGCGTGCGCCGGGCGGACGATACGATGAGCCGGGTCTATGCGGTGGAATCGACGCCGACGATCACCGGCGCTGCCGCCGATCACCGCAGGCCGGTGCGCCCGAGCGAGGTCGAAGCCGTCGCCGCGGCGCTGAGCGCGGTGCTTGGCGGCGAAGCGGCGCCAAGCGCCTTGGCACTGGACCCGGCCTGGTTGGCTGCCACTGCGGACGACCTGAAGGCGGCCGGCCGCTCGGCGCTGATCGTGCCGGGCGCCTATCAAACACCGTTCGTCCATGCCGCGGCCCTTGCCATGAATGCGCGGCTTGGTGCGCTTGGCAACACCGTGGAACTGATCGAGCCGCCCGACGCGATGCCCATCGAGGGCGACCTCGCTGCACTTTGCCAGGCGATCGCCGCGCGAGATATCGACACCGTTGTCATACTCGGCGCCAATCCTCTCCACACCGCACCTGCGGGGTTCGATGTCCGCGACGTGTTTTCGCAGCTGAAGCTTCTTGTCCACTGGGGTCTCTACCGCGACGAAACCGCCTTCGTCGCACACTGGCATGTCCCTGCTGCGCATGACCTCGAGAGCTGGAGTGACCTGCGCGCCCATGACGGAACCGCGTCGATCGTGCAGCCGCTGATCAGGCCGCTTTACCAGGGGCGGACGGTGCATGAAATCCTGGCCGTGCTTGGCGGTGAACTAGCTGTTTCTGCGCTGCCGCTCGTCCGCCGGACCTGGGCGCAAACGACGCGGGCGCAAGCACTGGACGATCCCGCGTGGCGAAAGGCGCTTCGCGACGGCTTTGTATCCGGCAGTGCCAGCACTCCAGTCGAAGTTGCGATGCCCCCGGATTTGCGTGGCCTGAAGCCACGCATCGAAGCGGCAAAAGGCGTCGAAATCCGTTTCGTTGCCGATCCCTGGCTGCGCGACGGACGCAATGCCAACTCGTCCTGGCTGCAGGAATTGCCGCGGCCGCTGAGCAAGATCGTCTGGGGCAATGCAGCGCTGGTGTCGCCAGCGACGGCGGGGCGGCTTCAGGTGGAAAACGCCCGGGTCGTCAATATCGCCTCGAACGGCACGGACATCGATGCGCCGGTCTGGATCATGCCTGGCCATCCCGACGAGACCGTGACACTTGCTCTGGGCTTCGGCCGGAAGCTCGGTTCGGTAGCAGCACTCGCCGACGGCCACGACGCGTACAGGCTGCGAAGCCTCGAGGCTCCCTGGATCGTCTATGGCGCCACGGTCGCGCCGCGGGACGGCAGTGCGCGGGTCATCACCACGCAACACCATCAGGCGATGGAGGGCAGGGCGATCGTTCGCCATGCCTCGCTCGAGGCCTTCCGCAAAAATCCACATTTCGTGCGCGACGGCGCCCCGCCCGCGCCAACCGGATTGCTCTATCCCGACTGGCAATACAGCCAGGAAGCCTGGGGCATGTCGATCGACCAGTCGGCATGCATCGGCTGCATGGCTTGCGTTTCTGCCTGCCAGGCGGAAAACAACATCGCCACCGTCGGGCCGGACGAGTCGGCACTCGGCCATGAGATGCATTGGCTGCGGATCGACCGCTACTACTCCGGCCCGCTCGGCGATCCCGACGTCTTTTTCCAGCCGGTGCCTTGCATGCATTGCGAGAAGGCGCCGTGCGAGGTCGTCTGTCCGGTCAACGCCACCACCCACACCCATGACGGGCTGAACGCGCAGGTCTACAACCGCTGCATCGGCACGCGCTACTGCTCGCAGAACTGCCCCTACAAGGTGCGGCGCTTCAACTTCCTGGACTTCCAGGAATTCGACAAGGATGCGGCCGGACCGGAACAGGCCGCGCACAATCCAGACGTCAGCGTCCGTTCGCGCGGTGTGATGGAAAAATGCACCTACTGCGTCCAGCGCATTTCCGAAAAACGCATCAAGGCGCAGATCGAAAACCGCCACATCGCCGACGGCGAAGTGGTGACCGCCTGTCAGCAGGCCTGCCCGACACAGGCGATCGTTTTCGGGGACCTCAACAGCAAGGGCGCCGCTGTCGTGCGGGAAAAAGCAGCGCCGCAACACTACGCCTTGCTCGAGGACCTCAACAAGCGACCCCGCACCACCTATCTCGGCAAGATCAGGAATATCAACGGCCGTCTCTCGCCAGGCGGGAAAGCCGATGGCTGAGGCTATTGGTGGAAAACCGGGCGCACTGCCCGTTCTGCGCGGCCGGCACGACCTTCCGGAGATCAGCGGCCGTATCAGTGCGATCGTCCTCGACGGCAGGCTGCCGCGTTATTTCTGGGCAGCCTTTTTCGCCTGCTTCGTCCTCGTCCTCATCTTCCTCTATTCGATCACCTACCTGATCTCGGTCGGCGTTGGCGCGTACGGCATCAACGTCCCGGTGGTCTGGGGCACGATGATTGGCAATTTCGTCTGGTGGATTGGCATCGGCCATGCCGGCACGCTGATCTCGGCGGTGCTTCTGCTTCTGCGCCAACCATGGCGCGCCTCGATCAACCGCTTTGCCGAGGCGATGACGCTGTTTGCCGTGGCGATGGCGGGGCTTTTCCCGATCCTGCATCTCGGCCGCCCGTGGTTCTTCTACTGGCTGCTGCCGCTACCCAACACGCATATGCATTGGCCGCAATGGCGCAGCCCACTGGTCTGGGATTTCGCGGCGATCGCCACCTATGCCAGCGTTTCGCTGATGTTCTGGTATATGGGCCTGCTGCCCGATCTCGCCGTCCTGCGCGACCGGGCGAAATCGCGCCCGGCGCAGCTGTTCTACGGGATACTGGCGCTCGGCTGGCGCGGTTCGGCCTTTCATTGGGCGCGCTACCAGACGGTCTATTTCCTAATGGCGGCACTGGCCACGCCGCTGGTCGTCTCGGTGCATTCGATCGTCGCGCTCGACTTCACCTTCGCCATCACGCCGGGCTTCCATTCGACTATCTTTCCTCCCTATTTCGTTGCCGGCGCGCTGCTGTCCGGCTTCGCCATGGTGCTTACCATCGCCATCCCGCTGCGCTGGGCGTTTTCGGTCCAGGATCTGATCACGCTGCGGCACATGGACAATGCCGCCAAGCTGATGATCGCCGCCGGCATGATCGTCATCTACGGCTATGCCTCCGAGGCTTTCTTCGCCTGGTATTCGGGCGAAACCTATGAGCGCACGATGATGTGGCAGCGCGCCTTCGGACCTTATGTCCCGCTGTTCTGGACCATGCTCGCCTGCAACGGCGCTGTTTTGCAATTGCTCTGGTTCCGGCGGGTGCGCCTCAACATGGCGGTGCTGTTCGCCATTGCCCTGATCATCAATGTCGGCATGTGGATCGAGCGCTACGTCATCGTCGTCACCGGGCCAAGCCGCGATTACCTGCCGTCGTCCTGGGGCGAACAATCACTGAGATGGCTCGACTTCGGCATCCTGTTCGGCTCGATCGGCACCTTCTTCGCATTGGTCTTCCTGTTCATCCGCGTCCTGCCGGCCATCACCATTTTCGAGGTCGAGGAGCTGGCCGGGGAGAGGGGCGGCGCAAGATGAGCCTTTACGGCGTCATTGCGGCTTTCGCCGATCCCGAAGCGCTGACCGAGGCGGTCCGCACCATGCGGGCGCGCGGCTACCGGCGCATGGACGCGTTCTCGCCGTTCCATGTGCATGGGCTGGCCGACATGCTCGGCATGCGCAAGACGCGCTTGCCATGGGCCATCCTTGGCGGCGCCATCGCCGGCGCTGTGTTTGTCTATGGCCTGATCCTCTATTCGGTCGAGATCGATTTTCCGCTCAATGTCGGCGGCCGGCCGCTGCATTCCTGGCCGGCCTTTCTCGTCATCGCCTTCGAGGCCGCGATACTTGGCGCTGCGCTGGCCGCATTCTTCGGCATGCTGGCCGCCAATCGCCTGCCCGAATATTATCACCCGGTCTTCAACGCCACGAGCTTCACCTATGCGCGCGGCGGCAAGTTCTATCTGCTCGTCGAGGCCGCCGATCCGAAGTTCCGCAAGGGCGTGACCAAGGGCCAGCTGACACGGCTCGGCGCCGAAACCGTCGAGGAGGTGGAGGCGTGAACGTGCGCACGATCCTGCTGTCGGCAGCCTTGCTGGTCGCCGGCTGCCGGCAGGACATGGAGGACCAGCCGCGCTACGATCCGCTCGAAAGCAGCAACCAGTTCGCCGACGGCATGTCGGCGCGGGCGCCGGTCGAGGACACGGTCGCACGCGATGCCGATCTTTCGCCGGTACCCGACACGTTTCCCTATCCGGTCACGATGACGCTGCTGCGGCGAGGCCAGCAGCGCTTCGACATCTTCTGTTCGCCTTGCCACGGCCGCGCCGGCGACGGCCACGGCATGATCGTCGAGCGGGGCTTTCCGGCGCCGCCGACCTATCACAAGGACGCGTTGCGCAAGGCGAGCGACAGGCATTTCTACGACGTCATCAGCAACGGCTATGGCGCCATGTATTCCTACGCGGCGCGTGTCCCGCCTGCCGACCGCTGGGCGATCGTCGCCTACATCCGCGCCCTGCAATATTCGCGCGATGCACCAATTGCCGAGCTGCCGGAAAGCCTCCGCGCCGAGCTCAATGCGGAGCCGGATCGATGATGCGGGCGATGATGCGGCTTGCCGCCGAACGTTTGATTTTGCCGGCGCTTGCCGTGGCCGCCGTAGGACTTGTGCTTTGCGCCACGGGATTGGCCTTCGACTTCAGAGCCATGTTGGCCGGCTGGCTGCCTGCGGCGCTCTTCCTGCTCGGCCTACCGCTCGGCGCGCTGACCATCCTGATGGTGCATGGGCTGACCGGCGGCCGCTGGGGCGAGGCAATCCGCCAGCCGCTGCGCGCGCTCGTCGCGACGCTGCCGCTGGCGCTGCTTCTGCTGCTGCCGGTTCTGGTCTGGCTTGACCTGGTCTTTCCTTGGGCGAGTGCCGACGCGGCTGCATTGCCTGAGACGGTGCGCCAGAAATTCTTCTATCTGAACGTTCCGTTCTTTTTGCTGCGCTTTGCCGCCTGCGGCGCGATCTGGCTGGTGTTGGCGTGGCGTGTGCTCGACTGGACAACGGCCGATGGCGGCCACGGCAGCGCCGGCCGCGGCAAGGCCTATGCCGCTGGATTGATTGCGCATGGGCTGGCGGTCACGATCTTTGCCATCGATTGGATGCTCTCGCTCGAGCCGGAGTTCTCCTCGACCATCTATGCGCTGCTGGAAGCGTCCGCCGAAGTCGTTGGCGCTTACGCCCTGGCGATGACGGTACTGTGCGTGAACCGCTCGATCGAGGTCATGCCGGGCGGCGAGGAGGATGTCGCGCTCGGCGAGGATTTGGCCAACATGCTGTTCGGCTTCGTGTTGCTCTGGACTTACCTGTCGTTCATGCAATGGCTGGTGACCTGGGGCGGCGACCTGCCGAACGAGATCCGTTGGTACCTCATCCGCAGCAGCAATGGCTGGCAGTATCTGCTCTGGCTGCTGATTGCGCTGCAATTCGCGGTCCCCTTTGCCGGGCTGCTCAGCCGGGATCTGAAGCGCAGCCATGCCGGCCTGCTGTCGATCTGCGGCATCGTGCTGGCTGGCCACTACGTCGATGTCCTTTGGCGGATCAGACCGCCGTTGGCGGACGGTAATGTGATCGCATTCTGGTACGATCTTGCCGCGCTGGCAGGAGCTGGCGGCCTCTGGCTTGCGCTGCTGCTTTTCGTGCTTGGCCGGCCGGACCGGATCGCCCTCTGGTGCCGGAGGCCAGTCCATGGCTAGGGCAGCCCGCCATCCCGAAACGCGCGACGTCTGGCCGGGCGCGCTGCTTGCCTTCGCGGCCGGCCTGCTGCTGCTCCTGGCCGCAACAATCATCGTCCCCGGGTTCATCTTCGACACCAGGCCGTTCTGGCCGCTGCCGGGACCGTCATCGGTCGGCAACCGGGGCAGTCCAGCCTTGCAGCGCTTTCCGGAAGACGACCTTGTCGCTTTCCGCAAGGCGGAGGAGCAGGAACTGAACAAGGTCGGCTGGGTCGACCGCGCGGCTGGCATCGCCCGCATTCCGATCGAAGACGCCATGTGGGCGATCGTCAGCCATGGTTTGCCGAACTGGGGGCAGCCGGCGCCGACCGCCGGCGCCGACTGCCGATTGGTCGAGGCCGAGATACCACGCGCGCCAAAGGCCGCCCGCTGCCGGACCGCGCCAGGCCAGGGAGGCCGGCCGTGAAGGCCTGGCTAACCGCTTTTTCCCTTCTCGCGGCACTGCCGGCCATTGCCTTCGCACGCCCGGCCTTCGATCCCGAGATCGGCGCGCAGCTCAGCCTCGACCGGGTGTTTCGCGATGCGTCCGGCGAGCAGCGCACGATCGGCCAAATGCTTGCCGGCCGGCCGGCGCTGCTGATTTTCGGCTACGACAAATGCCCGAACCTTTGTGGTGTGACCCAACAGGCGGTCGCCTCGGATTTGACAAAGACCTCGCTCGACCCCGACACCTATCGCGCTTTGTTCGTCTCGATCGATGCCGCCGACACACCCGAAGATGCGAGCGATGCGCAAGCCACGGTCGCCGCGGCGGCCGACGCGAGGAACCTGTCGGCGTGGCGGTTCCTGACAAGCGCCGACGGCGCCGGCGGCGCCCTTGCCGCGGAAGCCGGCATCAGTTTCGACACCCGCGCCCGGATCGACCAATTCGCCCATCCGATCGCGGTCATCGCGCTGACGCCAAAAGGCCGGATAGCGCAGGTGCTGCCGGCGCTGAGCTTCACGCCGCGCGATCTTGAGCTTGCCCTTGTCGAGGCATCTTCCGGCAGGCTCGGCTCGATCGCCGATCATGTCTTCCTGCTCTGCGCCGGCTTCGATGCGTCCAAGGGGCGATATACGCCGGCGATCTGGGCTGCGTTGAAGCTCGCCAGCATCGTGATGGTGGTGGGGTTGGCGACGGCCATACTGCTGGCGCGCGGGAGGCGGGCGTGAGCTTCGGCATCCGGTTTTTCCCGCAGGAAGCCTCGTCCATCGCAGGCAGCGTCGATGCCTTGTTCTACACATTGCTGGCTTTCGCAGTCGCGCTCGGCCTGTTCCTGACCGTTCTCGTTGTCGGCTACGCCGTCAAATATCGTATCGGCTCCGCAGCCGACCGTACCGGGGCGCGTGCCCGCAGCCTGCCGCTGGAGATGGCGTGGACCATTGCCAGCCTGGTGATGGCCTTCATCTTCTTCGGCTGGGGCGCAGTCCTTTTTGTCCGGCGCGACCGTCCGCCACCGGACGCCGTCGAGATCGCCGGCTTCGGCAAGCAATGGATTTGGCAATTCCGCCATCCCGGCGGCCAGCGCGAGATCAACGAGCTGCACGTGCCGGTCGGCAAGGCGGTGGTGGTGTCGCTGGCATCACAGGACGTCATCCACTCCTTCTACGTGCCAGCCTTTCGGGTCAAGCAGGATGCCGTTCCCGGACGCACGGCCAATGTCTGGTTCATCGCCACGCAGCCGGGGCTTATCACCTGTTCTGCGCCGAATATTGCGGCACGCAGCATTCCGAGATGGGCGGCTGGGTGACGGTGCTGGCGCCGGAGCAATATGCATCATGGCTCGGCAGTCAAGGTGAAGGCGAAAGCCTTGCCACGAGCGGCGGGAAACTGTTCCGCGCGCTCGGCTGCTCCGGCTGTCACGGCAATTCCAGCAAAGTGCGGGCGCCCGGCCTCGATGGGGTTTTCGGCCAGCCGGTGGCGTTGGCCAACCGGCAGACGGTCATCGCCGACGAACGCTATCTGCGCGATTCGATCCTTGTCCCGAACAAGGAAATCGCCGCCGGCTACCAGCCGGTGATGCCGAGCTTCGACGGTCTCGTTGACGAAGCCGAACTGCAGATGCTGATGGCCTATCTCAAATCCCTATCGCTCCAATCTCCCTCGTTCCCGGCGGCAAAAAACGAGGCGCCGCAATGAGCAGCGATTTGGCGTCGGCAAGCTATCTCGCAGAAGGTGCCGGGCCGCGCTCCTGGCTGCTAACAACCGACCACAAACGGGTGGCGTGGCTCTATTTCGTCTCGCTGACGGCCTTCTTCTTCCTCGGCGGAACCTTTGCCGTGCTGATGCGCATCGAGCTTGCGACGCCCGCCGGCGACCTGGTCTCCGACGATGTCTACAACCGGCTGTTTTCGCTGCACGGCATCATCATGGTGTGGTTCTTCCTGGTGCCGTCGATCCCGGCAACGCTCGGCAATTTCCTGCTGCCGCTGATGATCGGCGCGCGCGACCTCGCCTTTCCCCGGCTCAACCTGGCAAGCTGGTACGTCTTCATGTTCGGCAGCCTGTTCGCGCTCGCCTCGGTGGTTTTGGGTGGCGTCGACACCGGCTGGACCTTCTACACGCCGCTGTCGACGCTCTATGCCAACGGGTTTGTCTCGACCGCGGCATTCGGCGTTTTCATCGTCGGCTTTTCGACGATCATGACCGGCATCAATTTCATCGTCACCGTCCACACTTTGCGAGCGCCTGGCCTCACCTGGTTCCGGCTGCCGATCTTCGTCTGGACCCTGTACGCCACCAGCCTGGTGATGGTGCTGGCGACGCCGGTGCTTGCAGCATCGCTGATCCTCATCGTGCTGGAGCGCGTCTTCGGCATCGGCATCTTCAATCCCGACCTCGGCGGCGATCCGCTGCTGTTCCAGCATCTGTTCTGGTTCTACTCGCACCCCGCCGTCTACATCATGATCCTGCCAGGCATGGGAGTGGTCTCGGAAGTGCTGCCTTGCTTTAGCCGCCGGCCGCTGTTCGGCTACAAGGCCGTCGCCCTGGCTTCGATGGCTATCGCCGTCTTCGGCTTTCTCGTCTGGGGCCACCACATGTTCGTCAGCGGGCAGTCGGCCTATGCCGGCGTGGTGTTTTCGTTCCTGTCCTTCTGCGTCGCGATCCCATCGGCGATAAAGGTCTTCAACTGGAGCCTGACGCTGCGCAAGGGCGAAATCAGCTTCGAGACGCCGATGCTTTATGCGCTGTTCTTCCTGGCATTGTTCACCTTCGGCGGGCTGGCCGGCCTTTTCCTTGCCGCGCTCGCCATCGACGTCCACGTTCACGACACCTATTTCGTCGTCGCCCATTTCCACTACATCATGGTAGGCGGCATGGTGACCGCCTACATGGCAGGGCTGCATTTCTGGTGGCCGAAACTCACCGGCCGAATGTATTCGGAGGTTTGGGGGCGTATAGCCGCGGCGGTCACCTTCATCGGCTTCAACCTGACCTTTTTTCCGCAATATGTGCTCGGCTTTCTGGGCATGCCGCGGCGCTACCATACCTATCCGCCGGAATTCGCTTTCTGGCACATCCTGTCGTCGGCTGGCGCCGTGGTGCTGGCGATCGGCTATCTGATGCCGCTCCTCTATTTGGCGTGGTCGCTGTTTCGAGGCGCGCGAGCCCCGGACAATCCGTGGCGAGCCACCGGGTTGGAATGGCAAACAAGCTCGCCGCCGCCGGCGCATAATTTCAATCGCACGCCGGCCGTCACCAGACCAGCCTACGACTATCCGATGAAAGGCCTGACCGAGAAACGGTCGGACCCGGTGGAGGATCTGGTTTGAAGTCACCAACGACAAGCATCGCCTTCGACCGGCCGGCTCGCGAAACGGCAGCCGACAGCTTTGCCATGTGGGTGTTCATCGGCTCCGAGGCGATGCTGTTCGGCGCCATCCTGCTCGTCTTCATGTTTGCCAGGTTGAGTTACGGCGACGCCTTCGCCGGCGCGGCGAAGCGTCTGTCGCTGCCATTGGGCACCGCCAACACCGTCGTCCTGATCACCAGCAGTTTCGCCATGGCACTCGCCCACATGTACACGACCGCGAGGCGATGGCGCGCCGCCGGATGGGCACTGGCTGCGACGGCCCTGCTCGGCGTCGTCTTCCTGGCGATCAAGGCGACGGAGTACGCCAGGGAATTCGGCGAAGGGCTGGCGCCGGTGCTCGGCGCACCTTTCATCTATAAGGGCCCGGATCCTGTTCATGCCGAATTCTTCTTCGGCCTCTATTTCGCGATGACGTCACTGCACGCGCTGCATCTGATTTGCGGCGTAATCGTGATCGGCGGCATCCTCGCGCTGTGGCCACGCACGATCGAGGCCAGCCGGTTCCGGCGCGTGCAGGCAATCGGCCTCTATTGGCATTTCGTCGATATCGTCTGGGTCTTCCTGTTCCCCGTCCTCTATCTGATCAACAGATGAGCGAGTTCCGCAAACTCACGCTTGCTTATATCGGGCTTTTAGCCTTGCTGGCCCTGACCGTCGGCTCGTCCTTCCTCGCGCTCGGCGGCTTCAATTCGGCACTCAATCTGGTGATCGCCGCGGCCAAGACTGCCGTCATCGCCATCCTGTTCATGCATCTGGCCAGCGACGGCGTCCTGCCGCGTCTTGCGGTCGCTGCTGCCGGGTTTTGGCTGATGATCCTGTTCGGGCTGACGCTGATCGGACAATAGGCCGAAGCGGCGCACCTCGTGATGCCTTGCCTGCGCTCGGACCGGCCTCATACGGCCCGCTTTTGCCCGGCCGCCAGCGTAGAAATCTTTTGGCCGTGGCCATTGAGTTGCCGGGCCTCGTCCTCGGCTGCGTCTTCGAGCTTGGCGACGAGCAGATCCTTGAGGTCGCCAACCTCTTCCTCGATGTCTTCGATGGGTACGCCGGCATCGGCCGCCTCTTCCTTGCATTCCCTGGCGAGGATTTCCGCCTCCCTTTCAAGCTTGATCGGAGGCGGCGGCACATGAACGTTTTCGTGGATCCAGTCCTGCAAGAATTCTATCGCACTGTCACTCATGGCGCTCACCTATAGCGGCAACCCTGTAGTGCACATTAACGTACGTGCTGCAAAATGGATGCTTGGCAACGCCGGATTTCGGGTAGCGATACTTGACGATAGCGTGATCGCTTAGGAACTGGAGCTTCTGCAGCCAAATGGAATCACTTGGCGTCGCGGAATTGCGTCTAACCAGACAGTTGGAGCGGGATCTAATTTGAAAGCATCCCGCCCTAAGACGTGTTGCGCCGACGCGCCGGTGTTGCTCGATTCGGATCGCTTGTCGGCCGACCATCGTCGTCGGCAGCAGCCGGTCGTGTCGGCCGCTCAGCGGCGCGGTCGGCGCGCATTTTGCGTTTATGCGCCATCCAGAACGGCAAGAGCTCGGCAAGAAAACTGTATATCGTGGTCTTCATCGGCATGCTCCGGACAACGGTTACAACTCGTGGTCCCGCATTTCCGTTCCGACAAAGAGTTCCGTTCCGACAAATCCGTCGCTTCTACAATTGCGATTCGATCGGCAGGCAGCCAACCAGCGCTGCAACGATGCGCCGATAGAGACTGGCCTCCGGTTCACGCGAATATTGACGCATCTCGCCATCCGCCATGCCGAGCCACCGCAAGGCCCCTTTGTCCAGGACCAGTTGATAGCTCGTCTGCGGCGACTTTTCGTGCTCGAACAGCCGGCGCAACTCCATCACCAGATTGGCATCGTGGAAAAGCACGCCCATTTCCGCATTCAACGACACCGAACGCGGATCGAAATTGAAGGAACCGACAAACCCCAGCGTGTCGTCGACCGTAAAGGCTTTGGTATGGAGGCTGGCTCCCTTTGAGCCGAAAACGGAGATGTTGGCCTGGCGGTTGAAGGGTTGCAATTCGAAAAGCTGGATACCTTTTTTAAGCAGCTTGCGGCGGTATCTGGCATAGGCGCCGTGCACGGCGGCGACGTCCGTCGCGGCGAGCGAGTTGGTGAGGATTGCAACCTCGGCGCCACGATCCACCAGCTTCGACAGGATGGCCAACCCGGTGCGGCCGGGGATGAAATAGGGCGAGACGATTTCGAGGCGCTGCCTGGTCGCCGCGATAGCGGGAAGCAGCTCTTTGGTCAGCCAGTTCCTGCGCCGCTTGCCGCGCACCTTTTCCGGCGGATCGGAAATGACGCGAACGCCTTTCGTCCAGCAGACGTCGCTGTGCGCTGCAATGAACTCCGTGATCGTGCGCCAGGCACTGAGGCTGTTCAAAAGCTGGCCGTCCGCGGTCGCATCGAGATTGTCGAGGAAATCGGCGCGCGAGCCCACCGCAGCCGGGTTGAGCAGCTGGATCGGCTTTGCCGCCTCGCAATTCCAGAACGCCTCGAAGATCTGCATCGTCTGCCCTACGGCAGGACCGAGAAGCAACAGGTCGAGATCACGGAAATTTGTCTCCGCGGCGTCGAAATAGGCATCGCCGATATTTCTTCCTCCGACGATGGCCAGGCTCCCGTCGGCGATCCAGGCCTTGTTGTGCATGCGGCGGGTCATCGCAAACAGCCGGGCGACCATCTCCAGCGAGCGAAAGATGCTGCCGTTCCTCATGCCGCTGGGGTTGAACAGCCTCAGCTCGATGTTCTTGTAGCTGTTGAGCGCCAGGTAAGCGGCGTCGCTGTTGCGCGGATTGATATCGTCCAGCAGCATGCGGACGCGGACACCGCGCTCCGCCGCCTTGACGACCTCCTGCATCAGCAGCCGGCCGCTATGGTCGTCGTGCCAGAGATAGTACATCAGGTCGAGGCTGCTGGTGGCACTGCGCGCGGCAAGGATTCGTGCGGCAAACGCGTCATAATTGTCGGCGATCAGCACCAGCCCGCTATTGCCGGCAGCGATCTTGTCCCGGGCAAACCGCGAAATGGCTGTATCCATAAAGTGCACCGACAAACATCAGCGAAGCAAACCGTCTGAAATCTGACTAACAACCCTTCAGGTTCATTCTGGTTGCAGTCGCGGCTGCCTTATCGCGTCAAGGTTCAGTCGGGCCTTGATGGGCAGATGGTCGGAGGCGCGCTGCGCCAGCGGCGTCTTGTGCACCTCGATGCTGGAAATCAGGTGCGGCGGCCTGGCCAGGATGCGGTCGAGCGCAAACAGCGGAAAGCGCGACGGAAAGCTCGGCAGAACCGCATCGATCGGACCGAAATGCGGCAGCAGGGCCAGCAGCGAAGACCTGTTGCGGACGCGCCATTCGTTGAGGTCGCCAAGCAGGATTGTTGGCCGCAGAACCGGGTGCGTGGCTTCGACAAGTGCGTTGGCTTGCTGCGAGCGCGAGCGCCGCAGCAAGCCGAAATGCGCGGCTATGATCCTGAGCGAGACGCCCTTCAGCTCCAGGTCCGCAATCACCGCGCCGCGCGGCTCGAGGCCGGGCAGCCGGATCTGGTTCACGCTTTCGACCACGCCGCGGCGTGCCAGGATCAGATTTCCATGCCAGCCATGGCTGCGGCGGTTTTCCGGGATGTGTGTGGGGACGAGATCGCTGTCGCGCTCGAGTGCTGCGAGATCCAGCAATCCCTGCCTGCTTCCGGTTCTTTCGTCGGCCTCCTGCAAAGCGATGATGTCGGCGTCGAGTTCCTTGACCACGGCCGCGACCCGCTCCGGATCGAACCTGCCGTCGGTGCCGACGCATTTATGCACATTGTAGGATGCGACCGTAGTGCATGAAATTTCATTGCCGGGTGCCGCAAACCGCGGCACTTCCCTTCGCAGCGCAGCGCCAAGCGACCTTGGGAGGGTAGGCGATCGATCCAGCATGTGGTCCATTTGCTGTTGAGTCGGCGAGTGGCGGCCATTGCGATTATGGCGCGTGCGGAGGTCTGAAACAACGACGACCTTGGAAAACCGTTCCCGTCGGTCTTCTTCCACCGCGAGCAGCGGTGAGGTTTCATTGGAAGTCCGCCTCTGTCATGGAACAATCGCAGCCGCGCGCGGTTCAGCAAACTTGCGCCGAAAACGATCTGACGCCATGCGGCGTGATCGAAACGGGATGGCCGGATCATGGAAACACCCACCTTCTGCACCACGCCGTTGCTGCGCATCGCGTACATCGCCGGTGGCCCTGGAGCCGGCGCGCCCGTTCTGCTTCTCCACGGCTGGCCGGACGACGCAACCACCTTCACGCGCATTGCGCCTGTCCTGCATCGTGCCGGCTTCCGCACCTTTGCGCCGTGGCTGCGTGGGTTCGGCAAAACCACCTTCCTGTCGGACGAGACCATGCGATCCGGTGAAATTGCCGCCATGGCTCAGGACGTGATCGATTTCGCCGACGCATTTGGCCTCGGCCGTTTTGCGGTCGTAGGCCACGATTGGGGCGCGCGGATCGCTTACCTGCTCGCCTCGGTATTTCCCGAACGGATACGGTGCTGCTCGGCATTGTCGCTTGGCTGGCAGCCGGGCGAATTCGCAACGCCGCCGTTGGACGAGGTCAGGGCATTCTGGTACCAATGGTTCATGGCAACGGATCGCGGCGCCGAGATCGTTCGCCAGCAAGGTAAGGCGTTCGCGCATTTTCAATGGGAAAGCTGGAGCCCGCCCGGCTGGTTCGAGGAAGAGCTTTTTGACAGCGTTGCCGCTTCCTTCGAAAATCCCGATTGGGCCGACGTGACGTTGCACTCCTACAGGGTTCGCTGGGGCGAAGCCGATCCCGATCCGCGCTACGCCGATCTTGCCCGGCGCCAGATTTCCGCCAAGTCCATTCCCGCGCCTACTCTGACGATCCACGGCGATGCCGACCGCGTTGTGCTGCCGCAATCGTCCGAAGGCAAGGAACTATACTTCACGGCCCATTACGAGCGCCAGCTTCTGGCTGGCATCGGCCACTTTCCGACGCGCGAAGCACCCGAGCGCGTTGCCGATCACCTTGTCGGGTTCCTCGACAGTTTCGGAAGAGGAGAAGCGTAGAACTGGAACCCTGACCGGCGATAGTACGTTTCGGGAAGGCAGCGCAGTCAACGGAGAAGTCGAATGCAGTCCTTAGCCGCAGATTCCGCCCCCCGCCCAGGCCCGCTCAGGATTGTCCCGTTTGATGGAACCGTGACCGTCCGGTTCTCCGATGCCATTATTGCGTCGAGCGAGCGGGCAAAGGTGCTCTATGAGGACGGCCATGATCCTGTTTTCTACATACCCTTCGAGGACATCTATTTCGACCTCTTGGAGAAGACGAACACAACGAGCCACGGCCCGCTGAAGGGCACGGCAAGCTATTGGCGTGTTCATGCGGTCGGTTCGTCGGCAGAAGACTTCATGTGGGCCTACGAGACGCCCGACACCCCGGCATTGGCGATCGCCCGCCATGGTGCGTTCGATCCCGGCAGGGCGCGGATCGACGCCGATCCCGCGGAAGACAAGCGGCACACGCCGCACGTCACCGAGTAGACCCACATCGGCGACAGCCGCCAGCTGTCCGTCAGCTCGCGAACTCTTCCCTGAGAATGCGCAGGCCGTCTTCGTATTTCGCTGTCGAGGCACCGATCTGCCGTGCCTGCCATAGATTGTCGGCGAGATCGGCGCGCTTGACCGGCAACGCCAGCGGGTTGGCCGCAGCCCTGCGAACGAACGCGGCATCGCCCTCGTTCGGCCGCCGCGTCATGGCATCGACGGCCGATACGATGGACGGTCCAAACCCGGCCGCCTCAAGCCGGTCGCGGTTCCAGCCGTCGCCTTTTTCGATGACGTCGTGAAGATAGGCGATGGCTTTCTGGTCGAGCGTTTCGACGGCATCGACAACCCGACGGCAATGTTCGATATAGGGCCGCCTTGTCTTGTCAGACTGTCCGGCATGGGCCTGTTCGGCGATTTTCGCTGCGCGATAAAGCACGCTCATTGGGTCGACCCCGTAACGAACAGCGCATGTCCTGGCTAACGCGCCATCGTCAGCGCGAGTTCCGATGCACCGCGGGAACCCTGCTGCCTCACTTGCGAGCTGAATGCCGCGGCGGCGGGCCCGACACGTCAGGAGACGCGTTCAAAACTGTCGAGGCTGGTTCCAAAGGCGCGCCAGGCGGGCAGTTTCCTGGCTCGGGCCGGGGCACCTTCCTTTTCCGCCGACAAAGCAGCATCCGCAACGGTGTGCCACAGCATCTCCAGCTTCCCGTTCCTGAGGATGCCGGTATAGCTCACCGCCGCGGCTCCGACCCGCCCTTCGGCCGCGCAGGTGAAGCCGATGACGTCTCCGTGGCAGGCTCCGAACAGCGGCACGGTCATGCCGAAGAAGGCGCTGTCCTCCAGCGCCGTCCTGAAGGTTCCGCTGATCCGTCCGCCCTCTTCGGTGGTCAGTTCGACGACCGACCCGTACTGATTCCGCCAGATGCCCAGCCAACTCATCGCTGCTCCTCCTGATTGCTACCAAAGGGATTGCGTTGCCACACGGCCGCCAAGCCGCGGCCGGTGTAGCGGCCTTCAATCAGCCGCGATGCCAGCCATCGACATCTGAACGAAGCGCAGCGGCGCTTCCAGCGTCCAAGTAATGCCGTGCCTGGCGAATTCCAGGCGGCCGGTGCCGCTGAGCGCCTGCGGCGTGACGCGTTTGAGCACAACCGTTCCGAAACCGCGTCGCGTGTTTTCATCCACCAATGGTCCGTCCAGTTCCCGCCAGACAAGGCGGAAGCCGTCGCTGCCATCGGCGGCTGGGGTCACGGTCCATTCGACCTCGACCCGTCCGTCATGGTGCGACAGCGCTCCGTGCTTTACCGAATTGGTGGCCAGCTCGTGAAAGGCAATGCCGAGATATTGCACCGCGTTCGGCTGCAGCATGATCGTCGGCCCGCTCATCGACAGACGGGCCTGTGTCGCGAAGGCCTTGGTCTGTGCATGGATCAATTCGCCGATGGTCGCGCCACGCCATTCCGCATCGACCAGGAGGTCGTGCGATTCCGAAAGCGCCATGATGCGTTCCCGGACCCGTGAAAGGAAGGCCTCTGGCGTACCCGCCAGCTTGCTGGTCTCGCGGATCATCGAGACGATCACCGAATACTGGTTTTTAACGCGATGGTTGACTTCGCGCATGAGTGTGCGGATGCGCCGTTCGCTTTCCTTGTGGGGGCTGATGTCGCGCGCGATCTTGGAGGCGCCGATGATACGCCCGATGCCGTCGCGTATCGGCGAGATGGTGAGCGAAACCGGAACCAAGGTGCCGTCCTTGCGCTGCCGAATAGTCTCGTATGAAGGAATCCGTTCGCCGGCGCGAATGCGGCTGATGATCATGGCTTCCTCATCCAGGTGGTCGGGCGGGATGAGGATCGTCACCGGGCGCCCGATCGCCTCGGCGGGCGTATAGCCGAACAGGCGTTGTGCCGCGTCGTTCCAGCTGGTGATAATGCCGTTCAGGTCTTTGGACACGATGGCGTCCATCGAGGATTCGACGATGGCGGCGAGCCTTATGCCGGCGTCGTCGGCCAGCGTCTGCACGCGCAGGTCGAGCAGGGTGTTGATGGCGCCGACAACCTCGCCGGCTTCATTGCGAAGCAGGACCGGATGCGCACTGAACGGGATGAGTTGGCCGTCCGGCCGCTCGGCGATGGCTCGGCCCCCACGAACGTCCCGCTCCTCGAGCAAGGCAACGGCCATTGGACACTCGTCATGCGTCATCGGTCGCCCGTCGAGGTGGCGAAGCTTCCATGACCCGCACCAGCGATCCTGGCCGATAACCGGACGATATCCCCAGAGATCGGCAGCGGCTTCGTTGAAGAAGGTGATGTAGCCTTGTTTGTCGGTAGTGTAGACGGCCACAGGCAACGCCTGCATCAGATCGGCGGAGGAAACTTGCGGGATCCCGCCAGTCCTTAGTTCAACGACGTCCACCAGTCCCCCGCTCCGCTTGGCTTGCCGACGGATTGCTACGTCATCTAAATGCGCGCGAGCGTTTTCGGTTCCGTTCGATCCGCTTTCGGACATTCAGGCTGATTTGCGTTTCGGGGCCGTTCTCGGCTTTTTGCTGGGAGCCTTGCCGCCTTCCTGCGCCAGGCTTTTGCGCAGAACATCGGCGAGATTGATGACGTTCGTCTTGGGCTCAGGTGCCGGCTTGGGCGGTTTCTTGCCCTTGCGCTTGGCCTCGATCATTGCAACCAGCGCCTTTTCATAAGTATCGTCGAACTTCGACGGGTCGAATTTGGCGGGCTTCCTGTCGATCAGCAATTGCGCGATTTCCAGCATCTCGGGATCTACCTTGCGAGCCTTCAGCCCTTCGAACACCGCGTCCGCCGCGACCACTTCATTGTGGTTGCGTAATTCCGTCATTACCATGCCCTTGCCCAGCGGTTGGATCAGCACCTCTCGGCCTCGCTGGTAGAGCACGACGCAGGAGCGGGCTGCTACCTTTTTCCTGGCCATGGCGTCCCGGATCACCGCGAAAGCCTCCGTGGAGGGCGCGTCGGCCGGAACGAGATAGTAGGGTTTTTCGAGGTAGCGTGCGTCGATTTCGGCGGCAGGCACGAACTCGCCGATTTCGAGCGTATGCTGCGATACCATCTTCAGTTTCTTGATTTCGTCCGGCTCTATATGGATGAACTCACCCTTTTCGACCTCATAGCCTTTTACCTGCTCGGCCGCCTCGACCGTGTCGCCGGTCTCCTCGTCTAGATAGGCGCTCTTGACCGGGAGACCGTCCTTGCGGTTCAGGATCCTGAAATGCACTTTCTCGGCCTCGCTGACGGCACCGATGATCTTGACGCCACAGGAAACCGATCCGACTTTCATAAAGCCCTTCCAGGCAGCTCGCGGCGTCGCCATGTCGATCACTCATTTGTCGAACGGACGGAACGGCTGCGCGCGGAAATCGTTCCGCCATGGCAGGCTGTTCCATATGCCGGCCCGGACGTTCGTTTCATTTTCGTCAGGGGAAATAGCGGAATGGCCCAACGCAGCGCAGGATTGCTCATCTTTCGCCGAAGGGAAGGACATCTCCAGATCTTGCTGGTGCATCCGGGCGGCCCATTCTGGGCGACGAAGGACGACGGCGCATGGTCGATCCCGAAGGGCTTGGTCGACGAGAACGAGGACGAGCTGGCGGCGGCAAAACGCGAGGCCGAAGAGGAGCTAGGCGTCGCCATCGATGGCGTTTTCGAACACCTTGGCAGCTACAGGCAGCCGGGCGGCAAGCTCGTCATCGCATGGTGCGTCGAGGCGGATTTCGACAGCGACGCCATCAGCAGCAACACCTTTGTCATGGAATGGCCGCCAAGGTCCGGCTCGATGAAGGAATTTGCCGAAGTCGACAAAGCGGGCTGGTTCTCCCTGCCTGAAGCCAACCTCAAGATCCTGAAAGGCCAGCGCGCCATGCTGGCGGACTTTGCCGGCCGGCATGGCGACGGATGAATTTGTTTCAGCCCAGTTCTTAGGGCAGTGCTCGGGCTTCCTCACCGCTCTGCTTTAAGCGCGTTGCGGCCGCAGCGTGCGCAACGTGATCGAGTAGCGATGCTCCGCCCCCGGCGGAATGCTGTGCTCCCATTCGCTGCGCGCGGCGCCCGTCATCAGATAGGCCGATCTTGGCTCGACGGTGACCGTCTTGCGGTCCCATCGCGTGCCGTTTTTCCGCCGCAGGCGAAAGCTGCAGGCGGCCAGCAGGGAAACACCGGCGACGGCCTCGAAATGAGGCTTGTCGCGGTGCCAGCCAATACCGGCGCCCGGCCGGTACTCGTTGATCAGCACCTGCACGAAGGTCTCGGCGGGCAGGCGGGCGAAGGCTGCAACCTTTTCCCTGAGCGGCAGCAGAAAGCCGGGTATCGGCGGTGCCTCGACGACTTCGCGCCGGTCGTAATCATAACGCAGCCCAAAACCGACCACCCGCCGGTTTGCCAGATGGCCGTGAAAGTCGAAGGCCTGAAAAGGCAGGCTTGCGAGCTGGCTCGCCAACGCTGCTTCTTCGTCCGGCGTGATCAGTTCGGGCCGGTAGCGGAATCCTTCCGGCAGATCGTCGGCGGCGGCAAAGAGATCGCCCTGGCGGGCTGCAGCCGATGTCTTGGGCGATGGCATCAACCGTATTTGGTAAAGCCGGCCCGTAGCGGCAAGGCTACTTCGGCAGGAAGGAACCTCGCTCTCCGTGCAGGGTTATTCACACGACGGGGTGGATTGGACCTGTCGAGGATGCCTTCAACTGCGATCAGAAGCATCGATTACCAACCGGCGACGAGGATCCTCTCCGTATGGTTCGTCCCGAGCGGAAACCGCTATGATTACGAGGACGTGCCGCCGCAGGTCCACGCGGCATTCCGCAAAGCCTCGTCAAAGGGCCGGTTCTTCAACGAGCATATTCGCGACCGGTACAAATACCATCTGGTCGAGCAGAGCCAGTCGAGCTGAGCCTTCAGCCGCTTCTCAACCACGATCTCGGCTCTCCGCCATGCCTGGCCGCGTGGTGGCAATGAGCGGCCTTCGCAGTTGGCGAGCGACCTGATATTGATCATGGTCCCACCCGAAACATCGAAAGCTTGGAATGTCCGCCGAGCCGAAAAAACCGAGCGAAGGCGAGACCTGGCCGAAACCCGGCAAGCTCGGAGCACTGATCGCTCAATCGCTGACCGAAAAATGCCAAAGCCCGGTTCGAGGTGGATTCTGCCCCCGGCAAAGGAACGCGGGTGACCATCGTGTTCAACAGATCGGCCGCCCTCGCGACGTAGCCGGTCGAGCAAGCGCCGCCATTCGAGGCCATCCGCCTCAGCCGGGCCCCTCCATCACCTTGCGCGTGTGGCGGGCGATGACACCTTCTTCGTCGGTCGCCACGACGCGGACTTCCACCTTGCTCTCCGCCTGGCTCATCAGCGCGGCATGAGAGCTGTTGGCGGCCTCGTCGATCGCCACGCCGAGCCAGTCAAGCCTGTCGCAAATCGCTTTACGGGCCGTGGCCGAGTGCTCGCCGATGCCGGCGGTGAACACCAGGCATTCCAGCCCGCCCAGCGTGTTGGCGAGGGCGGCAACTTCCCTGGCGGCGCGGAAGGCGAAAAGCTCCACCGCTTCGCGGGCCCGGCCGTCGTCGCTGGCTTCCAGCGAGCGCATGTCGCCGGAAATACCGGACACGCCGAGCAGCCCGGATTCCTCATAGAGCATGTGCTGCAGTGCCTCTCCCGAAACGCCTCTTTCCAGCAGCAGGTACAAAAGCACGCCCGGATCGATGGCGCCGCAGCGCGTGCCCATGACCAGGCCGTCAAGCGCCGAAAAGCCCATCGTCGTATCGACGCTGCGCCCGGCGCGCATGGCGCACAGGCTCGCCCCATTGCCGAGATGGGCGACGATGGTTCTTTTCGCCGCCAGATCGGGCGATATCTGCTTGAGCCGGCCGGCGACATATTCGTAGGAAAGCCCGTGAAAGCCGTAGCGGTGGATGCCGTCCGCCTCATAGCGGCGCGGCAGCGCGAAACGGCTGACCAGAGGCTCGATGGTCCGATGGAAGGCGGTGTCGAAGCATCCGACCTGCGGCAGGTCGGGCCGCAACGCGGCAAGCGCCCGGATCGGCGCGAGGCTGCGCGGCTGGTGCAGTGGCGCAAGCGGGGTCAGCCTGTCGAGAGCCTCGACAATTGTCGGCGTCAGGCGGACAGGTTCGACGAACTCGCGTCCGCCATGGACGATGCGATGGCCGGCGGCGATCAATTTCCTTCCGCCAAGTTCGTTCTCGATCCATTGCAGCATCTGGCCGATGCCTAAATCGGGCGATGCGTCTGCTGCAAGTGGCCGATCGCACTGCACCGCCCCATCGGCGGCTTTTGCGGTCAGCCTTGGCGCATCGCCCAAATCCAGCGAACCGCGCGAGGCAAGATCCAGCTCGGCGGACGCTTCAAGATCGTAAAGCCCGAACTTGATGCTGGAAGAGCCGGCATTCAGCGCGAGGATCGATCGTCGCATCAATCGCCGGCCCTCGTCGCGCCGTCCTGCGGCCAGGACCATTTCTGGATCTCGGGCATGTCCTCGCCATGTTCGCGGACATAGGCCGTGTGCTCAGCCAATTTCCCGTGCAACGCCGCGGCAAGATCCTTCGCCCGCTCGGCCAGCCCCGGCACACGCGCGATCGCGGCGAGCGCCAGATGATAGCGGTCGAGCTGGTTGAGCACCACCATATCGAACGGCGTCGTCGTCGTGCCTTCCTCGCGAAAGCCGTGCACATGCATGTTGTCGTGGTTGGCGCGCCGGTAGGTCAGACGGTGAATGAGATAGGGATAGCCGTGATAGGCGAAGATGACCGGCTTGGCCCTGGTGAACAGCGCGTCGAACCTGTCGTCGGCAAAGCCATGCGGATGCTCGGAATTCGACTGCAAAATCATCAGGTCGACGACATTGACGACGCGGATATTCAGGTCCGGAATGCCCGAGCGCAGGATATCGGCTGCAGCCAGCGTCTCCAGCGTCGGCACGTCGCCGGCGCAGGCCAGGACCACATCCGGATCTTCGTCCTTGGCAACCGTCCCGGCCCATTCCCAGATGCCGGCGCCGGCCTGGCAGTGTGCTTCCGCGCCTTCGGCGGACAGCCATTGCGGCGCCGGCTGCTTGCCGGCGACGATGACGTTGATGCGGTTGTAGGTTTTCAGGCAATGGTCGGTGATCCACAGCAGCGTGTTGGCGTCGGGCGGGAAATAGAGCCTTACCGTGTCGGCTTTCTTGTTGGCGACGAAATCGGCAAAGCCCGGGTCCTGATGGCTGAAGCCGTTGTGATCCTGTCGCCAGACATGCGAGGTCAGCAGGTAGTTGAGCGAGGCGATCGGCTTGCGCCAGGCAAGTTCGCCGGAGGTCTTCAGCCATTTGGCGTGCTGGTTGACCATGGAATCGACGATGTGGACGAACGCCTCGTAGCACGAGAACAGGCCGTGGCGGCCGGTCAGCAGATAGCCCTCCAGCCAGCCTTGGCAAAGGTGCTCGCTGAGCACTTCCATGACGCGGCCGTCGCGGGAAAGATGGACGTCGTAAGGCTCGATCCGCTCCATCCAGATCCGATCCGTGACCTCGAACACATCGTCGAGGCGGTTGGAGGACGTCTCGTCCGGCCCCATCAGTCGGAAATTCCTGGCATCGGCGTTCAAGCGGATCACATCGCGAAGATAGCTTCCGACGGTCCGCGTCGCCTCTCCGACAGCACCGCCCGGACGCTGTACGTCGAGCGCCAGGCCTTTCCAGTCGGGGAGCACCAGGTCTTGTTTCAGCAGGCCGCCATTGGCGTAGGGTATTGCACCCATGCGTCTTGACCCTGTGGGCGCCAGCGCCGCGAGCTCCGGCAGGAGATGGCCGCCTTTATCGAACAGTTTTTCCGGCTCGTAACTGCGCATCCAGTCTTCCAGGATCTGGCGGTGCGCCGCATCGCCGCGTGCATTCGACACCGGCACTTGATGCGAACGCCAGAAATCCTCCACCTTCTTGCCGTCGACCTCTTTCGGCCCAGTCCAGCCCTTTGGGCTGCGCAGCACGATCATCGGCCACAGCGGCCGCTCTCCCTTCCAGCCCGCGGCTCTTGCAGGCTCCTGGATGGAGTGGATCCGGTCGAGCACGGTATCGAGCGTGCGGGCCATCTCGCGGTGCATCGTGGCAGGTTCATGACCTTCGACAAAGAAGGTCTCGTAGCCATAGCCGAGGAACAGGCTGCGCAACGCCTCGTCTTCCATGCGGCCGAGGATCGTCGGGTTGGCGATCTTGTAGCCGTTGAGATGCAGGATCGGCAGGACGGCACCGTCGGATGCCGGGTTCAGGAACTTGTTGGAATGCCAGGCCGCGGCGAGCGGGCCGGTCTCGGCTTCGCCGTCGCCGACGACGCAGGCAACCACAAGGTTCGGATTGTCGAAGGCGGCGCCGAAGGCATGGACCAGCGCATAGCCGAGCTCTCCGCCTTCGTGGATCGAGCCGGGCGTCTCCGGAGCCGCGTGGCTCGGCACTCCGCCGGGAAACGAGAACTGCCGGAACAGCTTGCGCAGGCCGTCTTCGTCCCCGCCGACCTCGGGATAGATTTCGCTGTAGGTGCCCTCGAGCCAGGTGTTCGCGACCATTGCCGGGCCGCCGTGACCCGGCCCGCAGATGAACAGGACATCGAGACCACGTTCACGGATAATCCGGTTTAAATGCACATAGATGAAATTGAGGCCGGGCGTCGTGCCCCAATGGCCGAGCAGCCGTGGCTTGATGTGCTCGGGCCGCAAGGGCTCACGCAAGAGCGGATTGTCGAGCAGATAGATCTGGCCAACCGAAATGTAGTTCGCGGCGCGCCAGTAGCGGTCCATCAGATCGACCTGGTCAAGGCCGGTTGTTTGCGCAGTGGTGCGAGCCTCGTCGTTCATGGAAATGCCTCCGGAATACCCTCGTCCGTCGTTATCTGGGGTGGCGTCGCGTCGGAGAAAGGATTTGCCTCGAAATAAGTTTGGGCGGCGTGGCCAGCGCCCGCTTGCCGATCCTGCAACCCGCCTCGCCACACAAAAGCGGGTCGGTCTTTTGGGGAACCTCGGGGCTTGCTAACGGTTAGGGAGATGCACCGCATTGCTTGAATCCAAAGGGACTGCCGAGGCCCTGAGATACGAGCCGGCCGAGGTGGCGTTGAGCAGCTTGGGCGATTGTAGCGGAGGCCCATAGGAGGAGCAAAAAGATGCTCGATCTCTCCCATGCCCGCAACCAAATGGTCGACATCCACTTGAGCCGCCGTGGCATTCGCGACCGCAATGTCCTTCAGGCGATGCGCGAGGTCCCGCGCGAGGCTTTCGTCGAGCCTGGTTTCGAAGAATTCGCCTATGAGGACGGGCCGCTGCCGATCGCCGAAGGTCAGACGATATCGCAGCCCTATATCGTTGCATTCATGATCGAAATGGCGGAGATCGGAGCCGGCGACCACGTCCTAGAGGTCGGCACCGGCTCGGGCTATGCGGCTGCCGTAATGAGCCGGATCGTCGAACGCGTCTACACGATCGAGCGCCACGCCGCGTTGGCTGAAACGGCAAGGCAGCGGTTCAAAAAGCTTGGCTACGACAATATCGAAGTCCGCACCGGCGACGGCACCAAGGGCTGGCCCGAGGCGGCACCCTTCGATGCGATCCTGGTTGCGGCCGCCGGCCCCGGCGCGCCGCTCGCCCTGCAGGAACAGCTCGACGTCGCTGGCCGGCTTGTCATCCCGGTCGGCGATGAATTCGACTCGCAGCGCCTGCTCAAGGTCACCCGCACCGGCGCCGCAACCTACACCGAGGAGGATTTCGGCGGCGTGCGGTTTGTTCCGCTGATCGGCGAGCAAGGCTGGGGCGAGCCAGGCAGCGACAGCCAAATAGCGGCCGATCTTCCGCACCGGCATCAGCGCAGGAGCAGCTTGCCGCAGATGATAGCGGCCGCCGCCGAACCGCTTCCGGATTTCGACGATCCGGCCTTCGGTGCGCTGTTCGACCGGTTTGCCGACCGCCGCGTCGTCTTGCTCGGCGAAGCCAGCCACGGCACATCGGAGTTCTATCGTGCGCGCGCGGCGATCACTCGCACGCTGATCGAGAAGCATGGCTTCACCATCGTCGCGGTCGAGGCCGACTGGCCCGATGCCGCGGCGATCGACCGCTACGTCCGCCATCGGCCGCCGCGGCCCGGCGCCGATCCGCCGTTCCAGCGCTTTCCCACCTGGATGTGGCGCAACACCGATGTCGCCGTGTTCGTCGACTGGATGCGACAGCATAATGAGCGGATCAGGCTATCCTCCCGGCGGGCCGGGTTCTATGGCCTCGACATCTACAATATGGGTGGATCGATAGCGGCGGTCCTGCAATATCTCGATCGGGTCGACCCACAGGCCGCAAGGATCGCGCGCGAACGCTATGGCTGCCTGACGCCGTGGCAGAACGACCCGGCCACCTATGGCCGTGTCGCACTCACCTCCGGTTACCAGAAATGCGAGAAGGCCGTGCTCGAGCAATGCCGGGAACTGCTTTCCAGAGAGCTCGACTACGCGCAGCAGGACGGCATCGATTTCCTCGACGCGAGCCAGAATGCCCGCCTGGTCGCCTCCGCCGAGCGTTATTACCGCACTATGTATTATGGCGGCGCGCAATCCTGGAACCTGCGCGACACCCATATGTTCGAAACGCTGGAGCACCTGCTGCAGGCCCGCGGCCCGAACGCCAAGGCGGTGGTGTGGGCACATAATTCCCATATCGGCGATGCCCGCTACACCGAGATGGGGATCGTCAGGGACGAACTGAACATCGGCCAGCTCTGCCGCCAGCGTTTTGGCGACGAGGTTGCCTTGATCGGGCTCAGTACGCATTCCGGGACGGTGGCCGCCGCCACCGACTGGGACGGCGACATGGAAGTGAAACCGGTTCGGCCTTCCCACAACGACAGCTATGAGCGGCTTTGCCACGACAGCGGCGTCTCGCCTTTCCTGCTCGATTTCGAGCGCGACGACACGCTGCGCGAACGGCTTCTGGAGCGCCGGCTGGAACGCTTTATCGGCGTCATCTACCGGCCCGAAACCGAGCTCCACAGCCATTATGCGGACGCCTCGCTCGCCCGCCAGTTCGATGCTTTCGTCTGGTTCGATGAAACCAGTGCCGTGACGCCGCTTGGGCCGGAACATGTTGGGACAGGCCTTCCCGAGACCTATCCTTTCGGGCTGTAGCGAATTTGGACCCTGGCAAAGCGGAAAATCAAAAGAAGGAGGTCACCGATGGCCGGAAAAAAGACTCATGAGCAGCAATTGCGCATTATCGAAGAGCGCGAGAACACGAAAAACGCCGGCAAGGATTTCGACGCGGAAGCGGATTTGAAAAAGACCAGGCAAGAGCGCGAGGCGTTCCGGCGCGGTGCCGAGCTCAGATCGGACCCGAAGGACATTGCCGATCCCGACGACCGCAACATCATCCGCGGCGAGCACCAGGAAAGCGCCCACAACAAGCATCGCGCCGACCGCTGAAATGGCAGGATCGCTTGACGTTAAGACAATACGGCCGCCGGGTCCGTTCTCTGATCTGACGGATGCAGCGTTCGTAGCCGCAAATTGGCGGACGAGGGCGCCGTCTTGATCTCCTCGGCGCTATTCGGCAAAAAATGTCGCGGCGATAGCAATTGAGACGAGGCTCAGCATCGCCAGGCCTGCCCTGGCGACATGCGAAGCCTCCCAGACGTTGCGCAAGTCTCTCCAGTCGCCGGTCTGCTTTCGAGAGAACATTGAAAAAAACGTCGCGGCTGATTGCGGCATGGCAACGTCTTGCACCCAGAAATTATTGACGGGATGCGTGATCAACCAATAGGTCGCATGTTCCGCCAGCAGGAAGGCAAGCGCCGCCAGGGTCCACCAGAATCGAGCGCTTGGATAAGGCGTCAGGTAGAGCAGGATGGCGAGGGCAATGATGCCGCCGATTTCGGCGAAGCCGCCGATCGTGAAGCCGGGATAATAGATCGCCTGCACTGATTTGTAGGTGGCCTCCTTGAGGCGCAACTTGCCGGGCAATTCCAGTGCGTGCGCGAGCGAGAGCGCCATCGAGACGGCGACCAGAAGAAGGGTGGCGATCATCAATGCGCGCATGCTCCTGCTCCCGACCATGTCAAGGTGCGCGCGTAGATAGGGTCGTTGGTGATCCGGAAAAGGCAACGACACCCGACTTCGCCGGCAAGTCCGGTTCGGTCATTCCCCGATCTGGCTGGTCGACCGTTCGTGGACTGTGGCGCCGGTCTGCGCGTCGACCGCGGCCATGCTGACCTCGTAGCCCCAGAGCTTGCGGATATGGCGCAGCGTGGCGTCGCGGCTGCCGCCTTCCAGCACTATGCCGTCCTTGACCTTATGCTGCAGGCGCAGATGCCGATCGCCGAGCAGGTCCACGTCCACCACCTGGATGTCCGGCCGGCTGGCGCCGATGTCGTAGCTGTGGGCGAGTGCGGCGCGGATGCTCTCGTAGCCGCGCTCATTGTGTATCGAGGCGACTTCGTAGTGCGGATCGTTGGCCGCATCGGCAAGCACAAAGAACCGCCATTTCCGGATCAGGGTAGGGCTCAGATACTGGCGGATGAAGGACTCGTCGCGATGGTTGGCCCAGGCGTCCAGCAGGGTCTGGCGCCAGTCGCCATTGCCGGCGATATCGGGAAACCAGTCGCGGTCCTCGGCGGTCGGCGCGGTCGAGATGCGCTGGATATCCTGCATCATGTCGAGGCCCAGCGCGTAAGGGTTGATGCCGGAAAAGCGCGGATCGTCGAAGCCCGGCTGGAAGATCACGTTCGAATGGTTGCGCAGCACTTCCAGCATGGCGCCTTCGCCGATCAGGCCGCGGTCGAACAAAAGGTTCATCAGCGTGTAATGCACGAAGGTGGCGCAGCCCTCGTTCATCACCTGCGTTTGGCGCTGCGGATAGAAATACTGCGCGATGACGCGGACAATCCGGATGACCTCACGCTGCCAGGGTTCCAGGATCAGGCTGTTCTTCTCCAGGAAATAAAGCAGGTTTTCCTCGGGCAGCTTGAGCGATTTCTTGCGCTCCGCCATTGTATCCGTCTCACGGGGCTTGGTGCCGTCCTTCGAAGGCGGCAGCGTGCGCCATAGGTCATTGTAGGAACGCTCCTCGTATTCTAGGCGCTCGCGAACGCCCTCGCGCTGCTTTTCCGACGACAGTTTCGGCGGCCGGTGATATCTGAACACGCCCTGTTCCATCAGCGCATGTGCGGCATCGAGGATCTCTTCCACCGCATCGACGCCATGCCGCTCCTCGCAGCGGGCAATGTAGCCCTTGGCGAAGTCGAGATAGCTGAGGATGGCGCTGGCATCCGTCCACTGCTGGAACAGATAATTGTTCTTGAAGAAATGGTTATGGCCGAGTGCCGCGTGCGCCGTCACCAGGGCCTGCAGAGCCATGGTGTTTTCCTCCATCAGATAGACGATGCAGGGATTGGAATTGATGACGAGTTCATAGGCCAGCCCCCGTCCGCCTTTGCGATAGAGCAATTCCTGGTAGAGGTAGTGCTTGCCGAACGACCAGTGCCGGTACATCAGCGGCATGCCGACAGAGGAATAGGCGTCGAGCATCTGTTCTGAGGAGATGATCTCCATCTGCACCGGATAGACGTCGAGGTGGAGCTCTTCCGTGGCGATCGCCTCGATGGTCTCGTAGGCACGCGACAGCGTCCTGAAATCCCAGTCGGAACCGGAAAACAGCAACCCGGATTTGCTCGCCATCAGCCCCCTCTTTCAGCGCTCTTTTGATAACCCGGCTGTCTGGCGAAGAGCTGGCGGAAAACCGGGTAGATGTCGGCCGCCGTGGCGATGCGGCTCATCTGGAAGTTCGACCATCTCAGCTTGACCGCACTGTAGGCACGCCACAGCGACGTGCCGTTGTCGGTGGCGCCGAAGATGTGGCTCTCACGCTCGTCGAGGATCTCGACATAGGCGAAATACTGGCAAAGCCGCATGATCTGTTCGTCGAGAAGGGTGATGCAGCGCTCCGAATCGGTGACGAAATTGTCGCCGTCCGAGGCCTGGGCGACATAGATGTTCCATTCGCGGCTGGGATAGCGTTGCTCGACGATGCGGTGCATCTCCTCGAGCGCCGTGGAAACCACCGTGCCGCCGCTCTGAGTGTTGTAGAAGAAGGTTTCCTCGTCCACCTCCTGCGCCTCGTGCGTGTGGCGAATGAAGACCACCTCGGTGCGGTCATAGCGCCGTTTCAGGAACAGGTGCAGCAGCACGAAAAAGCGCTTGGCCAGATCTTTCTCGCGTTCGCCCATCGAACCGGACACGTCCATCAGGCAGAACATCACCGCATTGGCGTTCGGCACCGGCTGGGCGTCGAAGCGGTTGAAGCGGATATCGACCGGATCGACAAAGGCGATCCGCTTGCGGCGGCGCTCCAGCCGCTCAAGCTCTTCCTGCAGCGCCACGATGCGCTGCCGCATCTCGGCGTTTTGCGGCTTCGCCTCCAGCGTCGCGATCTCCTGCGCGACAGCGTCGACCGCCTCCTGCTTGGGGCGCCTGAGCGCTATGCGGCGGCCATGGCTGTTGCGCATCGTGCGTCCGACATTGATGTTGGTCGGCGAGCCGGTCGCGGCGAAGCCGGCCCGGCGCGGCTTGAAGGCGAGGATCTCCTTGAGGTTGAGCTTGACCATATCAGGCAGTTCGAGGTCTTCGAAAAAGAGGTCGAGCACCTCCTCGCGCGACAGCACGAAACGGAAATCGTCCTCCGATTCGGTTCTCCCCGGGGCGGATCCCATGCCGCCGCCCTGGCCGGGTTTAGGCAGCCGGTCGCCTGGGGCAAAATGCTTGTTGCCGGGCAGGACGTGCTGGCGGCTGCCGCTGTTCCGGGCATCCTTGAAGCTCGGCTCGCCGGTGCCTCGCGCCGGCATCGAAACGGCATGCTCGGCGTCCACGTCGGCGATCTTGCCGGTGCGGATCTGATCGCGGATGGTGCGCTTCAACTCTTCGCGCGCCCGCCGCAGGAAACGCTGCCGGTTGCCGAGGCTTTTGTCCTTCGGGTTCAGTCGGCGATCGATGAAGATCGGCATATGTTACCCCGGGCTGGCTTCAACCCGCCTTGTTCACCCGCATGTACCAGTCCACCAGCCGGCGGACCTGGCGCTCGGTGTAGCCGCGCTGGATCATCCGCTGCACGAATTCGGTATGCCGCTTCTCCGTCACGCTGTCCTGCTTGGAGCCGAAGCTGATCACCGGCAGCAGATCTTCGACCTGCCCGAACATCCGCTTCTCGATGACTTCGCGCAGCTTTTCGTAGCTTGTCCATGATGGGTTGCGGCCGTGGTTTCTGGCCCGCGCGCGCAGCGTGAACTTCACCACTTCGTTGCGGAAGTCCTTGGGATTGGCGATGCCGGCCGGCTTTTCGACCTGCGACAGTTCGTTGTCCAGAACCTCGCGATTGAGGATCTGGCCGGTATCGGTATCCTTGTAGTCCTGATCCTCGATCCAGGCATCGGCATAGGCGATGTAGCGGTCGAACAGGTTCTGGCCGTATTCGCTATAGGATTCCAGATAAGCCTTCTGGATCTCGTGGCCGATGAACTCGGCATAACGGGTCGCCAGCTCGGACTTTATGAAATCGAGATAGTCCGCCTCTGTTTCCTTCGGGAACTGCTCGCGCTTGATCGCCTCTTCCAGGATGTACATCAGATGCACCGGATCGGCGGCCACCTCTTCGGTGTCGTAGTTGAAGGTCTGCGACAGGATCTTGAAGGCGAAGCGGGTGCTGACGCCGGTCATGCCTTCATCGACACCGGCCGCGTTTCGGTACTCCTGGACCGACTTCGCCTTGGGATCGGTTTCCTTGAGGTTCTCGCCGTCATAGACGCGCATCTTGGTGTAGAGCGGCGAATTGTCGTGTTCGGCCAGGCGGGTCGAAACGGTGAACCGGCTGAGGATATCGAGCACTTCCGGAGCGCAGGGGCTGTTAGCCAATTCGCTTTCGCGCAACAGCTTCTCGTAGATCTGCCGCTCTTCGGTGACCCGCAGGCAATACGGCACCTTGACCACCAGGATACGGTCGAGGAACGCCTCGTTGTTCTTGTTGTTCTTGAACTGCAGCCATTCCGATTCGTTGGAATGGGCAACGATGATGCCCTGATAGGGGAAAGCGCCGAAATTCTCGGTGCCGTTGTAGCTGCCTTCCTGGGTCGCGGTCAGCAGCGGATGCAGCACCTTGATCGGCGCCTTGAACATCTCGACGAATTCGAGCAGTCCTTGCGTGGTCCGGTTCAGCCCGCCGCTATAGGAATAGGCATCCGGATCGGACTGGCTGAAGTTTTCCAGCTGCCTGATGTCGACCTTGCCGACCAGGGCCGAAACGTCCTGGTTGTTCTCATCGCCCGGCTCGGTCTTGGCGATGCCGATCTGGCGAAGCCTGGACGGCATCAGCTTGACGACGCTGAATTTGGAGATGTCGCCGGACAATTCGTCGAGGCGCTTGGCCGCCCAGGGCGAGATCAGGCCGTTCAGTCGCCGCCGGGCGATGCCGTATTTGTCCTCCAAAAGGTCGCCCATGCGATCGGGGTCGAACAGCCCGAGCGGCGATTCGAACACTGGGCTGACCTGGCCGCCGACCTTCAGCGTATAGATCGGACGCTGCTCCATCAGCCTTTTCAGCTGCTCCGCAAGCGAGGACTTGCCGCCGCCGACCGGGCCGAGGAGATAGAGTATCTGCTTGCGTTCCTCGAGCCCTTGCGAGGCATAGCGGAAATAACCGGCGATACGCTCGATCGTATCCTCCATACCGTAAAAGTCGGCGAAGGTCGGATAGATCTTGATCGTCCGGTTCGAAAAAATACGGCCAAGCCGCTCGTCCTTGCTGGTATCGACAAAGGTCGGCTCGCCAATCGCCTCGACCATCCGCTCGGGCGCCGAGGCGTACATCGACTTGTCCTCGCGGCAGGCAAGCAGATATTGCTGGAGGCTTATCTCCTCCTGCGCCGCATTCTTGTAAACCTCGGAAAACAGATCGAAGACGTCGGATTGATTCTCACGCATGGTATTCCTAGCCCCGGAGCCGGTGTGGCTGCACGTTTGTCTCTTGAACAACCAAATGTCGGAAAGCCCTTGTGGTTCCCTTCACTTTGCAGAGAGTGCCTGTGACCGAATGATAAGACTCTAGATAAGGGCATCCTGAGTGCAGACAAGGCGTGGAACGCCCCGCTCGAAGCATTAAATCCTGAATCGCGCCACGCCGTGCGGGCGACCTCCGATAAGACGGAGGAACGGTTCTGGTCCTTCCCGGTTGTGAAGGAAAGGAGACGGTTCGATGTTTGAGACTAGTTTGTGGTTGCTCGTTGTTGCAGGCGGTCCACTGCTGCTGGCAATCCTGATCGCCTACGCCCTGCTCACCCAGCGTCGTCGCAGCCCGGCGGAGCGCAGGGAAAGCGACCGCGCCACCGAGCGCCTGTACCAGGAAAAGAAGGACTGACCGACAGGATCGCAGCTCAGCTGCCGGCAACCGCCAGCCCGGCCACTTTTTCGGCGCGCAGCAGCATGCCGAACAGGTCACGCGGTTCATCGGGATCGGCCAGAAGGTCTAGTTCCTCGTAAAGGCCGGTCCGCTGAAGCTGATCGCGGACGTAGCGCAGCGCGGAAAAATCCTCGATCGCAAAGCCGACGGAATCAAACAGCGTGATCTGTCCGGCGTCCGTCCGGCCTGCTGCCTTTCCTGTCATCACCTGCCACAATTCGGTGATCGGATGGTCCGCATCGAGCTGCTGGCTCTCGCCTTCGATGCGCGTCTGCGGCGGATACTCGACGAAAATATTCGAGCGCAGCAGAATGTCGCGATGCAGCTCGGTCTTGCCCGGGCAGTCGCCGCCGACCGCGTTGATGTGCACGCCGGACCCGACCATGTTGTCGGTCAGGATTGTTGCCGACCGCTTGTCGGCGGTCACCGTGGTGATGATCTCTGCACCTTCGACGGCCTCCTGCGCCGACGCGCAGAGCTTGATGTCGAAACCCATGCCGGCAAGGTTCTTCATGCATTTGGTCGAGGCCGCCGGGTCGATATCGTAGAGGCGCAGCCTGTCGACGCCAAGCAGCGCCTTGAACGCAATCGCCTGGAATTCCGATTGCGCGCCATTGCCGATGATCGCCATGCACCGGGCGGCCTTGGGAGCGAGGTATTTCGCGGCAACCGCCGAGCTGGCCGCCGTTCGCAGGGCGGTCAGGATGGTCATTTCCGAAAGCAGCATCGGATAGCCGTTGCCTACATCGGCAAGCACGCCGAAAGCGGTCACGGTCTGACGGCCGTCACGCGTGTTCTTCGGATGCCCGTTGACATATTTGAAGCCGTAAAGCTGCCCGTCGCTGGTCGGCATCAGCTCGATGACGCCGTCAACGCTGTGCGAGGCGACGCGCGGCGTCTTGTCGAACAGCTCCCAACGCCTGAAATCCTCTTCGATATAGGCGGCGAGTTCGACCAGAAAACGCTCGATGCCGATGGCAAGCACCAGCTTCATCATGCGGTCGACGCTGACGAATGGAACGATGTTCAAATTGACGGTCATGGCTTAGAACCCCCTCGTCGGGCGATCCATGATCCGCCGGCCCATCAGGCTTGCGGTCAGGTCGACCAAAAGCGTGGCGGTGCGGCCGCGCTCGTCAAGAAAAGGGTTGAGCTCGACCAGGTCGAGACTGCTGACGAGGCCGCTGTCATGCAGCATTTCCATCGCCAGATGCGCCTCGCGGAAGGTGGCGCCGCCGGGAACGGTGGTGCCCACCGCCGGGGCGATCGACGGGTCGAGAAAATCGACATCGAGGCTGACATGGAGCATGCCGTTGGCGGCGCTCACCCGTTCGAGAAAGGCGCGAAGCAGTTGCGCGATGCCGTGCTCGTCGATCGAACGCATGTCGTGGACCGTCACGCCGGCTCTGCGCAATGCATCCCTTTCCGCCAGGTCCACGCTGCGGATCCCCAGCGCGCATATGCGAGCCGGCTCCACCTGCGCTGCAAGGCGGGGGAAATAGCCCTCGAAGCCGGGCTGCCCGCTGGCATAGGCAAGCGGCACGCCATGCAGATTGCCGCTGGTCGTCGTGTCGAGCGTATGAAAATCAGGGTGGGCGTCGAGCCACAGCACGAAGAGCGGCCGGCCGGCATTCGCCGCCCGGCGGGCAATGCCGGCGAGCGTGCCGGCCGAAATGCTGTGGTCGCCGCCGAGAAAGATCGGCATCGCATCGGCGCTCGCGGCATAGGCCGTTTCGCTGATTGCCGCCGTCCAGGCCGCAATTTCCGGCAGCGCCTTCACCGCCGCGTTGCCGTGTACGACAGGACGCATGTCGGCAGGGACGATCGTTCCGAGGTCGGTCAACGTATGGCCGAGCTCGGTCAGTGCGCCGGCCAGGCCGGCCGTGCGCAGCGCACTCGGCCCCATCTCGCAGCCCATGCGGCCTGAGCCGGCCTGGATCGGCGCCCCAACGATCGTGCAATGCATTTGTCATACCCCGCCAATTACGATGCCTTTATTGAAGCCGGCATCGCTGGCAGAATGAACATGTCAAATTGGCAAATTTGTCGAAGTGCCTTACCATAGCGGCAGCATCTACTTCCGTTGTGAGCAATCATGGACCGCCTCGACGAGCAGATCATCACCTCTTTGCGGCACGACGCCCGGCGCAGCATTTCCGACCTTGCCGTTAGCCTGGGTGTCTCCCGGGCAACGGTAAGGTCCCGGATCGAGCGGCTTGAAAGAGACGGCGTCATCGTCGGCTACACCGTCATTCTGCGCGCCGACGCGGTCGATCAGCGCGTGCGTGGCATCATGATGATCGAGATCGAAGGCCACGCCGCCGATCGCGTCATTCGGGCGCTGGGCGGCTTCTCCGAGGTCTCGACCATCCACACCACCAATGGCCGGTGGGACCTGGTGATAGAACTCGGAACCCAGACACTGAGCGAGTTCGACGCGGTGCTGAGACGTATCCGCCTGATCCCCGGAATTACCGGCAGCGAAACAAGCCTGCTCCTGGCAACGCCGCGCACCACCAAGGCGCGGCTGTGACCTTCGAGGAACCGCCTTGGACCTGTAGCGATAACGAAATCCGAAGCCACGGAACCTTCAATTGCCGCCGCGGTTAGAGCAATTCCGGGAAAAGTGTGAAACGGTTTTCCGTTCGGAATTGCGTCAAAACAAGAGAGATCGGTTCAGCGTTTCCCCCGATGAACCGTTCTAGGCTCGGACAGCTTCGAGGGAGAACAATCATGGCTCACGCCCAGCAGGAACTCGTCGAATTCGTTATCAGCAAAGCCTTCAATCCGGTCATGCGGGCCAAACCAGACGGAAAATCCGATGCCGAGCGCAAGACGCTCGAGCACGTCCAGCAAGCCACGAAGACCGAGATCGAGCGCTATCGCCATTACGGCTCGGCCGAGGAGGTCGCGACCAATTTCAAGCGCGACCTGAGCTCAGATGCCGCCAAAAAGTTGCACGCCCAACTGCGGCGCCTGCATCTGCCGACGATCGAGGATATTCGCGACGACTTTGAGGACAAAGCCCGCAAGCTCGGGGTCAAGGCCTCGTCGTAGATCCGCGACCGGTCCTCGGTGACGTCCGTCAGGCTGTCATCACAAACCGTCCTTGGTCGGAGGCCACCCTGACCGAACCGTCTCGGGGATGTTGTCCGACGTCAGATCGCCCCGATTGAGCTTTTCGATCGCTTCATCGGCTTCGCTTTCGTCGAGACCGGAAAGCGGCAACCCGCCGACCACGACGGCTTCGCCGCTCTCGCTGTCATAGACCTCCCAGAGGCCTTCTGAATCCTGTCGTTTGTCGAACGGCATGGCACTCCCCAACACCGCTATTGTACGCCTGCCACCCATTTCAGGGCCTGGGCTTTTTCGTCCTCCGGGAACACCCGCGCCTCGATTTGCGGAAACAGCGCGTCCGTCATTTCCGTAGCTGCCTTGATCCATTGCTTGTCGGAAATCACGGCGGCACGTTTGAAGCGGTGGAGCTCGCCAAGTTTGCTCAGCCCATACTGCAGGTCGCGCCGCAAGGCGCCAGCCGTCATGTCCTCGAAATCAGTAAGATCGGTCAGGACGCCGATGTCCTTATGGTCGCTCAGTTTCGCTTCGATTGCCGGGATGACTCTGTCGTAGTCGTCCGCCGTCACAGTGCCGGTGACACGAAAGGCGGCGACGTTCTGGGGAGCGGAAATCATCTCGATCATTTTTTCCTCCGGTTTCTGACTGGCTGGCTGCCTGAAACAAACTCGGGCCATTCGCGGATGTTCCCTGTCAAAGGCGTGTTTCACTTCGACCTAAAATGACGATCGGCCGGCTTCCCCGACCGGCCCTCGGATCGCCTGGGTGACGACGGTGTAACGCGTGATTTGGCCCTCCTCGGGGTCCTCTCCGTCGAAGTGGATTTCTGCATTCAGCGGCAGCTGCGCGGTGTTGCCGAACTGCTTGACCGCGGAGACATGCACGATCTGCACGTCGGGGTCACGCGTCATGGCCTCCATTGCCGCAAGCTCGGCCGTGCTGCTGCCGCCGATCCGCCAGCTGGCTTCCAGCACACCCGATCGCCAGATGCCCGAGGAATCGACACCTTGGCCGATGTCGTAGTTGCGCCGTGAGGCGAAAAATCCGGGATAGTCATCCATCGCCGCGTCGTAGGTCCTCGCCTGCGCCACAGCCAAACTTAGCGCCGGAGAAAGCTGCAGCCTGTCGAGCGCCTCCCATCCGCCGCGCACGACGACCAGATCGGATCCGCCGTAAACGGGCTGTCCGGCATTGTCGGCCGTCATCCGCTGCACGCCGTAATAGGCGACCGATGTTCCGTCGATCGCCGTTCTGCCAATGCTCAGCGTGACGATGTCGCGAAGCTCCGTTTCGAGAACAAGGCCGTATTCCCTCAGGTCGGAGGATGGATATCGATCCAGCAGCCTTTCGATATCGGCGACGGTCGCGGCGGTGTGCTGGTCGCGGCCCCGCGAAGCGCGCGGTGGCTTGAACCGGACCAGCCCGAGCTGCAGCAGACGTTCCGCTGCGCGCAGCGCGTCATCGCGTGAAAATGCGGTATAGCCGGGCAGTACGGCCGCGCCGACGGCTCTGCCGAAGCCGGCTGGCCATTCTTTTGGCCGTGCCGCCGACCCGTCCACCAGCTCGTGGGTTATGGCCTTGGTGGTTGCGAGGCGCCAGGGCACCACACCGCCGAAGAGGTCGTCCGGCCCGTTTATGCCCAGTTGGAGCGCATCGACGGCAAGCAGGCTGTCGTCCGGCACGAAATACAGTCGGCGACCGTCACCGCCGCCGTCACTCAGGCCCTCGCGGAAGGCAAAGCCCTTCAACGCCGCAATCGTGCGCGCAACGGCAGCGACGGTTTCCCGCTCGTGGGTATAGATTGTCTCGCCGCCCGGCACGGAGAATGCGACCACAACACCTTTCGCCCCGCTTGGTTGCTTACCGCTTAGCCCGGTCATGTCGCGCCCTTCGTCCATTGCCGAGCCTCTTGCCGCCATTCCGCGGCGATGCGTCCGAACCGAAAAACCCGCTTCCTCGGCGAATGTTCCGGCCAACGGCCGGCAATCCGGTTTGACCGGGGCGGCGACCGGAACATCGGCGGCTCGTAGCTGTTTATGAGGGAATCTCAGACAGGGAGATGGAGACCATGGCTTTCACTCTCAAAAGCTCTGCCTTTGCCGATGGCGAAAAAATACCGCCGCGCTATTCCCGCGACGGCGGCAACGTCTCGCCGCCATTGGAGTGGACGGACGCGCCGCAAGGAACCAAAAGTTTCGTCCTGGCCGTCGAGGACCCCGACGCCCCTTCAGGCATGTTCCGTCATTGGGCGGTCTACGACATCGACGCACAGCGCAACTTTCTTCCCGAAGGCACGACCGCCGGCGCAAAGACCGAGAGCCTCGGACACGGCGTCAATGATTTCGGCAATCCTCATTATGACGGTCCCCAGCCGCCGCCTGGGCATGGGCTCCACCATTACCATTTCCGGCTTCTTGCGCTCGACGTCGAGACGCTGGGTCTCGGCGAGAAGGCTGCCGTGGACGACGTGCTGAAGGAGGCCGCGCCGCACGTCCTGGAAGAGGCCGAGCTCGTCGGCACATTCGAACGGGCTTGAGACCGGAACTCGCTGTCGCATGAACTGCGGCGAACCGCCGGAATAATCGCTAAAGCGCGTCGCGTTCGATCGGCCTCATGCGACGCGCTTTAGATTCTTGTTTTTACGCATGTCGTTATCACAAAACCGCTGCACACTTTTGCGCGACATGCATCAGCGGTTCATGTTCATGATCGCGTTCATCGGCATCAAATTGTTGTCGAGGTTGGCCATGATCCAGATCGAGCCGCCAATCACCAGAACTACGATCAGCACGCCGAAGGCAAGCGCTAGAGCGTTGTTGGTGTTGTCCGGCCCCGTCGTGATGTGCAGGAAGAAGACGAGATGCACGCCCATCTGGGCGATCGCAAGCACGACCAGCGCCACCGGAATGCCGGGTGCCCATATCAGGTTGGTTCCGAGCAGCCAGAACGAGGCGATGGTCAACAGCGTTGCCAGCCCGAGGCCGATCACATAGCCGCGTAGCCCGGATCCGACTTCGGTGTCGCCGAGGTATTCGTCACCCGGCGCCGTATCGATGTCGTAGCGCTCCAGCCCATCGGTGTCGCGCCGTTGCGCGTGGCGATCGTCCGCATTGCTCATCGACTTGCTCCCAGGAGATAGACCACCGTGAACAGGGCGACCCAGATGATGTCGAGGGCGTGCCAGAACAGGCTGAAGCACATGAAACGCCGAAGAATATCGTCGCGGAATCCCTTGGCGAAGATCTGCGCCATCATCGTGAGCAGCCACAGCAGCCCCGCCGTGACGTGAAGGCCATGGCATCCAACCAGCGTGAAGAACGCCGACAGGAAAGCGCTGCGCGTCGGTCCGGCACCGCTGGCAACCATATGCGCGAACTCGCGCAACTCGAGCAGGATGAAGCTGGCGCCGAGCACGAAGGTGACAGCCATCGCGACATAGAACCAGGAGCTTCGCCGCGCTGTCACGGCGAGGCTGGCGAGACCGCAGGTGAAGCTCGACAACAGCAAAGCGGCCGTCTCGATCGCGACGTTGCGCAGGTCGAACAGCTCGGCTCCGCTTGGTCCGCCCGCCGTCTTGCCCGCCAGCACGGCATAGGCCGCGAAGAAGGCCGAGAACATCACGATGTCGCTCAGAAGGAAGATCCAGAAGCCGTAGCCGACGACAATCCGAATCGGTGCCGGGCCGCCGTCGCCGTGGCCGGGTGCATGGCCGTGCCCGCCATGGAGGCGGTAAGGGTCACGCTCTCGAACATCGATCGCGGTCATGGCCTTGGCCCTGTGTAGGTAACCAGCGCCTCGCGGCGGGCACTTCGGTTGGCGCGGTCGATCCGGGCGACTTCGGCGGCAGGAATCACGTATTCGGGGATGTCGCGCCACGCGAATACGACGAAGGTGGCCAAAGCACCGAGCGCGCCGAGCGCCACCATCCACCAGATGTGCCAGATGAGGGCAAAACCCATTACGGTCGCAAAGAAGGCGCAGATGAACCCGGTGGGACTGTTGCGCGGCATCTCGATCGGCTCGTAGTCAGGCTCGTCGCGCAGCCGGTTTTGCTCGCGTGCCCGCTGCTTGATGCTCCAGTAGGGCTCTTCGCCCTCGACATGCGGAAGCGCGGCGAAGTTGAAGACCGGCGGCGGCGAGGGCGTGGCCCATTCCAGCGAGCGGCCGTCCCAGGGATCTCCGGTGGCGTCGCGAAGCGCCGCGCGCTGCCGGATGCTGACGACGAGCTGTACGATCTGCGCGACCACGCCGGCGGTAGTGATTAACATGCCGACGCCGGCAGCCAGCACCCAGGGATACCATGCCGACACGTCGAAATGCTGCATTCGGCGGGTCATGCCGAGCAGGCCAACAGCGTAGAGCGGCACGAAAGTGACGTAGAAGCCGATCAGCGTCAGCCAGAAGGCCAGCTTGCCCCAGCCCTCGTGCAGCCGGAAACCGAATGCCTTGGGAAACCAGTAGGTATATCCCGCGAAGGCGCCGAACAGCACACCGCCGATAATGACGTTGTGGAAATGCGCCACCAGGAACAGGCTGTTGTGAAGCAGGAAATCGGCCGGCGGCACGGCCAGCAACACGCCCGTCATGCCGCCGATGACGAACGTCACCATAAAGCCCAGCGACCACAGCATTGGCGTCGCGAAGCGGATGCGGCCGCCGTACATGGTGAACATCCAGTTGTAGATCTTCACGCCGGTACCGACAGCAATGATGCTGGTGGCGATGCCGAACGCGGCGTTGACGTCGGCCCCGGCGCCCATGGTGAAGAAGTGGTGCAGCCACACCATGAAGGAGACGATGCAGATGAAGAGCGTCGCGGCCACCATCGACCGGTAGCCGAACAGCGGCTTGCTGGAGAAGGTGGAGATGACCTCCGAGAAGATGCCGAACGCCGGCAGGACGAGGATATAGACCTCGGGATGGCCCCAGGCCCAGATCAGGTTCACGAACATCAGCATGTTGCCGCCGGCTTCATTGGTGAAGAAATGAAAGCCGAAATAGCGGTCGAGCGTCAGCATCGCGAGCGTGGCGGTGAGGATCGGGAAGGCGGCGACGATGAGCAGGCTGGCGGCAAGTGAGGTCCAGCAGAACATCGACATCCTGAGGTAACTCATGCCGGGCGACCGCATCTTCAGGATCGTGGTGACGAAATTGATCCCGGTGAGCAGCGTTCCGACGCCCGCTATCTGCACCGCCCACAGATAATAGTCGACGCCGACGCCCGGTGAGTAGGCGGTCTCGCTGAGCGGCGGATAGGGCAGCCATCCGGTACGGGCGAATTCGCCGATCACCAGCGAGATGTTGACCAGCAGCGCACCGGTGGCGGTGAGCCAGAAGCTCACCGAGTTGAGCGTTGGAAAGGCAACGTCGCGGACGCCGAGCTGCAGCGGCACGACCAGGTTCATCAGGCCGATGACGAACGGCATCGCCCCGAAAAAGATCATGATGGTGCCGTGGGCGGAAAAGACCTGGTTGAAGTGATCGGGCGGCAGATAGCCGGGCGCCTGGAAGGCGAGGGCTTGCTGGGACCGCATCATGACGGCGTCGCTGAAGCCGCGCAGCAGCATCAGCAGCGCCAGCAGCGTGTACATCACGCCGATCCGCTTGTGATCGACGCTGGTGATCCATTCGCGCCACAGATAGGGGAAATGGCCGGCCAGAAAGACCCAGGCCAGCACGCCGAGGATTGCCAGGGCGACGACCGCCGAGGCGATCATAGGCAGAGGCTGATCGAACGGAATGACGTCCCAGCTCAATTTTCCGAGCATTGTCAGCCTCCTGCCTTGGGCGATACGCTCGGCCCGGGGCGACCGGCCTGGGGGCCGGGCGCGGGCGGAACGCCCTGCGTCGCGATTTCATGAAAAAGGTCCGGCTCGACCGAGCGATAGGTCGAAGCCGGCACGTCCAGGCTCTGTCTGGCTAGTTCCTGGTAGCTGGCCTTGTCGAGTGCCTGTCCCTGGCTTCGCGCCGAATTGACGAACGCGTCGAAGGCATCCGCTGCGACTGCATGCAGCACGAATTGCATGCCTGGAAAACCGTCACCGCTGAAATGGGCCGACCGCCCATAAAATTCGCCCGGCTGATCCGCCTGCAGGTGAAGCTGCGTCGTCATGCCATTCATCGTATAGATCATGCCGCCAAGCTGAGGCACGAAGAACGCGTTCATGACGCTTGCCGAGGTAAGCGAGAAATGCACCGGCCTGCCCGCCGGCACCACGAGCTGGTTGATGCTCGCGACATTCTGCTCGGGGTAGATGAACAGCCATTTCCAGTCGAGCGAGACGACCTGCACCTCAAGCGGCTTTTGCTGCGAATCCAGCGGCTTCATTGGATCGAGGTCATGCGACCCGATCCAGATGATGCCGCTCAGAAACAGGATGACGAGGATGGGGATCGACCAGACCACCAGTTCGATGCGTCCGGAATAGGCCCATTCCGGCAGGTACCACGCTCTTGTGTTGGTTTCCCGGAACCACCAGGCAAAGCCGAGCGTCGCCACGATCGTCGGGATGACGATGGCCAGCATGATAGCAACCGAATTGAGCAGGATCGTCCGCTGCGCCGCCCCCACCGGCCCTTGCGGATCGAGCACGCCGCCGTGGCAGCCGGCAAGCAGCCCGACCAGCAAGATCGTCGCGCCGAGGCAGCCAAGACGGATGGCGGCACAGTTTCGAACGATCACCCTCAGCAGCATGAGATCTCGCCGTTTCCTGAAAACTGATTGGAACGTTGCAGGCAGCGTGGCTGCCAACCCCGAATGTGCGTGCCGGTGTGCTCCTGGCGACAGTTTCTTCACGCACGCGGCTCCGGCTGGCAGAACCGCATGCCGTGGATGTTGTCGTTAAGCGGTCGACCTGTCGAGAACCCCTCCAAATCCTAACAAACCAGCGCCAAATCTTGAAAAACCAGAGCCAAATCTTAAGAAACCAGGAACAGGACCCAGATCGAAGTTATCGCCAGAAACGTGGCGAATGCCAAGGCGGTAAACCGGTTCATGGCCGCGCCCACGGTTGGTCCATTTAGTCCGCTCCCTGCGACGTGGCTGCTGATTCCAGTGATGCTGCTCCAGATGGCTGCGCCAACCGAACGAATGTTCGTCGCGAAAGTTCCCCAAAAGCCAGATCCATCGCAGCCTTTGGTTGCAGGCCGGCGGCAACGCGATGCGCACCAAGGATGGTTGGGCGGCTTTCTCGCCAAACGGAAGCGAGGACTGGCTTTGCGTATGTAAAAACTACTTGTCTAGGTGAAAATAGTTGCTACTAATCGGCTGGGCCGGCGCATGGCCGCCTCTGGGAGGAATTTCGGGCATGACAAGACTGCGCGGTCTCGCGTGGGATCACCGACGCTGCTGGGGTCCGCTCGACGCCAGCATCGGGCCGTATTGTGCCGCCAATCCCGGTCTTGAGATCGAATGGGACCGCCGCAGCCTCTACGAATTCGGCGAGGGCGCGCTTGGTCCGGTGCTCGGCGCCTATGATCTTGTCGTGTTCGACCATCCGTTCATCGGCGATATTGCCGAAGGCGGGCTGATGGTGCCGTTCGATTTGTCGGCCGAGCAGCGCCGCGGCTTCGAACGGGATTCGGTTGGCGCATCCTGGCAATCCTACGCAAGGGACGGGCTTCAATGGGCGTTGCCGATCGATGCTGCCTGTCAGGTTGCCTCATATCGCCCCGATCTCCTGGAGCGCTACGGACCGCTGCCGCGCAGCCATGACGAGGTGCTGGAGCTCGGCCGGCGCGCCTTGAAGGACGGCAAATGGCTTGGGCTGCCGTTGGTGCCGACTGACGCCATGTGCCTGCTTTTGACGCTGGGCGAGCCCCGGGAAGACGGCGACGAGTTCATCGCCGGGGAAAAAATCGAGCGGGCCGTCGGGCAATTGCGCCAGCTTGCGGCGCTGTCGCATCCGAACTCGCCGAAATGGAACCCGATCCGTTGCTACGATCACATGATCGCGCATGACGACGTGGTCTACGTGCCGTTCGCCTTCGGCTATGTGAACTACGCCTCTAAGGCAGACAGGCCGCATCTGCGCTTCGCCGACGTGCCGACGCCGCGATCCGCCGGCGCCTTGCTCGGCGGCGCCGGCATCGGCGTCAGCGCCCAATCGCAACACAAGCAAGCCGCCATCGACTACGCGCTGTTTCTGTGCTCGCCCGGCTATCAGCGAGGCGACTATGTGAAATCCGGCGGACAGCCGGGGTCGCTGGCGGCGTGGCAGGATACCGTGGTCAACGCTCTCTCGGGCGGCTTCTTCGCCTCGACGCTGGCGACGATCCAAGCCTCCTATCTGCGCCCGACCCATCCGGGCTTCATCAGCTTCTTCCGGCAATGCGCCCCTCATGCCGCGGCGGCGATCGCCGGCGAATTGCAGGCGGCCGAGCTCGCGGACCGGCTGAACCGGCTCTATCGCGAGACCAGGCATGGCCAGCCGCAACGGAGCGTCGCGTAATGGCCGCCGATATTGCCCAGATCGTCGACGAAGGCGAAAGCGGCCGCAACGGCTATCGGGTGCCGGCGGTGGAGAAGGCGCTCGACATACTGGAATTCATGGCTGCCAGCGGCGAGCCGCTGACCCAAACCGAGATCGCCACCGGAATGGGGCGCTCCATTCACGAGATCTACCGCATCCTGCTGTTGCTGGAGAAGCGCGGCTACATTTTCCGGACGCAATCGGACCGCTTCCGCCTGTCGCTGAAGCTGTTCGAGCTGGCGCATATGCATCCGCCGGTAAACCGCCTGGTCGAATGTGCGCTGCCGGTGATGCGCGGCCTCGCCGCCAATGCCGACCAGAGCTGCCATCTGGTCGTGCGCGAAGGCGAGAGCGCACTGGTCGTGCTGCAGATCGATTCGCCTTTGCCGATGCGTTATTCGGTTGCCCTTGGCTCGCATTTCCCGATCCTCGAAACGAGCTCCGGCGCGGTGCTGCTGGCGCATTCGAGCCGCGCCGAGCGCGACCGCATCGTCGAACGGATCGTCGCCGCAGGCGAAGGCCAAGGCAGCCGGGCGGAAATCGAAGCGCGGCTGAACGAGGTCGCAAGGCTCGGCTATGAAATGCGCGCCTCGCTGGCTGTCGAGGGCTGCACCAACATCTCGATGCCGGTGCGCGACCATACCGGCGCCGTCATTGCCGCGCTCACCGTCCCCTTCCTGCCGCAAAAGGCCGCCCGCTTCGATCGCAGCACCGTCTTCGAGCGGACGAAGGCGGCGGCCGAGACGATATCGGCGGCGCTGGGCGCGGGCGAAGCTGCCGCCTCTTCACGTGCCGACCCGGAACGGCGGGACTATCCGTTCAGCAACTGACAAGAAATACAGGGAGAAGAAACATGAACTGGTCCAAATCGATGCTGTTTGCCTCGGCGGCGGTGCTTGCTCTGAGCGCCGCCGCGGCACACGCCGAAAACATGCCGAAGCGCATCGGCTACGTCACCAACTACGCCACGCATGAGTGGTATCAGAACGTCATCAAGGGCATGCAGTCCCGCGCCAAGGAACTCGGTATCGAGCTCGAGGTGCAGGACGCCAATCTGGACGTTGCCAAGGAGGTCTCCGCCGCCGAAGATTTCATGGCCAAGGGCGTCGACGTCCTGATCATCACGCCCGTCAACGAGGAAGGCGTCGTGCCGCTGCTGCGCCAGGCGAAATCCAACAACGTTCCGGTCGTGCTCGAAGGCAATCCGGTCAAGGGCATGACCACAATGGTCGCGATCTGCGACTATGATACCGGCTACACCGCTGGCGTCGAAGCCGGTAAATTCGCCAAGGAAAAGCTCGAAGGCAAAGCCAAGGTGATGAATGTCGGCCTGCCGCTGCTGTCCGCCACGGTGCTGCGGTCGCAGGGTTTCATGGATGGCCTCAAGACCATCATCCCCGACGCGGTCATGGTCCACGACCTCGACGGTGGCGGCAATCCCGATCGCGCGCTCGAGGTCTCTTCGGCGGCACTTGCCAAGAACGCCGACATCAACATCATCTATGGCATCAACGATTCCTCCTCGCTCGGCGGCCTTCAGGCCTGGAAAGCGGCCGGCAAGTCGCAGGACGGCCTGTTGACGGTCGGCACCGGCGGCGAAGGCCTCGCCTTCATCAATGCAATGCAGAACGAGCCGTCCTATCGCATCGAAGCCGCGATGTTCCCGGAAAAGGAAGGCTACACCGCCATCGATGCAGCGGTTAAGCTCTTCAACGGCGAAGAGGTGCCGGAACACATCGTCAGCCCCACCGCGCCGATGAACGGTGACGACTGGAAGAAGTTCTACGACTACGATGGCACCACACGCAAAATCAAATGGGATGCCGTCAATGCGCTTCAGCCACCGGAAAAATGCATGAAAACTTCCGCCGATCTGAAGAAGTAAGGATTCCGGCTAGCCCTTCCCGCACGGCGGGAAGGGCATCGGATCGATGCCGAACGGCAAAACAGGGCAACCGTCCTGTTTTGGCCGGCAGTTTCCAGATGGCGACGGCACCCGATACGGCCCGGAAATGAAATGGACATGAGCGAGCTTACGCAATCCTCCGCGCCAAGGCGTTTCATCGGCGGCCAGCTGCTGGGCAGCAGCCAGCTGGTGCTCGGCGTGATCCTGGCCGTGCTCTGCATGGCCATCTCGATTGCCGCGCCGCAATTCTATTCCGAGGCCAACATCATCGCCATCCTGCGCCAATGCGCGCTGGTGCTGATCGTCGCCTCCGGCATGACGATGCTGATCATCACCGCGGAAGTCGACCTGTCGGTCGGTGCATCGCTGGCTTTTGTCGGCTGCATCGGCATGGCCGTGCTCAATTCAACGCACAGCCTGACGCTCGGGCTGCTGGCGGCGCTCGCCTTTTCAGGCGCGGTCGGCCTTTTCAACGGCCTCGTCGTCACCAGCCTCAAGGTGAACTCGCTGATCGCCACCATCGGCACCATGATGATGCTGCAGGGCGGCGTCTACCTGTTCACCCGCGAGGCGGTGCAGAACCACCACCGGCTTGCAAGCTTCACCGATCTCGGCGCCGGCTATCTCGGCGCGATCCCGCTGCCCGTGGTCGTTGCCGCGCTGATTTTCGCGCTGGCCGCGGCAACGCTGCGCTTCACCACGCTCGGCCGTTATCTCTACGCTGTCGGCGCCAATGAGCGAGCGGTCCGCCTCTCCGGCGTGCGCTCGCAACGGCTGAAGCTGTTCGCCTTCGTCGTCACCGGCCTGTGCGTCGGCATTGCCGGCATGATCCTGTCGTCGCTGATGAATGCCGGCCAGCCGACCGCCGGCCGCGGCTTCGAGCTGACGGTGATTGCCGCCGTCATCCTCGGCGGCACCAGCCTGCTTGGCGGCCGCGGCTCGCTGCTCGGCACGTTGCTTGGAGTGCTGGTGCTGAAGGTCATCGACAACGGCATCATCATCCTCGGCTGGAACCAGGATCTGCAGATGGTGGTGCCTGGAATCGTCATCATCCTGGCGACCTATCTCGACATCGTGCGGAACAGAGCCAATGTCGGTTGATTTCCTTCACCCCGGCGAAACCGTGGCTGTCGACAAAAGCGTGCCGGCGCTGGAGATGCGCGGTATCGGCAAGCGTTTTCCCGGCGTGGTGGCGCTGGACAATGTCGATCTGACCTTGGAACCCGGCAAAATCCATGCCCTGATGGGCGAGAACGGCGCCGGCAAGTCGACGCTGATCAAGATCATGGCCGGGGTCTACGGCAAGGATGCCGGCACTATCCGCCTGCGCGGCCGAGAGGCCGACATCAAGTCGCCGCGCGATAGCCTGAAAGAGGGCATCAAGGTGGTGTTCCAGGAAATCGCGCTGATCGCCGAATTCAGCGTCGCCGAAAACATCTTCCTCGAAGGCTATCCGACCGGCAAAGGCGGCTCGATCGACTGGAAGAAGATCCGTGCCGATGCGGCCGCTCTGTTCAAGCGTATCGGCTTCAATGTCGACCCGGCGGCGCGCACGGGATCGCTGCCGGTCAGCCAGCAGCAGATGGTCGAGATCGCCCGCGCACTCGCCCATGAGGCCCGCGTCGTGGTGATGGACGAGCCGACCTCCTCGCTGACGCCGAACGAGGTCTCGCTGCTGTTCACCGTCATCCGCCGGCTGGCCGCGCTCGGCATCGCGGTGCTCTATGTCAGCCACAAGCTCGACGAGGTCTTCGAGATCGCCGACACCGTGACCGTGCTGCGCGATGGCCGCCACGTCTCGACCAGGCCGATCGGCGAGCACACCAACGACACGCTGATCCAGGACATGATCGGCCGGCGCATCGAAAACCTGTTCCCTCGCAAGCGCGGCGCGCCGGGCAGCAAGGTCGCGCTTTCCGTTGAGGGGCTCAGCACCGCCAAGAAGCTGAAGGATGTGTCGTTCGAGGCGCATGCCGGCGAGGTCCTCGGCTTCTTCGGCCTGATGGGGGCCGGCCGGACCGAGCTCGCCAAGGCCATCGTCGGCTACGACCCGATCACTTCCGGCGCCATTTCGGTCGATGGCTGCCGGCTGCTGCCGCACGAAACGCACACCGGCGTCCGGCTCGGCATCGGCCTGCTCACCGAGGACCGCAAGAGCGAGGGGCTGATGGGCGAGTTGCCGGTCTACCAGAATGCCAGCCTCGCCTCACTCGGCGCCTTCGCCAGAATGGGCTTCGTCGACAAGGTCAGCGAACGCAAGGCGGTGCAGGACTATGTCGACCGTTTCCGCATCCGGACGCCCAGCCTGTTCCAGCAGGTCAAGAATCTGTCCGGCGGCAATCAGCAGAAAGTGCTGATCTCGCGCTGGCTGATGCGCGGTCTCAAGGTGATCGTCGTCGACGAGCCGACCCGCGGCATCGACGTCGGCGCCAAGTCGGAGATTTTTGCGCTCATCGACCGGCTCGCCGGCGAGGGCCTGGCGGTCGTCATGATGACGTCCGAAATGCCCGAGCTGCTGGGGCTTGCCGACCGCATCGCGGTGATGTGCGAAGGCCGCCTCACCGCGATCATGCCTCGCGACGAGGCCACGCAGGAGAACATCCTCAATGCGGCAATCGGCTAAGACGATGACGCTTCGCAAAGGGACCAAGCGATGAGCCTGGCAAGCACCGACACCATGAAAGCTGGGCCGTCCATGCTGGCGCGGCTCGTCGCGCGGCAGGAATTGGCATTGCTCCTCTGCCTCATTCTGGTGATCGCGTTCTTTTCCTTCACCGCCGAGAATTTCTTCTCCGTGCGCAACATCACCAATGTGCTCGGTCAGGCTTCGCTGGCGCTGACAGCCGGCATCGGCTGCGCCATCGTCTTCATATCAGGCGAGGTCGACATCTCGATCGGCTCGCTGCTGGCGACGATCGCGCTGCCGCTGATCATCATCATGAACGACACCAACTCGCTTGTGCTCGGCATCAGTGGCGCGCTGCTGTTCGGGCTGATCATCGGCGTCGTGAATGGCTATCTGACGGCCTATGCCGGCATCAACTCGCTGATCGTGACCCTGGGCACGATGTTCATCATGCGCGGCGGCGTTTATCTCTATACCGGCCAGCGTGCTATTCCAGACGATGCCGCGCTCGACAGCTTCATCGCGCTGTCGGACGGCCGCCTGTTCAACGTCGTTCCCTATTCGGCTGTCATCGCCATCGTCCTGCTCGCCGTCTTCGCCTACGTGATGCAGCACCGGCCGTTCGGGCGGCAGATCTATGCCGTCGGCGGCAATCCGGAAGTGGCACGGCTGGCGGGTTACGACGTGCGCCGCGTCAAGTTCAGCTGCTTCATCATCAGCGCGCTGCTGGCGACGGTAGCCGGCATCATCCTGGCAGCCCGCGTCGGTTCGGCGCAGCATACGGCCGGGCTGAATTTCGAGTTCCAGGTCGTTGCCGCCACCGTGCTCGGCGGGGTGAGCCTTGCCGGCGGCATAGGCAGCCTGACCGGCATGGCACTCGGCGTGCTGATCCTGCAGTTCCTGTCCAACGGGCTGCGCGGTCTCGGCCTGCCGACCGAGTGGCAACTGGTCATCACCGGCATGATCATCATTGCCGCCGTCGCCTTCGACGAAGCAAAGCGCCGGCGCGCCATTGGAGGCTGATATGGATCGTCTCAAAGGGAAAACCGCAATCGTCACCGGCGCCGCCGACGGCATCGGCCATGCGATCGCAGAGGCGATGGCAAGGGAGGGCGCGCATGTCTTCCTTGGCGACATCGCCGACGAGAAGGGTGAAAAATTTGCGGCGGAACTGCGCGCCGCCGGCCACCGCGCCGACTACATCCATTGCGACGTCGCGGACGAGGCCGATATCGCCGCTCTTATCGCCGCAGCCGTCGGCAAGACCGGCCATCTCGACATTCTCGTCAACAATGCCGCCATCGCCATCGGCGGCATGCCGGTCCATGAGATGACCGACGAGCAGTGGCACCGGCTGATCGCGGTCAACCTGACCAGCGTGTTCCGCGGCTGCAAATATGCGCTGCCGCACATGATCGCGCAGAAATCCGGCTCGATCATCAACATGGCCTCGGCGCAAGGGCACATCGGGCTCGACGGCTGGACCGCCTATGCCGGCGCCAAGGGCGCGGTGATGGCAATGACGCGCCAGATGGCGGTCGAGTTCGGCCCGCTCAACATCCGCGTCAACTCGATCTCGCCCGGCACCATCAACACGCCGATGAACGACAAATTGGTCAAGGAGATCGGCGGCAATCTCGCCAAGGCCTGGGTCAAGATGCATCCGCTCGGCCGCATCGGCAAACCGTCCGAAGTGGCCGAAGCCGCCGTCTATCTGGCCTCCGACGCCGCCGGCTTCACCACCGGTACCGACCTGCGCGTCGACGGCGGCCTCACCGCAGCACCCCGCTACGTACCCGACCTGCTTTGACAACCAACGAGACATGAAATGAACAAAGCCCTCGAAGGCGTCCGCATTCTCGATTTCAGCCATCTGCTGCAAGGGCCGTTCGCCACGCAGCTGCTCGGCGACATGGGCGCCGACGTCATCAAGATCGAGCGTGCCGGCGCCGGGGACATGTTCCGCAGCATGACCTTCTTCGCCAAATGGGTCGGCGGCTCCGAAAGTCCGAATTTCCTCGCCTGGAACCGCAACAAGCGCTCCATCGCGCTCAACCTGAAAAGTCGCAAGGTGCATGCCATCATCATGGACATGGCCAAGAAGGCGGATGTGGTGGTGCAGAATTTCCGCCCCGGCGTGCTCGCCAGGCTCGGCTATGGCTACGAGGATTTCAGGGCGGTCAATCCCGCCATCATCTATTGCTCGGGCTCCGGCTATGGCGAGGAAGGCCCCTATGTCGAGCGCCCCGGCCAGGACATGCTGATCCAGGGATTGTCCGGGCTGATCTCCAACACCGGCCGCGGCGATCAGGCTCCTGTTCCGGCCGGTGCCGGCCTGGCCGACCAGATCGGCGCCATGAACATGGTCTACGGCATCCTGTCGGCGCTCTACTATCGCGAGAAGACCGGCAAGGGCCAGAAGATCGAGGTCAATCTGCTCGCCGGCATGCTGGCGCATCTCAATCAGGAATATGTCGCCGTGCTCAATCTCGGCGAGGATTTCGTGCGCCCGAATTCCGGCATCGGCCACCCCGGCATGCAGGCGCCGTTCGGTGTCTATGAAGCGAAGGACGGCGGCTATGTGTCGATCGCCATGAGCCCGTTCAAGACGCTGTATGAAGTGCTGGAGGCGCCGCAGCTTGCTGTCTACGACGATCTGAAGACGCTGTTCGACAGGCGCGACGAGGTGTTCGACAAGGTCAACGCCGAAACCAGGAAGTTTGCCACGCGGGACCTGCTGGCGCGGCTGCTGACAGCCGACATCTGGTGTGCCGAGGTGAAGGACATAAGGCGCGCAGCCGAGGACCCGCAGGTCAAGCACCTGGGCATGATCACCAGCTACCATCATCCGCGCGGCGGCAAGGTCAGGGTGGTCGCGCCGGCGGTCAAGATGAGCGAGACGCCGGCTACCATAGAACGGCCGGCGCCGCTGGTCGGCCAGCATGGCCGCGAGATACTGGCCGAGTTCGGCCTTTCCAGCGGCGAGATTGCAGCGCTTGAGGCGTCCGGCGATATGACCGTGGATGCTGCCTGACGATGAGCGCTTACCAGACACTCACCTTGGAAATATCCGGGCGCGTCGCAGTCGTCACCTTCCGGCGCGCCGATCAGCTCAACGCCATGAACCGGCTGATGCAAAGCGAGATCACCAAGGTTTTCGAGGCGCTGTCGCAGGATGACAGCGTCGGCGCGATCGTGGTGACCGGCGAGGGGCGCGGCTTCATGGCCGGCGCCGACATCAAGGAATACGCTGCCCAGACAGCTATCGAGTTCGACGCCTTCCAGGCCGCCGGCACGCGCATGTATGCGGCGGTCGAGAACAACCGCAAGCCGGTCATCGCCGCGGTCAACGGCTTTGCGCTCGGCGGCGGCATGGAGCTGGTGCTGTGCTGCGACATCGTCATCGCCAACCAGTTCGCGAAGCTCGGCCTGCCCGAGATCAAGCTCGGGCTGGTCCCCGGCGGCGGCGGCACCCAGCGCAGCGTCCAGAAGCTCGGCCGCAACCGCGCCAATTTTCTGCTGATGACCGGCGCCATCGTGCCGGCTTCCGAGTTCGTCGGCGCCGGTCTGGTCAACGAAATCGTCGATGCCGAAAGGCTGATGCCGCGGGTGCTGGACCTTGCCGAGATGATCGCCGCCGAACCGGCCGCAGCGATCGAAGGGCTGAAAGCGCTGACCGCGCATGCCGTTTCGGGCGATCTGGCCGACGGCCTTGCCATGGAGCGCGATGTCCTGGGTGGCCTGTACCGCAGCGAGACCGGCCAGCGGCGCGTCAAGGAATTTGCTGAAAAGAGCGCGCCGCGGCCGAAGGCTGCGAAATGACGTCCCTGGTCAAGCAAAACCGGCCGCGCTTCACCGATGTCGAGGGCCTGGCCGCGATGGTCGGCGGCGGCGACGTCTTCGGTGTCGGTGGCCATCATTTTGCCCGGCTGCCGATCGCCTTGTTGCGGGCCATCGCCCGCTTGGGCGTCAAGGATCTTCGCTATGTCTGCTGGGCCGGCGGCCTGCCGCTCGAACTGCTTCTCGAAGCGAATGCCGTGGCGGAGGTCGATATCTGCTTTTCCAGCCTCGATATTTTTGGCTTGCCGCCGCGCTTCCGCGCGGCTGCCGAGACCAATGCCGTGCCGGTCCGCGACTGGACGGCGCTGGCCATGATCCAGGCGCTGCGGGCGGGGCAGCAGAACCTGCCGTTGATGCCGTTTCAGCTTCCGGAGGGTTCGGACATGCTGGCGCGCGTGCCGGGTGCGATCGCCGCGCCCGATCCGATCGCGGGAATCACGACCGGGATCATCCCGGCCTTGCGGCTCGATACGTTCGTCGTCCATGCCCAGCGTGCCGACGAGAGCGGCAATGTCCAGATCATCGGACCACGGGCGCTGGATTTCGCCATGGCCGGCGCGGCGCGCGAGGTGCTGGTGACGGTCGAGGAGATCGTCCCGGTCGGAGCGCTGCGGCATGATGGTCGGCAGAGCATTTTGACCCGCAACCAGGTGTCGGCGATCGCGCTGGCACCAGGCGGCGCCTATCCCGCCTCCTGCCTGCCATTCTATGTGACGGATTATCAAGCGTTGGCGGGGGCGTTCGCGGCCAAGGAAATACCTTTGTCGGACAGCCTGAGCATGCCTTCGGAAGGCGTGCCGGAGCGGGTTCAAGACGCTGCAAAAGTCCGCGCTGAAACAGTCCTCGCAATGCCCAGGCTCGTGCACGGCAACAAGGAGGCGTCCATCGACGAGATCATCGCCGCCCGCATTGCCGCTGAGCTCGACAATGAGAGCTTTGCCAGTGCCGGCGCGGTGTCGCCGCTCGCCAATGTCGCCTACCGGCTGGCCAAAGCGACGCACGCGCCGGACATGATCATCGCCACCATGAGTTGCGGCCATCTCGACATAGCACCGAGCCCGATGATCCTGTCGCTGATCGAAAGCCTCGATTGCGAGACGGCGGTGGCGCATGCCGGCGGCGACGACACCTATTCGACCTACTACCAGGCCGGCGCGGTGACGCATGAGATCGTCGGTGCCGCGCAGGTCGACCGCCGTGGGCGCGTCAACACCATTGCGCTGCGCAAGCGTGACGGCAGCCTTATCCGGCTGCCCGGGCAAGGCGGCATGGCCGACGTCGCCAACATGCATCGCGATTATCTGCTCTACGTCCCCCGCCATTCCGTGCAGTCGCTGGTCGAGACGGTCGAGATTGCCAGCTCGGCGCGCGGCCTGTTGACTGAGGCCGAACGCGAGCCGATGGGCTATCGGACCGGCGCGGCATTGGTGTTCACCGACCTTTGCGTGTTTCGGCTCGACGGGGAGAGCCGGCAATTGGCCGTCATCGAGACCATGCCGGGCGTGACGCGCCAGCAGCTCCAGGATGCCACCGGCTTTGCCCTGACATTCGATGCCGATTGCCGCGAAGTTGCGCTACCCTCAAACGAGACGCTCGACATCCTGCGAAACCGCATCGACCCGCTCGGCCTGCGGCGCCTCGAATTCGTCAGCGCCAGGGAGCGCCGCGGGCTTATCGCCGAGATCCTCGCCGCCGACCGGCGGATGGTCGAGCGCGGTATTGCCGCACGGCGGTCGCATACTGCACCGGATTGAAGGGGGTGCGCATGGCAAAGCCGTTGCTCGAAATGTCGGCCGCGAGGGTCTTCTTCGATGGCATCTTCACCAGCCCGCGCGTCGCCCATCCGGAAGGCGTGGCCATCCATCGCGACGGCTCGATCTGGTGCGGCACCGAAACCGGCGACCTGCTGCGCTTGGCCGCCGATGGCGGCTCGGTCGAACGCATGGGCGGCACGGACGGCTTTCTGCTCGGCATCGCCTTCGATAGCGCGGACAACTGCTTCGCGTGCGATCTCAGACATGCGGCGATCTTTCGCTGGGATGCCGCGACGGCTGATATGACGCGCTTCGCCTCGGCCGGCATCCGCGTGCCGAACTATCCGATTGTCGACGAGGCGCGCGGCTGGCTCTACGTTTCCGACAGCCTCGGTGAAGACAACCGCTCCGGCATTTTTCGCTACGATTTGAAGACCGGCGAAGGCGGCCTGTGGTGCAGCGAGACCATGGCCTTCGCCAACGGCATGGCGATGGCGCCGGGTGGCGATGGGCTTTACGTCGTGGAAAGCCATGCGGCCTGCCTCAGCTATGTGCCGATCCGTGCCGACGGCACGGCAGGACCTCGCCAGCTCGTCGTGGAGGGCGTGAACAACGTCCCCGATGGCGTCGCCTTGGCGCTGGACGGGTCGCTGTTCATCTCATGCTACGAGCCGAGCCGCATCTACCGCTGGCGAAAAGATAGCGGGCTCGAGGTGGTGATCGAGGATCCGGCGGCAACGACGCTCGCCCACCCCACCAACATCGCCTTCAAGGGCGACAAGCTCTACACCGCAAATCTCGGCCGCTGGCACATCACCGAAATCGACTTGACGGCGATTTCCTAGATCGGGCCGAACCGGGCGGCGATGCCCTATCCCAGCCGCCCGTGACTCGATCGGATGCGCAACACCTGCACCCGCGACGGCAACTCGATCAGGAACTCTTCGTCCCGCTCGAGATGGTGGATTTTCGTCGGATCGCCGCCGGTGAACGCCGCCATCGCCTCGACGTTTTCCCAATAGGAGATCGTCACGAATTCCGAATGGGTCGGCGTGTCCTCGCGAAAGGTCTGCACGCCCAGCGCCTTCTCGATCAGCGGCTTGATGCCGGCTTGATAGTTGTAACTCTCATAGGCATCCGCCTTTTCAGGCACGGTTCTGCCGCGCCAGACACGGGCGATGTTTGGAGTTTTCTCTGTCATAGCCATTGAATTCCTGCTGTCTTGAACCGTTCCGACCCGGCATTCGGCTTGGCAAGGCCAGCCAGGGAATGCATCTGCAAGCGACGGTTTTCGCACCCGGTTGACGTGGGCGCTACCTCCGCTAGGGGCCTCATTGCCGACCGCTAGGAGACCTACTCCTGATCCTCGGCGCCTCCTCCGTGGAAGAAGGACCGGATTTCCTGCATGTCGACGCTGCCGTCACCGTCCTCATCGACGGCGTTGAATATTCGCCCGACGAAATCCTGGACTTCGCTCTGAGAAAGCGCGCCATCGCCGTCCGCATCCACTATGGCGAACATCATTCGCATCTTCGCGCCATGCATCCCGCGTGGAATGCCGCCGCGCCCTCCCATCTCCCACCCTCGCTCAGGTGGGCCCATCCTGTAGTCGCGATGCCAGCGGTCGGGACCTCGCCGTTCCGCCCGGGGCGCGCGATCTTCTTGCATTCTCTCCTCCAGCATCTCAGTCATCATCTGGCGCATCATTTCGCGCATGGCATCCTGGCTCTGCCCGCTCATTCCGGGCGACGGTTCGGCGCCACGATCCGGTGCCGGCGCGGCGGGCGCAGGTGGGCTCGTCTGGCCGAATGCCGGCGCGGCCAACATGGCCAGCGCCGCGGCAATTACGGTGGTTTTGCTTGCGAGCGTCATCGTATTCTCCATCGGTATGAATTGTAGCCGAATATGTCTGCATCCAAGCCAAACCGGCTGCTCGCCTCATGGTTCCTGGTCAGTCGGCACGACGGCGCAAAAGTCCGCCTGGTCGCGGCAACGAAAGCCGCTTGCCCACGTTGCCATTGATGCGAAGCTCCACCAGGAGGAAAAAATGGCTGACGATAAGAACAAGCGGGATTTCCGCAACCGCGATCGCGTTGCTGCGGAAGACGACCGTGAGGTCGAGTATTTTGCCCAACTGAACGGCGTCACGGCCGACCAGGTCCGCCAGCTGATCAAGAGCTTCGGCAATGATCGCGGGCGCCTGACCGAAGCCGCGAAGGCGTTGCGAGGGATTTCACCTGCCGGAGCCGACGAGGTGACCAGAGAAGCCCGCCAGCAGGCGACACCCATGCATCTCGGCAAACCCGACGAGTGATGCCGGGGGGCAACTGCTCTGCCGCTGCCGCGGGCATCAGAACTTGCGGCTCAAATAATCCGAGCCGCGCAGTCCGAACCGCCACTCGGCATCGACAGCCTTGGAAATGCCGATCCGGCGGCCTGTCAGAACGGCGCCGGCTTCGCCCGGCTGCCTGAATTCGAATGGCGGCAGGTCCAGGGGCAGCCCGTCATAAGATTTGTCGATTGCCAGCGCCTGGCAAAGGCGGCCCGGTCCCGAGCAAAGCAGCCGGGGATCGTCAAGGCCGCGATTGGCCCGCATCACCTCCAGCCCTAATCGCGGTTCGATTGCGCGGATAAGCACGGCACTGCCGGGCAGGCACACGGCATTGAGGCACCAGTGCAGGCCATAGGAGCGATAGACGTACGCGCTGCCGGGGGCGCCGAACATTGCGCCGTTGCGCACCGTCCTGCCACCGAAAGCATGCGAAGCCGGGTCATCCGGGCGATAGGCCTCGGTCTCGACGATGATGCCGCCAACGCCGTGCAAAAACAGCGTGGCGCCGATCATGTCGCGCGCCACGGTGGTGGCGTCACGGGCAAAGAATTGATGGTTGGTGGTCAATGTGCAGCAGACTCGATCACGCCTGAACCTGGCGCGTCAGCAAGGTCCCGGACCGGAAACAAAATGTCCAGCCATCGCGCCGCCGAACCTGGGGCAGCGGTATTCAGTGCAGCATGGCTGCGCCGATGAAAACCGCCGCGGCCAGCACGACGATGGCGGCAATCACCATGACTGGCCCATATCTGCTCGGTTGGACGTCGGGCTCATCCTTCAGCGGGCGCATCGCATTGGCATAGCTCGCCTGGTTGGTAAACTTCGGCGTTTCATGGCGCGCGGCAGGGCTCTTCGGCGGGGCGTTGCCGGCTGATTCAGCGTCCGTTTCCATGGGAGCCGCAGCCGGATCGATGCCCGGGGTCTTGTCCCCTTCGCGCCCGGCGTCGATGTCGCCCCGCGCTTGCGCCGGGCTTCGCCCAAGAGGTTCTGCGTCGGTCATCGTCGAGGTCCTTTCAGAGCATCGGCCTCAAGCATTCTAACCTGCGTCTCATTTCAAAGTTCCCCCGTTTCAAAGTTCCCCCGTTTCAAAGTGCCAACGAGCGGGAACCGCCTAGGCCTGCTTACAGGAACAACTGGCGATCGAGCGGGTTGAGCAAGCACCGGGCGGCAGGTCGACGACAGGCCCCAGCGAGCGCGCATGATCTACTTCACCGCCGACACGCATTTCAGCGACCCGCGCATTTTGCGCATCGACCGCCGCCCGTTCGGCTCGCTGGCGGAACATGACCGGTCGCTCATTGCGTTCTGGAACGAGACTGTCGGGCCGGACGACGAGGTCTGGCATCTCGGCGATTTTGCCAGGGGATCGGCCGCGTTCGTGTCGTCGCTTCTGGCGTCTCTTCATGGCAGCAAGCATTTGATCATCGGCAACAACGATGCTGCGGCCACCATCGAGGCCACAGGTTGGGCGAGCACGCAGCACTACAAGGAGCTGGCGCTCGACGGCAGCCTGCTGATCCTTTGCCACTACCCTTTTCGCACCTGGAACCAGATCGGCAGGAAATCGATCGACCTGCATGGCCATTCCCACGGCAGGCTGACCCCGGTCACGCGCCAGTATGACGTCGGCGTCGACAGCTGGGCTTTTCGTCCGGTCACGCTGACCACCATCCTTGCCAGCCGCGGCCGAAGGGCGGCGCGGCAAAGCCGTCAAAAAGTCGAGTGATCGAAAGTGCCGGCCGTGCGTTGAGGAATTTCAACGCCAGGGAGCACGCCATGAACAGACGTGAACTGATCGATGCCGACGGCGGCAATCATGCCGCAAAACCCATTCCGCGCGCCGCATTCGACAGCACCTTGGCCCTGCTGCGCGAAGGCTATGACTTCATTTCGGCCCGCTGCCGGCGCATGAACACCGACATCTTTGCCACGCGCCTGATGCTGCGGCCGGCAATCTGCGTCCGCGGTGCCGAGGCTGCCGAGATGTTTTATGGCGGCGACCACTTCACCCGAATTGGTGCGATGCCGCAGACCACGCTGCGTCTGCTGCAGGACAAGGGCAGCGTCCAGGCGCTCGACGGCGCCGCTCACCGCCACCGCAAGGCGCTTTTCCTGTCGATCCTGTTGGATGGTGACCAGATCGATCGGCTTCGCGCAACTTTCCGTCGCGCCTGGCTCGACCGACTGGAAGACTGGCAGCGGCGTGACGAGATCGTCCTGTTCGACGCCGTAAACCTCGTCCTGACCCAGGCGGCAGCGGATTGGGCCGGCATCCCCGCCGACAAGGATCGCGCCGAACTCTGCCGCGAGCTCAGCGGCATGGTCGAGAACGCCGGCGGCATCGGGCCGTCGACCATGCTGGCGCTGTGGCGGCGCCGCCGGACCGAACGCACTATCGGCGAGCTTGTACGGCGCGTTCGAAGCGGTGCGCTTGATTTGCCGGCAAACAGCCCGGTCCGCCTGGTCAGCGAATATGTCGATGCCGAGGGAATGCCGCTCGATGTTGCCAGTGCTGCGGTCGAGATCATCAACATCATCCGGCCAGTCGTCGCCATCGGCCGCTTCATCATGTTTGCGGCGCTGGCGCTTCACCAGCACCGCCAATGGTACGATAAGTTCGCCGCCGGCGATGACGACGGGCTGGAAGCCTTCGCCGAGGAGGTTCGCCGGCTCTATCCGTTCTTCCCGTTCATCGGCGGCCGCGCCCGCCACCCCTTCGAATGGAAGGGCTACCGCTTCGGCAAAGGCGACTGGGTTCTGCTCGACCTGCACGGCACCAACCACGATCGCCGCCTGTTTGTGGAGCCGGCCCGATTTATCCCGGAGCGCGGCTTGAGCTGGAAAACCCACGGCTTCGACTTCATCCCGCATGGCGGCGGAGATCCGGCGACTACCCATCGCTGCCCCGGAGAAGCCGTCACCGTCGCGCTGATCATGGAAGCGGTTCGCCTGCTGACGCGGTCGATGGCCTACCAGGTGCCTGATCAGGATATGACCGTCTCGCTTGCCCGCATGCCGGCGCGGCCGAAATCCGGGTTCAGGATAGATAATGTGCGGCGAAAACCCGGCTGAAAGGCTGCCGGTCGAACCGGAACCTCTGCGGAGCTGAGGCGTTCGAAAATTGCAAGGCGTAAAGGCAAACGCAATGGCTCAGAAGATCACGACAGGCGCGAACGACCGGCCGCGCAATGAAACCATCGGCCAATCCGGCGAAGGCCTGCCGGACGACAGCAGCAGGCCGCTCGAGGTCGACGAACGCTGGGTCGCCCGGCTGAGAAACAAGCTGCAGGGCAACCCCCGGCAAGCCGGTCAGACCAACACGGACGAAGTCCCCGCAGGCACTCCAGGCGCTGGCGAGAATATTTGCCGCCGCTGTGCAGGGTCAGGCATGATCGACGGCCGCACCTGCCCCGAATGCGGCAGAACCGGCAAGGTGACGACGCCGATAGGCGGAGGCTGAGCAATTCCAGGAAAAGTGTGAAGCGGTCCGGTATTTGCGTCAAACAATAAGATAGACCGGTTCTGCGTTTCCGCGGAACGATGAACCGTCCAGCGCCGGTCAGATCGCCGGCACCCACTTCCAGAACACGCCTTCCTTGCGGTTGGGGTAGTGCTTGAACTCGCATTCGAAGCGCCAGCCGTAAGTCTTGGCGGCGGCAAGTGCTTCCTTGCTGACCGGGTTCATGCCGGTTCCCGGCGCAAACCAGTCCTCCAGCAAGTCGTCGGGGATATAGGCGCCGATCCTCAAAGGCAGCTTTTCGAGGACGAAATCCATTTCGGGTGGTGCGGGCACGGGGCGCTCCTTCGATCTATCTCACGAAGAAGTCGTTCGAGGCCGATTGAGTTCCAAGGCGATCGGCGGGATCGAAGATGACCGTCGTGAGGGGGCAGGGCTGGATTCGACCTTTGGCTTACGAATAGCCGAAATAGAAATCGGCAAATCGCAAGTTTAGCGCACCCGACAGGATTCGAACCTGTGACCTCTGCCTTCGGAGGGGAACGCTGCTGAGCTGCGGTGCGAATCGCCCAACGCTAGCCCGCAGATTCGCTTACCATTTCACCGGAGCGAGCCCGGTCTCGTTGGAAAGCCACAACATGTTAGCGCCCGCCTGCGCATATCATCAATTCTTCCACGGATGATCTACTCGCGGCGCTGGCCGCTATCACACTTGCTCGTGCCAGCGTGGTTTGCTCACCAACTCCGGAATACAGATCGCGAACTGACTCGTGGTTGGCATTTAGCACCATTATCGAGGCACCGCGCCCAGCGGCCCTGACTACAGCGTCGCGAAGCCGAATCTGATCAGCCCAAGAGAAGATCTTGTCGTTGTATTTTATGAACCCATTGTAGTTATGCTTTACCGTATATGGAGGATCAACAAATACGAAATCGTCTGCCTCTGCCATGTCAATGGTGCTCTCGAAATCGGTCACAGACAACGTGGCCGATTGCAAAGAAACGGACGTCTTTTCAAAATCGTCTGTCTGCATGATTACGTCAGTCTTTGTACCAATTGGAACGTTAAACTGATTGCGCAAATTAACCCGGTATAGGCCGTTCCAGCAAGTTCGGTTCAAGTAAATGAACCATGCTGCCAGCTCAATCGACGGCTTCGGCTTCACCGCCCGTGTAGCGTAGTAGTGACTGTCACTATGTCGAGCGTGATGGTATCGCAGCAATCGGCCAACCTCTAAAGGTGCATCACGGATCGCGCTATAGGTAGTTATCAAATCCAAATTCAGATCGCTTAAGAAAGCTTTCTGGGGACGCAACGCGAAGAAAACAGCAGCGCTGCCGAGAAATGGCTCGATATAGCGCCCCTTAAATTCCGGGACAAAATGAAGATGATTTTCGCAAAACCACCTCTTCCCGCCGGCCCATTTTAGAAACGGGACAACAATTTCGTCCGTTTGGAATGTCCAGCTCATTCGGCTTACCTTGTCCCCACGATCCGAAGATTGATTCTCACTAAAATTCAACGATAGGGATTTCCGCCGCTTCGCAGCGCTCGTAAAGGACGCCCTTTAACCAAACAAGAAAATTTAGATCGTCATCCGTCAGTTGCCTGTATATTGAACTGTGTGAGGCAACATTCCTAATGTCATTGAACTCTTTTATCCAGTCAACGTGGTATTCCTTTGATTTTGGATTAATGCTAACCAGTGGAATGCTGAAGATTGTCTTAAAGTACTCCCAATTTCCTTTCTGTTTTATAATCGTCTCGAAATCTATTAGGTGTAAGTACGCCTCCTTCGGAGCTCGCTTTTCCGGTCTAACTTGTTGCTGGGCGTTATAGGCCGCTTGTTTTATCTTGCTATCAGCGATTCCGAGCTCCCCGTACTTCTTCTCCCCAGAAGGAAGTTCGTCTTTCCCATAGATGTCCTTCAATTTTTCAACTACGACGCCAGAAATAAGCTTCGTCATGTCTTCGACGTCGAGTTTTGCTTGAGCGCGCCTCTCGTCGTTTGACTTTGCTTTATAATCGCGAAATTCGTCGGGTCCAAATGTTGGCGTCTCAGATGTGATCAAATCGCAGAGGTGAAAGAAGTAGTCACGAACGCCACCCTCGCCGTATTGCTTAGCAAATCGAGCTTCAATGTCTACCGCATCGGCGGTCTTGAGCCAATCGATCAGTGGCTTACAAAATTTGGCTACGCAGGCGTCAATCTCATCGAGTGATGCAAGAACAGGATCGATCTTTCCTGCAGCATGCTGGAATCTCAGTACTTCATTAAGCAGCAAAAGATGCGCTCGTATCCCAGGGTTTGTAACGATATGCGCGGTACGCCCTGCCGCCCATTTTTCGGGAACAGCATCTTCAATCCTTCTAAAATAGCTATTTATTGCTCGTCTCGCCCGATCGAGAGTGCTGGAATCGGTGGCATCCGAAAGATATCCACCAAGACGAACCTTCTTAACGACGCGACCTAGGAGTTGGGATCGCTTCAAACCCTTCTGAATCTCAGGCACCGTCAGCACTTGCGCATCAGACGCTGGCACACCCGGAGTTTGGAAACGACCATAGAAAGGGCTCGTTGAATCTAGCGCCAACTTCCGAATGAGAAACGATGATATCGCTGACAGCGCTTCATCGGGATCGTCACTGCCCATTTGAAGGTCGGCCTGCAGGGCCACTAAAAGGCTCGCCGGGACGCTTTTCTGCTTGTGGTTTATCGTTATGAAAAGTTCAGCCTCCTTTACGGTGGCCATTTGCTCGAACGCGACAACAAAAAGCGGTTGTTTCAAATATTCTTCCGGCAGGTTTGTGAATCCAAGCAGCCGGTGCTGACCATCAATTACCCAAGCGCTTTTGAACTTGTTTGGCAGAACCAAATGGCCAAATTTTAGGCCCTCTATTGTGTTGTCGGATTTAGAGAGAGGCTCAAAAACACATGGATCGGTGAAGTTAATAAGGATGTTTGTAGGAAAATAACCACCGTCAGTGATAAATTTTCCGATGCTTTGAAGTCGCTTCTTTTCAACCATGCGCTGGTAAGCGGGAGTGCCGTCGGGGTTGTTTAAAGCATGATGGTTGACAAATGCGATCTTAAGAAGATGGCCAGCTGGAATAGTAAACGAGTAAAAGTTTTCTGTTCCAAGTCGTCCCTTGACGGCGGGGACCTTGTATCCGCTTAAGGCAGGAATCTCTTGGCCCTTGAGGAACTCGGCCAAGAACTGATATTTTCCTGCAGAGCCGACGTGCTTAATAAAAGCTTCAAAATACTGAAGCTCGTTTTCGGTTATTATGCGTATTCTTCTCCAGAAGCTCGCGCGACGTCCGGCTCTGTCCACACTATATTGTCAGTGACATAGATCCATACAATTTTTGGATTATACCCTTCGCCAAAATGGGACCGAATGGCATTTGCGACGGACTTTTTTAAGAACGCGGTCTCATGCAGGTCCTTCTGCAGTGACTTCCTGCCACGGACCTCCTTCGACTTGCATTCAAAGACAAGCGCCGTCTCGGAATCTTTCGCGAAAACGTCAATCTGTTTGGTACCCGTCGAGCCGTCGGTTCGCGAATACGAGATTTTGAAAGCTCCACCGTTCAGGACGGAGTAACCCATATCTCTGCACAGACACCAGACACGGTCCTCCAAACTTGCGGCTATGGATTTAGCCTTTTGGACGACCGTCACACGCTTCTGACGTCTGAGAACTTTCCAGCCCTTGGCCTCCGCGTCGTCAGTGTCCGCGATGTGTACTGTCTTTTTTACAATAGGGGATCTGCGTGTCTTGTAGGCTTTGGCAAGAGCGAGGCTATCGATAAGCAATGGCTTGAGTGCAATCGAAACCGATTTAACGTCAATCCTTGTTGTTGCGAGGGCGGCTTCGCTTTCGGCTGCTTCTGCGTAGGAGATGTCCGTCATTCTTTCTCTCCGCTCGCGATTCGGATCATAGTAGTAACTCATGGAATCATTTATTGAGGTGAGGTCAACTGTTCGCTGGGATTGTCCCGCCTTTCGTGATTGCTTTTCGTTCGTTCTACGTCACGAGCTAGAGCATGATGCGCCCCGAATCGGGCATCTTCGCCACATTACGAAACGGCCACCGGACCTGATAGACAAATGCATGACCATCTTAGCGCCCGGCGGAACGGGGAATTCCATGGGATTGTTTTTCGTTCTGATTGTCATCCGACACCGCTGACTTCGCCTGGAGAACGGGAAGATGAAGAATGAACCAGCAGAGTGGTGACTTGATGTCTATCGATGTCTACTGTCGTACGCTATGGGCGTTACACTACCACAAGGGCTGAAAATTGCGGGGTATCGAGTTACCCTTTTCAAGGAGGCTCTCCGTGCTTTCCGCCGAACTCGCTCGCCGAACAGTTTTGTGGAGTTGAAGAGCCTCTTTGGTAATTCCCGCAACGGAGCCGTCGTTTTCGAGGAGTGCCTTGATCGTGGCCTGATCGTGGAAAAGGAAAGTCGGTACGAACTGTCCGCAGCGGGCGAAGCAATTGCCGACGCTAAGGCAACGAAGCGAGCGGCCCTTTCGCGTGCACTGAAGCTTATCGACGAACTGCTTGATCGCGCGGCAGCGCTAAATGCAGATACCAATGGCGCGAGCTTCATCGATCAAGTCTGGCTTTTCGGCAGCACGATGCGGGCTGAGGAAACTGTCGGGGACATTGACATAGCTCTTACTACCAGTAGGCGACCACCCTTTGACGCAGACTGGAATGCCATGAAGGCACACGTCAAGCGCCTTCTCTTAGCTCACAAGGACGTGCCCCGGGTCTTGTGGAATGAAGAAAATTGGCTGATCGAACGAGCGTTGTTCGGCAAACGCCGGCACCCCCTTTTCGCCGGCGTGCGTGTCGGCATTTCTGACCTGCAGCAGCTCGGGGTGCCGTGCCGCCTGATTTTCGATCGTGAACGTGGAGGGCGTGTCGATGATAATATCTTGGCTCGTCATCCGAATTCGCCAGGAAGAAGCAAGGAAATCGATCCTCCACGCCCACTCCCTGATCTCGCGCCCGCACCCTTGCGACCGATGGACGGCCGATGGGCCGCAAATCACCAGCCGTGGGGCACGATCAGTCCTTATCACATTTTCGGGAGTTGGAATGACGCTGCGCATGGACTCTTCGCTAGCTACCCAGAAGGTTTGAGAGTCGTCGGAGACGGTCATTGCCTGTTCAAAATCGAATGGACGCCGAAGAGACTTCAGCACGTCGGACTTGATGGCCGCGCCAAAGTTGCGATTTTCAAACAAAGCTGGTGGGGCGGCCTCAGCCTTGTCCTCTGCCGCGAGATAATAGTCGGTGACGAGGTGCAGCTCATCGCGAGCTTTGAAGCGCTTCAACTCCTTCGAGTGCGATCACAGGTTTGGGGCCTTCTCGATGATGTAGCGAGCGCCATCGCTTTAATTCTCGCCGCAGACGCTGAGAGGATCATCCGCCGGGAAATGGAGCAAGGACGCACGAGACAAGTCAGAATTTCGCTGAATGGCGCTGAGCTCAAGGAAACAATACGTGGCCAGGTTCTCGCGACGGTCGGCGACCGTCTCGTCGAGCGCCGTGTCAAAATCGAGCCCGAGGGCTGGAATGGCCAGCCGGTGCAGATCTCGACTTCTGAATTGAGCGACTGGCGCACCCGACAGGATTCGAACCTGTGACCTCTGCCTTCGGAGGGCAGGAGACGAGTTCTTACCCAAGCTTACCCGAAGTGGATTGACATAACCAAAGCCTTGCGAACACAGCCAAATCCCGGTACTCGGTAAGCAGCGGTCATTACTGGACATGACCTGAGATTGCTTACCCGTGCTGACCTCTTGCTTACCTGGGGAATTTGGTTTCATGCCTAAGCTCACAAAGCGCATCATCGACGCCGTGTCGCCTTCTGCCGGCGATGTGTTTCTGTGGGACGATGGCCTGCCCGGCTTCGGGCTGAGGGTAAAGCCATCCGGCGCGAAGTCCTTCCTCGTCCAATACCGCAACAAGCATGGCCGCTCGCGCCGCGTGACGGTCGGGCGCTATGGAGTGCTGACGCCAGACGAGGCACGCGACGAAGCACGACAGATGCTCGCGGCGGCTGCACGCGGCGCTGATCCTGCCGATCAACGGGGCATCGACCGAACGGCATGGACCGTGAAAGACCTGTGCGCGGACTATCTTATCCAAACGGAGGCCGGGAACATCGTCACGCGCCGCCATGCCGCCAAACGGGCATCAACGCTAGCGACCGATGCGGGCCGGATCGAGCGGCACATTCTTCCTCTGCTGGCGCATCGTGTCGTACTTGATTTGAAGCCCTCAGACGTTCGTGCGTTCTTCGTATCGGTGAAGGCAGGCAAGACAGCCGCGAACGTGAAGACCAGTAAGAAGCGCGGGCGCGCCATCGTTACCGGAGGGCAGGGCACGGCGAAGCGGACTACAGGTTTGCTATCCGGCGTCCTCGCTCATGCGGTGTCGCTTGGCCTGATCGAGAGGAACCCGGCGCACGGGCTTCGTCTGCCGGCAGACGGCAAGCGCAAGCTCTCCGATTTCCCTGCCAAGTATGCTGCGCTTGGTCGGGCGCTAGCGTTAGCCGGGGCGAACGTTGAACCTTGGCAGGCCGTCAATGCGGTTCGGTTTGCGGCCCTGACCGGCATGAGGCGTGGCGAAGTCGTCGGCCTGCGCTGGGCCGAGATCGACCTGAGTAGCCGCTGCCTGCGCCTGACGGACAGTAAGACGGGGGAGAGCGTTCGCCCATTGAGCCGCGCGGCTGTCGATCTGCTCCGCTCGATCCGAGAACGCAAAAAGCGCGGCGATTTTGTGTTCCCGGCAGAGCGCAAGGGCGATGCAGCCTTTGGTGGCTTGCCAAAGGCCTATTCGCGAATAGTGCGCCATGCCGACCTGAAAGAGGTCGACCGCGCTGCGCTGGCCAATCTGACGCTGCATGGCTTGCGGCATGGCTTTGCGACAACGGCGGACGGTCTAGGCCTCACACTTCCGACTGTGGCGGCACTCCTCGGTCATTCTGCCGGTGGCGTCACTGCCGGCTATGTGGCACGCGTTGACGCCGTGCTGACCGCCGCCGCCGATAAAGTGGCCGATGAGGTATCGCGGATGATGGGCGAAACGCGTAGTGCAGCTGTAATTGACCATCCGGCAATGCGCGAAAAATCATCAGCTTAGTTCGCGATCATTGATGTTATTGTGGTTTTCCGGTTGGTGGTCACAACCATTGGTAACGAAAAGTCATGTCGGGTAATCAAAAGAAAGGCATGACCAATGTTGACCTTTGCGAATATTCCTCCCCGCCTAACGCGCGCTGAGGCTTCGCTTTATCTCAGAGAACGGCACGGCATCAGCCGGTCCAACGGCACGCTGGCAAAGCTCGCCGTGATCGGAGGTGGGCCTGCCTTCCGGAAGGCTGGGACGCGCCGTGTCGTCTACGATGTTTCGGAATTGGATCGCTGGGCGAACAGCGTCACTTCGGAACCGATGGCGTCGACCAGCGCAGCTGCGTGATCAAGATGGCCGAAGAAATCATTTTCTGCGCCAAGACCGGCCACCGGATTGTTGACGACAACGTTGTTCCGTTCCCGCGTCGTGGCCCAAAGCCAGTACCATTCGAGGATGAGGCCAAGCCTGTGCCGGTCGATGTGGAACCGGCTCCTGAAAATGACGACATTTGAGTAGGCGCACGACGAATGAACGTCCGCATGGCTTATTCATTTTCCGATTGGCAAGCAGGGGAGAGCCCAACAAAGAAGGGGTGGGACTGCGCCGACGCGATTGATGACGGCTGGTCGAAAGATCAGCTTGACGCTTTCATGCGCGCGACGGCTCGGCCCTGGTCGCCACCGCAACAGAAACCGGCAGAGAAGCCGGCTGAGACAGTTGAGCCCGCTGCCGCTCCTTCGCAGCGCCCGAAGCCCGCATCGCCCGTGGCTGCGGCGCGCACAATCCGCCAAGATGCTGGCAAGGCTCTGATCCTTGATAGACGCGACCCATTGCCATCTGCGCGCAAGTTGTTGACGGCGTGCTATGCCGTAGAGGGGCTGCGCACTCTGCATCACCATCGCGGATCGTTCTACGAATGGAACGGATCGTGCTACCGGGAGGCCGATCATGACGCTATTCACGCGGCGATATGGGCATTTCTGGATCAGGCGTTATGCCACACACCGGAAAAGGAGCTTGGCCCTTTCCAGCCTAATCGCTCACGGGTTGGCGATGTGTTCGCGGCACTGTCGGCTGCATGCAATCTGCCGGCCAGTGTCGAGACACCGGCTTGGTTGGCGTCTGGTGACATGCTTCCAGCGGGCGAACTGCTGGCCGTCGAAAATGGGCTGCTGCATCTGCCCACCGGAACGCTCCACGCGCCGACGCCTGCCTATTTCGGCCTGAACGCCGCCGATGTCTCGTTTGACCCGAACGCTCCAGAGCCGACCGAATGGCTGCGCTTCCTAGATCAAATATGGCCCGACGACCGCCAGTCCATCGAAACTCTGCAAGACCTGTTCGGCTATCTGCTTGCGCCCGATACGTCACAACAGAAAATAGCGCTCATCGTCGGGCCGAAGCGATCCGGCAAAGGCACGGTTGCACGTGTCCTCACTGGTTTGCTTGGCCACGGTAGCGTTGCGGCTCCGACATTGGCGAGCCTGGCGACGAATTTTGGCCTCGCACCGCTGATTGGGAAGCCGCTCGGCATCATAGGTGACGCTCGTCTCGGCTCGCGCGCGGATCAAGCCGCCATTGCAGAACGCCTGCTCTCAATCTCGGGCGAGGACAGTTTGACGATTGATCGCAAGTTCTTGCCGGCCTGGACTGGCAGGCTTCCGATCAGGTTCGTCATCATGACCAACGAACTGCCGCGTCTTGCCGATGCTTCGGGCGCGCTGGCCTCGCGGTTCGTCGTCCTGACGATGGAGAACTCGTTCTTCGGAAGGGAGGATCGCGGGCTTGGAAACAGGCTCCTGGGCGAGCTTCCCGGCATCCTCAATTGGGCGCGGGCCGGCTACATTAGACTTCGGCAACGCGGGTATTTCCTCCAGCCCGAGAGCGCGCGGGACGCGATAGACGAGCTTGAAGCGCTCGGCTCTCCTGTCGCGGCATTCGTGAAACAGCACTGCACCGTCGCGCCCGGTCTGCAATGCATGCCAGAGCGCGTTTTCGAGGAGTGGAAGGTTTGGTGCGACGCGAACGGGAGGAAGGAAGCCGGAACCCTTCAATCATTCGGGCGCGATCTGCGCGCTGTTGTGTCGGGTCTAAAGGTAAGTCGACCAAGGGTCGAGGGGCAGCAAGTTCGCATTTACGAAGGTATCGACATCGCGGGCAGGAAAGCGATTGAACCGAAAGAGAGGATGGCTGATTGGTAGTTGAGACGCGCTGAGACGCGTCTCTGACCATTGCATGCGTGACTTTGGTGTAGAGGATTATAAAGGCGAGTATATGAGTGCATAAGGTACAATGTGCTGAGGCGCGTCTCAGCGCGTCTCAACCGCGATCGGGGTTGCCAGACAGCAGATCGTGAAGCTCTCGGACGCGACGTAATCGCCGCCTCGTAGTGCAGATCAGGCGACCGGGACGATCATCCCGAACGACGGCAAAATTTCTCACCGCCGAACGATTTTCATCGGCTAACCTAATAATTTGCATAGGGGCCTTGCAGAATCGCGAGACCTGACCCAAATTCGACAGGTTTACCGGAAGTTAACGGTAGACAACGAGCGGCCCGGAAGGCGCGTCAACGCCAACCGGGCCTTTTTTGAAGCCACCTTGCGGTGGGGTCGTGATCACTCCGGACATTAATTGGACATCAAGAGTCCGCGTGTCAAGAGGGAAAACGTACCCCACCGTATGGGACATAAAGAAAGTCTTATACGATGAATGAGAATGAACCGCCCTACCGACTAACCCTTGATGACGCCATCGACGTTTGGCTTCGTCACTGGGATGGACGGTTTCAGCACAACATCGCGGCGACATATGGGGTCAACCCTGGCCGCGTCAATGAAGTGCTGAAAGGCCTTCGTTTCCCTGAAAGTGAGGCGCTCGCCGCCGCTAAGCGGAGGGCAGCATAATGGCACAGTGGCAGATCGCTCTTGTGAAAGAGCAGGGCGTGAACTTTGCCGTAGCCTCGGTACGGGATCACGTCGTTGAAAACCACACAGAAGCCGATGACCTTGTCGGGGCACTTAGCCTCCGACTTGGTCAGCCCGTAGTGCTCTTGGGAGCTCAGCGGCATCGTCTATATGGCCGGTCGGATATCGTCCGTTTTCTACGGAATGTATCTCCGAGCCGTCTTCCGTGGCGTCGCGTTGATTTAGCAGCCTAACGCCAATCGCTGTTGAGCGCGTCAGGGCGAAGATGCCTTGACGCGCCTCTCCTCCTTGCCCGCTTTCGCGATGATCCGCGACGGCGGGCTTTTTCATGCTGAGACGGAAAAGTGCTAATTTGTGCAAGGCGGAAACTGCCAACAACCATGCGCTGATACCCGTTGCCTTATGGCACTCACGCATCGTCAGCGGCGGTTCATTCAAGAATATCTGAGGTCGGAAACGGCCACAGAAGCCGCGTTGCGCGCTGGGTATGCATCGTCGTCGGCGCATGCCATGGCCTCTCGGCTCCTGGACGATCCTGAGATACTGGCTGCGATTGAGCAAGGACAGCAAAAGCGGCTTGATCGCGTCGGGGTCGATGCCGATTACCTTCTCAAGCGGCTGCACGAGGAAGTCGAGGCCGATCTTGCAGACCTCTACGAGGAGGAGACGGGCAGTCTTCTGCCGGTCCACGAATGGCCGGAAGTCTGGCGGCGCGGGTTAGTTGCTGGTGTCGAGACTGAGGAATTGTTCGACGGTCGAGGTGAAGACCGGAAGCAGATCGGCGTAGCCAGGAAAGTTAAGCTCTCCGATCGCGTGCGCCGCCTAGAGGCGATTGGGCGGCATGTATCGGTCGCCGCATTCCGCGATACGCTGGAGGTTAAGGGCTTGGACGGCCTTGCCGATCGGCTTGCGCGCTTATCGCGCGCTCAAGCTTTGGACGCGCCGGCGACGGATGCGCCTCAAGATAAGCCGGTGTCTCCAGCGCCCGAACCTGTCCCAAAGACGAAGGTCGCGCCGAAGCCGGAACAGGCCCCCGCGCCTTCGCCGGCTGTCTCGGCCGATTGGGAAGCACCGAGGTTGCCGGCTCCGTATCAACCCATCCTGCAATACCCGGATCGGCAGGGCTTTGCCGACACAGATTACGACAACGCTGAGGACGGATTTTTGAGTGTCCGCCGCAACACGTGAGAGAAAGGGAAACCGATGACTGACATAGCCACCAATATTGCGACCATCCAGACGAAGGCCGCTGAGCTTGACACGCTGATTGGTCAAGTCCGCGCTGCCAAGGCAGCCGTCGACGCCGCTGAGGCCGAAATCCGGCAGCAACGGCCCGTATCGGAACCAAGCCGCGCCTACCAAGAGCGCCTTGCGTTGGTGGCCTTCGACCAGATGGGCAAGCCCTCGATCGCGGGCGATAGGACCATCGCGGCGCTTGCTGCCGATGCCTGGGCAGGGGTGGCCTAAGATGACAGTCATCACGTCATCGCAAATCCTCGAGAAGATCAGCGCACTCGACATCCTTGTTGCTGATCTGGACGCCGAATTCGGCAAAGTTTCGACCGACGCCGTGGCCGGCGCACCCGAAGCTGGCAAGAAGGCCGCTGAGATAAACCAGCGCATCGAACGGTTGGCCGTCGATCGCCTGATACTAAATCGCGCATTGGCACGAGCGCAGCGGGCCGAAGCCGCCGCTCGCGAGGCCAAGGCGGAAGCTGAGCGCCGGAAACACTTCGACGCCGCGAAAGGCCATGCAAAGCGCCTCCTTGCCGCCACCAAGCGCATTGATGCGGGGATTGCGGAAATAACCGCATCCTTGCCTGAGATCGCAGCCGAAGAACTACTTATCCGGCAAAACCTGGGACGCGCGCAGGTCAATTTGTCGGTCGGACCCATAGGGCAGATGGGTCTCGCAGTAATGGCGATCGATAAGCTGATCCGCCTGGCTGATGGCCGTGCGCGGCTCTCCGGCCCGGGCAAGTCCGTGACAGAAATCGCGACTTCGGCATGGGTCATTTTGCTCGCAGCCGAAAACGAACAGGAGACTGCGTGATGGCTGAGATTGATCACGCAAGCATTCTGTTCCCAAATGATGCGCCGTCAAAGCCTGCGTCGGTGCCGGAATGGGCCCAGGCGCAACATGCAGCTGCGGAACAGCGCTTGACGGGAAATCACGGCAAGCCTGACCCTGCCGCCGCCGCGATGTTTCCGAGCGGCCATCAAGGAAGCCAAGCGTCGGGGATACCGCTGATGCCTGGGCCGCTTGACGACATCAAAGAGGGGCTGGGTGAGGCGGCTTTAAACTGGCCGCTGGATGACTTCTTGGCCCATGTGAAACACATCGCATGGCTGCGCTCGACGCTACCACCACAGCCGCCGAAGCCTCAACGGTTAGAGGACGCGTTGCTTGCCCGTGCGCCGGAAATCCGCGAGGCCGCAGCACGCCGGGCAAAGGCTCGGAAGTCGAAGGCGATACGGTGACCTGCCCCTGCTGCAACCAGTCTGTGTCTGCCCCGGCACTTAGCGACTTGATTGCGGAGCGTCGGATCAGCGGCCACGCCGCTGCCCTTCTTGAAGCTGTCTGGCGCGGCAAGGGCATGCCGGTGATGAGCCATGTAGTTTTCGACGCATTGTACGCCGACGATCCAGACGGCGGGCCATCGCCGACGGTCATGTACCGCGCGCTTAGAAAAGCATTTGACGGCCTGAGCGCTCGACTGAAGGACACCGGCGTCTCCGTTGTCGAAGTCGGCTATCGGCAAGGCTTCCGGCTCGTTCTGCACCCATAGAAAAATTCGCCTAAAGGAGATCAATCTTGGATACAATCGCGGACTATAACGCCTGGAAACAAAAGCAGCAACAGAACGGCGTCGGTGCGGCGCAAGTCGTGCTTGGCTCGGTTAACGAGAAGCCCGACGAAATAGCCGGCGATCTGAACCTCGCAAACGAGTTCGGCAAGGCCACAGGCAACCCGGTTCCGCCGCTGCCAATGGTCCGCGAGTACCGGAACGTCTTTCAGCAAAAGATCGAAGAACAGAAGAACAAGACGATCCTATCATCAAAGCCGCGCCTGACGGAATGGCTGCGCAGCCCCGACAATGCGGCGCTCGCCCGCGACGATCTTCAAAACCTGTCCTGGTTCGAAGGCTTCGGGCGCGGCGCGGCGAACACGCTGTCACGCTCGGGTGATCGTCTTAGCCAGATGGGCAATCAATTCATGTTCGAACAGACGGCCGGCCGCAACCGCGACCGCTCTAAGCCGTTCGGGCAAATCCTCCAGGAAGAGAAAACCAGTTCCGGCTTGAAGGACATGCAGGGGAACCCGCTTGAGACCTGGACCGGCGCGGAATACCTCGGCGCGTTCGGGCGCTGGGTAGATGCCCGCTATGCCGACGTGATCGGCGCGGATGACAACGCGGCTGCGGTGCAATTCGCGGAAGGCGTCAAAGCCAGCCAAGACCGACTTGCGGCAACGCCAAAATCAGCGACCGCACAGTCGTTCGAAAAGGCCGCAATCGTCAAGGACGCGACGGCCGGCCAAGCGATTGCCAACTTCGGCACCGCGTTCCTACAGAACCCTATCGGCGGTCTGTCGTGGGCTCTGGAGACGGCCGGCGAAAGCGCGCCGCAACTTGCGGCGGCTGTTGTCGCGGGACGGTTCAGCCCGGCGCTTGGCGTGGGTGCTCTCGGCGGCGGCTCCTACGTCACCGAACGATACACCGCGCCGGCCGATTTCCTGGCGGAAAAGGGGATTGATCTCGGCAAGCCTGATGACGTGCAGCGCGTTCTGTCCGATCCGAAGCTTTTGGAGGAAGCGGCAAAGCGCGGCGTCATTCGCGGCGCAATCGTTGGCGCTTTCGATTTGCTGTCCGGTGGTCTCGCCGGCAAGGCCGCTTCCCACAATCCCATTGTCGAAGCGATAGCGCAGAGTGCTCAACAGGCGATCCTCGGCTCTGCCGGCGAATACAGCGCTCGGGTTGCATCTGGTCAGCCAATCGACTGGAACGACATCATTGCGGAAGGTGTCGCAGAAATCGCCACTGCGCCCGTCGATATGGGTGTGGCTGGTCGCGAGTTTGCAGCCAATCGGCGCAAGGCCAAGACCGCTGAGGGAACGGTCGCCCAGATGGGCGAGATATCCGCCAACGCCCAGGCGTCGGCGGTGCGCGCTCGCACGCCCGACAAGTTCCGCCAGTTTGTCGAGGCCGCGACCGCGAACGGGCCGGTGGAAAATGTCTATGTTCCGGCCGAACAGTTCTCAACGTACTTCCAAAGCCTCGGCGTCGATCCTTACGCCCTGGTCGATGAACTCGACGGCGTGAGCCGTGACGATCTCGACGTTGCGCTTGCGGGCGGCGGCGATCTGCAAATTCCGACTGCCACCTATGCGGCCAAGATCGCCGGCACCGAACACGACGCTTTCCTCATGGAAAACATGCGGTTCGATCCCAACGAGTTCACGGCGCTGGAGGCCAAGGAGTTCAACGAACGCGCGCAAGACGCGATGGATGAAGCATTCCAAGCCGCTGAGACCGCGCGCCTGGAGGATGAGGGCTCGCGGTCCTTCGAACAGCAAATCTACGACACGATGGTTTCGCGGTTGCGCGAGGCCGGCCGGTCGACCGATGTAGCCACGACTGAGGCCACGCTTTATCCGGCGTTCTATCGCACTATGGCTGAACGCTCGGGGCAGTCGGTCGAAGACTTCATGGCCGCTTATCCGCTGCCACAGGTGAGCGGATCGATACCGGAAGGCATGCAGTTCCGCGACGTTGACGCCTTGAACCGGACGCTCGCGGAGGCCCGAGTTCGCCGCTCTGCCGGTCTCGACAAGCGACAATCGCTGCTTGAGTTCATTTCCGACTATGGCGGCATCAATGATCCGGGCGGCAATTTGAAAGCTCGCGATGCTGCCGTGATCAAGCGCAAGGGCAAGAAGTCGCTCAAGCTGGCGCGCGGCGGCATTGTCGACGGCATGCGCGATATGTTCGGGCAGGCGAGCGGCAAGAAGCACGGCGTTGATGATGTGGCTCAGGCGGCGATTGAGGCCGGCTATCTGGCGAACGATCCGGTGGCGGCCGAATACCGCAACGCGGTGAAGGAAGGGCGCGAGGTTCCGAACATCGGTAACGCGTTGCTCGATGCCATCGACCGCGAATTGCGCGGCGAGGCTGACTATGCGGTTCCCTCTGACCCAGCTGCGGCGGATCACGCGGCCCAGCTTGACCAGATTGAGGCGTACCTCAACAGCCTGGGTGTCGGCCTGGATGATAGCGACGACACTATCCGCGCCGCCGTTAAGGCTGATCAGGCCGACGAGGGGCAGAAGTACGGGCAGAGCCGCCCGGCTATCGAAACGCCGGCCTTCAAGCGCTGGTTTGGCAAGAGTAAGATTGTTGATGACAACGGCGAACCGATGGTTGCCTATCACGGTACGCAAGCAAATTTTGATGCGTTTCAACCATCTAAAGCCGGGAGGCTGGATAGCGGGTTCTTGGGCGAAGGCGTGTATTTTTCATCCAACCCTGACACAGCCAACTATTACGCAAATAGCGGGGTCGACGAGGGACAAAATGTCATCCCTGCTTATCTATCAATTCAAAATCCATATGTTTGGAATGCTAAGACTAGAGGTGTTCGCGGCGTTGTTATGCAGGGCCTTCGCCTGCCAGACGATATCCACGATGAGGTAATGAAGCGAACCGGCTTTTCTTACGACGAGAATGCCGAGTGGGACGCCAACGTCGAACGGCTCATGTCGCGCGCCGTGACGGAAGTCCTTAAAGAGCGCGGTTACGATGGCGTCGTGGCCGATGTCGGCGAAGGGGAGCAGGAGATCGTAGCCTTCTCTCCCGAGCAAATAAAATCCGTCAACAATCGCGGCACGTTCGACCCGGCTGATGCGCGGTTCCTGTTCCAATCCGGCGACGTGCGCGGGCCGCGCGGCTCGATCCAGTTCCCAGGCGGCGGCGTCGGCAATGGCGACACGGTTGTTCGCCTGTTCGAAGGCGCGGACCTGTCGACATTCCTGCATGAGAGCGGGCACTACTTCCTGACCGTTCTTCGCGATCTCGCCGCCAAGGGCGAGGCGTCGGCCGCTGGCGACATGGAAAGCGTCAAGGCATGGTGGGGCGAGAATGCCGACGCCGTGGCGAAAGACGGCATGCGCGTTATGCCCGATGTCACCCTGACTGCCGATGACGTGAGCGCGGCGCTCGCCAGCGGAACGACCGGCGATCTGATGAAGGACGCGGCGGTTGATGTCGGCATGCAAGAGCAATGGGCGCGCGGGTTCGAAGCCTATTTGATGGAAGGCAAAGCGCCGTCCATCGAATTGCGCGGCGCGTTCGAAAAATTCCGGTCTTGGCTGATCTCGGTCTATCGCCGGCTGGCTGGCCTCAACGTCACGGTCTCGGACGGCATTCGCGAGGTCTTCGACCGCATGGTTGCCTCGGATGATGAGATCGCCAAAGCCAAGGAGCAGGCCGGCGATCACGGGCCGGTCTTCGCCACGGCTGACGAAATGGGCCTGACGCCGGGCGAATTCGCCTCCTTCCTCAAGCTGCGCGATCAGGCTGAGGATGACGCCAAGGCGCGACTGTTGCGCGAGGCGATGGCTCCGGTCAAGCGCGCGCAAGAGAAGTGGTTCAAGGATGAGCGCGCCAAGGTTCGCGAGGAAGTCGAGCGCCAAGTTAACACCTATCGCTATTATCGCGCATGGGAATGGATGGGCAACCGCCGTTGGTGGGACACCGAAACGAAGCCGGAAGGAATGCCCGATATTCGGCTGTCCAAGGAAATCCTTGTGCAGCGCTATGGTGAGGGCGTCTTGAAGACGCTGCCGCGCGGCATGCAAACCATTTACGCGGTCGAGGGCGGGATTGACCCTGACGATGCTGCCGGGTGGTTCGGGTTCGACAGCGGCGATGAGCTTGTCCAGGCTCTCGAAAAGGCTCCGCCGCGCAAGGAAGCCATTGAGGCCGAAACGGACAAGCTCATGCGCGAGCGGCACGGTGACGTGCTGACTGACGGCTCTGTCGAGGCGGCGGCGCTCGATGCGCTGCATTCCGACAAGCGCGGCCAATGGATCGCGGCCGAACTCAAGGCAGTTGTCGAGGTGGCCGGGGCTGGCCTCGGCATGACCGCGAAAGAGGCTCGCGCGTCGGCTCGTGCATCGATTGCCCGCATGCGCGTCCGCGATGCCGTCAACTCCAGCCGGTTCCTCGCCGCCGAACGCAAGGCCGCTGATGAAGCCGCCAAGCTCGGCGCAATGCTGTCTCGAGAAAGCCTATGGATGCAGAACGCCCGTCGCCGGATTGCGACCAAGGCGCGCGCTGCCATGCGCGAGGCCGGCACAGTCGACGCCGTTGCGCCTCAGATTGAGCGGGCGAACGCCTCAACTGGCAATTACAACGAAACGGTCGCCCGTCTTATCGATGTGAAGCGCCGCCAACTGATCAATCACGCGCTCTACATGGAAGCGCGCAACGCGGCCGATGAAGTCGAGAAGGCGGAAAACTTCGTTGCCAAGCTCGGCAAGAAATCGACGCGCGAACGGATCGCGGGTGCTGGCCGGCGCGAGAACGCCCAGGTGGACTATCTCGGCGCTATCGATGAAATCCTTGAGCGTTACGACTTCCGCAAGCTGAGTGGGGCCGCTGAGGGCCGGCGCGGGGCGCTGAACGCGTTTGTCGCCGCAATGACGGCTGCGGGCAGGGAGAATGAGCTTGCCATTCCTGAGGCCGTCCTGAGTGACGCGGCGCGCCGTCCATACAAAACCCTGCCGGTCGAAGAAATGCGCGGCGTGATCGACAGTCTCAAGAACCTGGAGCACATGGCGACACGATGGAACAAGCTGATCGACGCGCAAAAGCAGCGCGAGCTTGAGGCGGTCGTTGCCGATGTCGTCGCGGCCTTTGACGCCAACATGCCGAAGCGCCCGCCCGGTCGCGTCGGAACCAAGGGTGAAGCCTTGCGGCATTCGGTTCGCCAGTTCTTTGACCTGGTGCTGAATGCCGGCACGATCCTGCGCGAGATCGACGGGTTCAAGGACCTGGGCGCGGCCTATCGCAACATCAAGACGCCGATAGATGAGGCGATGGATCGGCTGACAGTGCGCAAGCTGAAAGCGGCGAGCGATCTCGAAAGTCTGTATGCCGTCTATGACAAGGCGGATCGCCGCCGCATGGCCGTCCGCGATCATATCCCCGAACTCGGCTATGCGCTTTCGAAGTGGGAGCGGATCGCCGTTGCGCTCAATCTCGGCAACGCTGGCAACCGGGCGAGGCTCACCGATCCAAAAGTTAGAGGATCCTTGTCTGAGGCTCAAATAGCTGCCGTGATCGCCACGCTCGACGCGAAAGACGCGGCTTTCGTGCAATCGGTGTGGGATTATGTCGGATCGTTCCGTGACGATATCGCCGCTCGCGAGCGCCGCGCCACGGGCGTTGAACCGGATTGGGTCGAGGCAGCGCCGGTCGAGATCGCCGGCAAGACCTTGAAGGGCGGCTATTACCCGCTCAAATACGATCCGCGCTTGTCGTCGCTCGCTCGCGATGATGAGGCGAACAACATCGCCCAGGCGCTCCAGGCCGGCCGGTTTGGCAAAGCGCAGACACGGCAAGGGCACCTCAAGGAGCGCGCGCGATCTTCGGGGCGCGATGTCGAGCTTGATATGTCGGTGCTGCACAGGCACGTCAACCAAGTGATCTATGACCTGGAGCTTAGCGAGCCGGTCGCGAACTCCTGGCGCATCTTGCAGAACGGTGAAATCCGTTCGGCGTTCATGGAAGCGGGAAAGCAGGCCGATTTTGACGCGCTGGAAATCTGGCTAAAGGACGTGGCCGAGGGCGAGTTGAAATCCGCCGATCTGGTCGGCCGCGCGGCTCGCACGCTGAAATCGAACTTCACCGCGGCTAAATTGGCGTTCAATATTTCGACGGTCGCAATGCAGGTGACCGGCCTATCTCAGTCGATGGTCGTCGTCGGCAAGAAGGATATGGCCGTTGGCATCATGCAGGCGGCGAAAAACCCGATCAGCATGGCGCGCGATATCGCGGCCAAGTCGCCGTTCATGGCGACACGTCAGACCACTTTCAGCAAGGATATCTTCGATTTCTATTCCGATCCGAAGACAGGGCCGGTCGCCTCGCGTTGGGGCGAGATCAAAGCTGAGATCGTGGGGCCGTTCGCCTTCTGGCTGATGACCAAGACGCAATGGTATCTGGCTGACGTGCCGACATGGCTGGCCGGTTATCGGCAGGGCTTGCGGCAATACGGCAATGATGAGGCCAAGGCCATCGCTCATGCCGACGCCGTGGTGAAGCGTGCCCAGGCGTCGGGCCTGTTTGCCGATCGCTCGGCGGTCGAGCGCGGTTCTGTCTCGCGCACCGCGCGGCAGAATGACGTTGTGCGACTGTTTACGGCGCTCGGCTCGTACATGTTCGCTAAGTTTAACGTCGCCTATGAGCGCACGGCCAAGGCCAAGCGTTTAATCGGGCAAGACGGATTTTCAGCGCGCTCGGCGCAAGAGGCGCTGTCCTGGACGATGGATATGGCGTTCCTGTTCACGCTTGAGGCTGTGGTGGGCGCGGCGATCCGTGGCCGGCTACCCGACGACGAAGACGACAAGGATGATGAATGGGCGGCGTTCCTCGCCAAGCAAACAGCGTTTTCCGTCATGGGAACGCTGCCGTTCATCCGCGACAGCGTGAGCGCAATGCAGGGCTTTGAGGCGGGAGGAGCATACGGCAGCTTCGTCAAGGACGTGGTGCGCGGCGGCAAGGGCGTAGCTGATATTCTCACGGCCCCATTCCTAGAAGATGGGAAGGTCAATGCGTCTGATCTTAAGGCGGTGATCAACGCGACCTGCCTCGCTACCGGCCTGCCGGCTGTTCAGATCAATCGCTTTGTCGATGCTGCATGGCGACAAGCGGAGGGCAAGGACGTTTCGCCGCTTGAATACCTGCTCGGCCGGATTGGGGGCTAAGTTATCCCTCATCCTTGGCGGGGACGACTTCACGCAGTGGCGAGGTCATGCCCTCCTGTCCCTCCTGCGCACTCCAGCGCCTCCGCCGTTCTCCGGTATGAATGCAACCCCGCCAACCTCAAGGGCCGTCTGAACAGCATTCACCGTAGCGATTACACTTCGCTCGGTGCCTCGCGTTTCCATAAGCTTAATTGTCGGCGCGGACACTCCAGACTTTTCCGCGAGGTCGTCACGGGTCCAGTCGAGCAGCGCTCTGGCGGCGCGCATCTGTTCTGCATTGATCATTCTCGCATTCCCCTCGTGGTGTCTAAAAAAGATAATAGATTATCCGAAATGGCTTGACAACTGGTTTTGCATCATTGACCATAAGGGACAACGGAATATCTATAAAGGATACCGTTGACTGAACCAAAACGGAAGGACGGGCATCATGGACCGCAACGGCATTGTCTTCGAAGGCGAAATGAATTTCCTCGGCATCCTGCTGCATCAGGCTATGACCTATTCCAAAGCGAAGATCGACGCGTTGCCCGAGGACATCAGCGTTGATGAGGAGTTCGCGGCGATCGACGCTGCGAGCGCGCCGGCCTTCGCCATTGCGGAAACAATCTCGTCTCTGCCGGCGCAGAGCGAAACGGAAATCCGGATAAAGGCCACAGCTGCCGCTTGGATCGACGGAACCTACTGGGCGGACGTTGGACTTGGGACATTGAATTGAGAGGGACCGAATTCTTGTTCGCAACCTGGGTAACTTGACAGGTGTCGGCTTGGCCGTCGTGATGGCAGAACATCCGGGCTTTGATTCCGATCAGCTTTAGGGTTCACCAGATGTGCATTCCATACGGCCACAGAGTACCGCAGATCCCGCTTGAGCCCGGCTACTACTGGGCGAAATGGCGAACAGCCGCGGACGGGACCGTAGACGGCGACGAGCTTACGCCGTGTGATAACTGGGAGATCGTCCAGGTCATGGGGAACGATCCGGATTGGGAAACCCATCCAGCCGACGACAAGGCCTTATTTGTGTTCGTTTGCGGGGTCGAGGAGGCCCAATGGCGCGCATCTTTCGTGTGGGGCGATTTCGTCGCGCCCTTAGACAACGGCATTAAAGGAGACCAATGAACACCGTTTTTTTACTCATGGCGCAATTCGACGGCGCAGCTGTGATCCCCGTCGAGAAGGTGTGCGCGTCCTTTTTCAGCCACCTCACGCCTCAACAGTTCATCCGCAAGACGACAGAGGGCGAGATCGATTTGCCGGTGGTGCGGATCGAGAACAGCCAGAAGGCGGCTAGGGGCGTGTATCTGCCCCACCTTGCCGCCTGGATTGACAAGCGCGTCGAGGCCGCGAAGAAAGAGAACGACCAGCTACAGGGGCGAAGGTAGCGAGACGGCTCCGCTACTTTGAACCGATTGCCGGGATCTTCTTTCCGCATCGATATGCGACGAAGCCGAACAAGGCCGCACAAATGAGGTCAATTGGCAACCAAATTTCCCGCGAAAGAAATACCGGCAAGAATGGGTTGAAGGCCAGCGCGACGGCGAAAAGAGAGAAGGCAAGTTTCTCGTCATCGGCTGATTTCAACTTAATGCCGCAATAGATGCCGGCAGCGAAAATTCCCAGACGCAGCAGCTGATAGTACCCGTATGGCAAGGACAGGGTTGCGATGGTGAGCGCTACCGCAGCGCAAATCGCGACAATTCTAATCATCCGCGCACGCGCTCCGTCACCCCGCCGACAGCTGCTACCAGCAAGCCGGCAAGCATGAACGCAAGTGCTGGGAAGAAGACCGGGACAACGATCCAAATCGGCCATTCCCATGTATAGTATGCTCCGTAGCCGCCAATCACCATTGCGGCGGCGATTAGCATGCCTGATCGAAACATGATCACAGCGACAAAGAACAGAACCGGCACCCACCATCCATGCCATCCGAACCATTCATCAGCACCAGCTTCGAATGCAACGGTATAGAACGCGAGCGTTCCAAGCCCGATCGCCATCACGCCAAAGACGCCGACGATGCCGAGAACTGACGTAACAAAATTTTTCATGATTGATCCCCCAAACCCATAATCAGGATGGCTTAAGTTGGGGATTATAACAAGACGTTTGTGGCCTCGTTGCTAATACCTCGCTTGTCTAATGCAGCGCACGGATGCAAAGATTCGGCGAGGGACCGTGGCCGCGTTGGCGTCTCAGCAAAAGGTGCATGATGATCTTATTTCGCATGTTTAGAACACTACGAGACTTCGATCAGCCGAAATCATTTTTTGAACAATGGCTCGGCAACACCAAAGCGGTGCATGAGTTCATCTTCGTAACGATCGAAAGCTTGATTATTATGAGCGCACTACAACTAGCCTGGCAAAAGAGCGGTTCGCCTGCGGTGTTAGTTTTGTACTTGTTAGCTTATGGCGGCGCGTTCCTATTTATCGGAACTTACATACGCTACGGTCTGCACGCAGCCGCCGAGCACTTTGAGCTACCGGCCCGCTTTCGGGAGGCTTTCTTGTGGTTTTCAGGGGTCACCAGCTTCGTTGTCTCGATCTCGCTTCCCTACTTCTTTGGGCTGATTGTCACCCAGATCATAGCCAACAGCATTATGATTTGATCCCCAGTGTCCCGCGCGCCCAAGGGACGGTTCGAACTTAGGTTTCTGCTTACCCTACGCTTACCTGAAGGATGACAGAATTGGAGGGGCGATAGCTCTAAGTCATAATTCGCTGATCTCGTTCGATATTTTGGCGCACCCGACAGGATTCGAACCTGTGACCTCTGCCTTCGGAGGGCAGCGCTCTATCCAGCTGAGCTACGGGTGCCTTCAGGATCGGTGATCCCAAAAACGAACCAGCCGGTAAACCGGCCAGCCACGGCTTCTTAGCGGAAGCAGGCGCCGGCTTCAACGGGCAATCGCCAGCGGGCTCAAGTTGCCGTTGCAGCCCGGGGGAGACAGACACCGTCCCGTCCGGCGCCACCGCCTGCTCATTCGGTCACGGTAAGCACCGCCTTGCCGCTGATGCTGCGCTGCCGCAGCGCGTCGAGGGCTAGGCCGACGTCCCGCCACGGCACGGTCAGGACCACGCGCGTTTCGAGCCGGCCGGCTGCGATCAGCGCGAGCAGCGAGGCGATGTCGGCGCCAACCTCCGGACCGGAAGCGTAGTAGGCGAAGGTCTGCAGCCGCGCGCCTTCGTGCCCCGGAACGAACTGGCGGAAGCCGATGGGCGTGAGTTCGCCGCTGCTAGAGCCGAACATGACGACGGTCCCGCCGGGCGCGATCCGTTCGATCGCGTGGGCGAGGCTATCGCCGCCCACCGATTCGGTGATCAGCGAGAACAGTCCTTCGGCCAGCTCGATCGTTTCGACGACCCGCTCGGCTCCGAGGCCGCGGAGATCGTCGGCATGCCGGGGGGCGGCGACCGCCGCCACCGACGCGCCCTGCTGGCGGGCGATCTGGATCTGGAAACGGCCGACGGCGCCGCTTGCGCCGGTAATCAGGACCCGCTGGCCGGCCAGGTCGCCGCCGAGGCGCAGGGTCCGCAGCGCGGTCGTGCCCGCGACCGGAACAGTGGCGGCGGAGACGAAGCTGACGTCGTCCGGCAGGACGGCGAGGTGGTCGGTCGGAACGGCGACCCGTTCGGCCCACCCGGCCTCGTCGACCAGAGCCGCAACCCGGGCGCCGACGGCCGGCCCGGAGCCGTCGGCCGCGGCGCGCTCGACAATTCCGGCGACGTCCTGGCCAGGCACCCAGCCGTTCGGACGGATGTTGAGCAGGCGCAGTTCGCCGCGGTTCAGCGAGACTGCCCGGACCGAGACCAGCGCCTCATGCGGGGCGGGCTCGGGCTCACCAAACTCGGCGAGCCGCAACCCGGTGGCGCTGTCGGAAGATGTGACCAAGGCGAGCATTGGTATCGTCCCTTCTTGCTGCATGGCGGACGCCAGCCTGTTTTCGTGCGCCGGGCTTGTTGGTCCGACGTTCAGAACGCAAGCAGGGCATGACTAAATGGAAGCCCGCCTGTCGGCTTCTGAGTTACTCATCCCTAAACTATCGACTTTCCTGTTTGAGTAATTTAGATATCTTGGCAGTCGATCGCTAAAATCAGTCAACATGAGACAGCCTCTCCGCTACCCCTGGCCTTTCGATCCGGATGACGTCCTCGCCCCGGCAATCGCCGTGCGCGTTGACGTTCCCGAGACCAGGGCGGAGGTGCCGGACCACCACCACCGCAAGGGGCAACTTGTCTTCGCGCTGGGCGGCGGCGTCACATGTCGCGTCCCCAGCGGCCTGTGGATGGTGCCGCCGCATTGCGCGGTGTGGATTCCGGGTGGCATGCAGCACAGCAATATCGCGACCGCCAACGCCCGGATCTTCTTCGTCTATATCGAACCGGGAGCTACCGACCTGCCGGACCGGTGCTGCACGCTTTCGATCACGCCGTTGCTGCGCGAGCTCATCATCGAGCTGACGGATCGCGTTGAGGACGATGACGCCAGGGGCGAGCTCCTGACCAGGGCTCTGCTCACCGAACTGCCGCGCATGCCTGTCCAGCAGCTACATTTGCCGATCTCGTCCGAGCCGCGCTTGAGGCGCATCGCCGCGGCGTTGGCGCAAGATCCTGCCGATCGCAGCACCCTGGCGGAATGGGCCAGTCGCGCCGCGCTCAGCGAGAGCAGTCTCGCACGTCTCGTGGTGAAAGAGACAGGGCTGACCTTCGGGCGCTGGCGCCAGCAACTGCACCTGATCGTCGCAATGCGCGAACTGGCCTCCGGCGCCAGCGTGCAGCAGATTTCGGCCGATCTCGGTTACGAATCGGTCACCGCCTTCATCACCATGTTCAAGAAAGCGCTTGGCAAGCCGCCGGCAAAGTATCTCAGCAGTGTCGCGCAAAACGGCGGCTCTGCGTTTGTCGCCTGAACCCGCACGCGGTCAACACTCGGACTTCAACTGTCACTGCTCCTCGGCATACAGCAGCCGCGTCTTTGCCTCGGAGGTCGGCAACAGGCTGCGCTGGATCAGCGCCTCGACGTGGTCGTTGCGCTGGCGCGCGCTGTCGGCGCCCATCACCACGATGATCAGCCTGTGCCCGTCCGCATTATAGGAGGTGACGATATTGAAGCCCGAAGCCCTGATGTAGCCGGTCTTGATGCCGTCGACCCCGCGCACCCGGCCGAGCATGTCGTTGTGGCCGCGCACCAGCCTGCCGCGGAACATGAAGTCGCTTTCGGAGAAATAGTGGAAATGCTGCGGGAAGCGGGCGTGCAGCGCCATGCCGAGCACCGCCATGTCGCGCGCGCTGGTGTGCTGGTCGCCGTCCGGCAGGCCCGAGGCGTTGCGGAACACGGTGCTGCTCATGCCGATCTGGCGCGCCTTGGCGGTCATCATGCCGGCGAACCCCTCTTCGCTGCCGCCGAGATATTCGGCAATTGCGACCGCCACGTCATTGGCCGATTTGACGACGATGGCGCGAATCGCCGAATCGACGTCGATGGTCTCGCCGCGCCTGAACCGCAGCTTGGTCGGCGGCTGCCGGGCGGCGTTGTCCGACACCGGAATTTGTGTCTCCTTGCTGATGCGGCCAGAATCCAGCGCCTCGAACAGAAGGTAGAGCGTCATCATCTTGGTCAGTGACGCCGGATAACGCGGCGCCGTCGAATTGACCTCGAACAGCGTCTTGCCGGTGCCGGCATCGATGACCATGGCGGCATATTTCTGCGGCGGCGCCGGTACCGCCAGCACGCTGTCGGGCGGCGTGACAGTCGTGCAGCCGGCAGCAAACAGCAGCAGCGCCAGCACAGCGACGCATTTGTGGATGGACGAAAAGAACCGGAAGGCGGACAAGTCAGTTCCGAAGGCAGGCAGTTTCTGAGACGAGGCGAAGCTATCTTAACGCAAAGGCACAGTCCATTTGGTTAATATCGGTCGGGCCTGGATCGGTGCCCTGTCCACAGGCCCATGTGCCGGCTGTGCCGAGCCGCCTAATGTGAATTCCCGGCCACCGCGCTTGCGCAACCGGCGGCGAGTGGGCTTTGCTGGCGCCGGCAGAATCGGGCCGCCAGAATCGGGCTGGCAGAATCGGTAGGTGCACATGGATACGGTCACGATCACGGCGACGGGCATTTCGGTATCGGTCGATCTTGCCGTCGGCCATCTCGCCGACATGACGGTCGATATCGATGGCCGCCGGCTGAAGCCGCTGCATCGCGCACCCTGGGTCGGCGAGCCGCGCGAGATGCTGCCGAAAGACCTGCCTGAAGGGACGGTCCACCTGTCCGGCGATTTCCTCTGCGCGCCGTTCTCGATCAGCGACGTCGAAGCGGCACCTTTGCATGGCTGGCCGGCAAATAGTCGCTGGGACGTCGTCGACAGCGCGGCAACGGCCGACGGCTGGCGCGCCGTCTTCCGCCTGCAGCGCCCGGTCATGGGCGCAACCGTCGACAAGATCCTGACCTTGCGCGACGATCATCCCTTTCTCTATCAGGAACACGTCTTTTCCGGCGGCGCCGGCGCCATTCCCGTCGCCCACCACCCGATGACGGTGATGACGGCCGGCGGCAGGCTGGCCTTCTCGCCCAAGCGCCTTGCCGCAACGCCGAGTGAGGCGCCGGAGCCCGATCCGGCCCGCGGCCGCTCGTTGCTCGCCTACCCGGCGCGAACCGCCGACCTGACGCGCTTTCCCGCCGCCAACGGCGGCACGATTGACCTGACCACCTATCGCATGGACCAGCTGCGTGAGGACTTCGTGACGCTGGTCGAGGCCGATCATGGCGGGCCGGGCTGGACCGCGCTGGCGCGCCAGGCGGAAGCCGATCTCGTGCTGGTGCTGAAGAACCCGGCCGAACTGCCGGTCACCATGCTGTGGGTCAGCAACGGCGGGCGCGATTATGCGCCATGGAGTGGCCGCCACCGCGGCGTGCTCGGCATCGAGGACGGCCGCACGGCCGTCGGCCACGCCGCATCGCTCGGCGACAACTGGCTGAAGCGCGAAGGCGTGGCGACCGCCTTTGCCCTTTCCGAAGGGCGCCGCTTTTCGTTCCGCCATGTCATCGGCGCGCTGCCATGGCCATCCCGCGAGCCGCCGCACGACGTCACGACCTCGCCGGGCCGCATGCGCATCCTGGCGGCTGACGGTGCCGTGCGCGACATCGCCTTCGACAGCGATTTCCTGCGGATCGGTCAATCCGGGCCCGATTGAAGGCTTGGCACAATCCGGCGTTTGAAATTTTCGAAAACTGCCGCCAAAATGCGCCAGAACCACCGTAAGGGGGCCAATGTCAGAAATCGCCCATATCGCTGCTGCCATTTTCAAGCGCGCCGGCAAGGCGCCGCGCTTCATCGTTGCCATTGCCGGTCCGCCCGGCGCCGGCAAGTCGACATTGTCGACAGGCTTGCACGACCTGCTGCCGGAAGGCACGGCGGAAGTCGTGCCGATGGATGGCTTCCATTACGATGACGTCGTTCTCGATCGACGCGGCCTTCGCGCGCGAAAAGGTGCTCCGGAAACCTTTGATTTTGCCGGCTTCGAAGCGCTGCTGAAGCGCATCCGCGCCGGCGAGCCGGATATCGCCATCCCGGTCTTCGACCGCAGCATGGAGCTGTCGCGCGCCGCCGCTGCGATTGTCGCCGCCGACACCAAATTCATTCTGGTCGAAGGCAATTATCTCCTGCTCGACGAGGAACCCTGGACGCGGCTGGCGCCGCTGTTCGACTTCTCGATCTTCGTCGATGTGCCGCGCGCCGAGCTCGAGCGCCGACTGCTGGCGCGATGGCACGAGCACGGCCGCTCCGACGAGGACGCGCGCGCCTGGATCGCCTCTAACGATATGCCGAACATCGACCGCGTGCTTGCCCGTCGGCGGCCCGCCGACCTGGTGGTCGGCGACCTGGCCTGACTTGCAAGGAACCGCCCGGCCGGAACCTTGACAGTTTCAGGCCGTTATCCCGGACACGGCAATTGTGCCCATGAGGGAACCGTTCGATGGAAACCATGGCAAGAAAGCCTGCGCCCGCCAAGGGCAGGGCAACACGATCAAAAGCAACTCGAGCGAAAACCAGCGCCGGCCCGGCAGCGGCGGCCCGCTCCAAGGATGCGGCAAAGCCCAGCTTTGGCAAGGCAGCGCCGAAGAAGGTGGTGCCTGCCGCGGCCAAAGCCGCTGCACCCAAGCCCAAAAGATCGGCAAGCAGCAGAGGATCGATCGCAGGCAGCGCAATGCGCACTGTTAAAGCAACGGCCAATGTCGCCGCCGGTGCCGTGCTTGCCACCGCCAAAGGTGCGGCGTCGCTTGCTGCTTCCGTAGTCGGCAAGGGCGGCTCAAAACCCCGGACCAAGGCAAAATAGCCGAGCGGAATCGACGTAAGATCAGCTTCTGGCCGGAATGGTGAGGCCCCTCTGCACCGCCGGCCGGGCGAGGCCACGCTCCAGCCATGCGCCCACGCTGGGGAAATCGTCGAAACCGACGAGTTCCCGCGCCTCGTAGAAGCCGATCAGATTGCGCACCCACCCAAGCATCGAAATATCGGCGATGGTGTAATCGTCGCCCATGATCCAGCTGCGGCCCTTGAGCCTCGTTTCGAGGACGCCGATCAGTCGTCGCGACTCGTCGCGATAACGTTCCAGCGGGCGCTTGTCGGCGATTTCGCGCCCGGCGAATTTGTGGAAGAATCCGACTTGGCCGAACATCGGCCCGATCGAAGCCATCTGGAAGAACACCCACTGGATCGTCTCATAACGCAGCGTCGCGTCTGCCGGGACCAGCTTGCCGGTCTTGTCGCTGAGGTAAAGCAGGATGGCGCCGGATTCGAACAAGCCGATCGGCTTGCCGCCCGGGCCGTCCGGATCGATCATCGCCGGTATCTTGCCGTTCGGGTTCAAAGACAGGAATTCCGGGGTCCAGCTCTCGTTCTTGCCGATATCGACGGCATGCGGCTCGTAAGGGAGGCCAAGTTCCTCCAGCGCGATCGATATCTTCACCCCGTTCGGCGTCGGAAACGAATAAAGCTGGATGCGGTCGGGGTGGCTCGCCGGCCAGCGCCTAGCAATCGGAAACGCGGACAGATCGGTCATCGAAACTCCTGGTAGGGACCGCGCCGAGCGGCACGGTCATGGCGGGTCGCAGAGAGTTAGGCGCGACGCCTGGCGCGATCAATATGCGCATGGAAAGTTGCGCCGGCCCCGGTGAAGGACCCGCAAGGGGTGCGGTCACACGGCCTTGACCGCCAGCACCGCATTGGTGCCGCCGAAGGCGAAGCTGTTGCTGATCGCGGTGCGCACAGTGCGTTCGCGCGCCACGTTCGGCGTGATGTCGAGATCGCAGTCGGCGTCGGCTTCCCGATAATTGGCGGTCGGCGGCACGATGCCTTCGCGGATCGCCATCACGCAGGCGATCATTTCCAGCGCGCCGGAGGCGCCGAGGCAGTGGGCGTGCATCGATTTGGTCGAGGACACCGAAAGCTTGTAGGCATTGCCGCCGAACACGCGTTTGATCGCCGCCGTCTCGATCTGATCGTTGGCCTTGGTGCCGGTGCCATGCGCGTTGAGATAGTCGACGTCCTCGGGATTGAGCCCGGCATCGACGAGGCAGAAGCGCATCGCCGCCTCAGGCCCTTCGATGGTTGGCGCGACGATATCGGAGGCGTCGGCGGAAAGGCCGACGCCGGCGATTTCGGCAAGGATGGCGGCACCGCGCGCCATGGCATGCTCATATGTTTCCAGCACCACCATGCCGGCGCCTTCGCCGAGCACGAGCCCCTGGCGGTCGGCCGAAAACGGCCGGCAGGTGTCCGGCGACAGTACCCGCAGGGCCTCCCAGCCCTTGAGGATGCCCCAGACCAGCGGCGCATCGGTGCCGCCGGCGACCATGACGTCGGCCCGGCCGAGCCTGATCTGATCGACCGCCGAGGCAATGGCGTGGTTGGATGACGAGCAGGCAGAGGTGATGCCGAACACCGGCCCGCGCAGACCAAGATTCATGCTGACATGGCCGGCTGCTGCGCCCGGCATTACTTTCGGGACGGTGAAGATGCCGGCGCGGTTCTTGCCTTCGAGCAGGATGGCGCGATAGTTCTCTTCGATTGCCTCCCAGCCGCAGACGCCGACGCCGACGATGGTGCCCATCCGGTAGGTGTTGGCCGCGTGCGGGTTCAATCCCGCCTGCTGTGCCGCCTCCCGCGCGGCGATCGTCGCCAGAAGGCTGAAGCGGTCCATCGACACGACCTGCTTGCGGTCGATGCCGTGCTCGGGAAGCGCCTTGATTTCGCAGCCGACCTTGACCTTCAGATCATGCAGCAGCGGATTGTCGATCGCGCCGATTGCCGAACGGCCGGCGCGCATTTCATTCCAGATTGCCGATGCATTGGTGCCGAGCCCGCATAATCCGCCGATGCCCGTGATGACGACGCGCTTGTGCATTCAGTCAGGCTTTTTTCGCGATCAGCGCGCGAACCGCCTCGACCATGTCGCCGACATTCTTCAGATTGCTCCAGGCATCGACAGTGTTCATCTCGATTTCGATGCCATACTCTTCCTCGAGATCGAAGATGATCTCCGTCAGTTCCAGCGAATGGATGCCAAGGGCGGTCAGTTCGGTACTGGTGGTGATTTCCTCGCCGCCCGGCTCGGCATGAGCCTTGATCTTGGCGATGATATCGTTTGCCAGCTGGTCAGCCATTCGGTTTCTTCCCCAACTCTGTCGTTTCCCGACGCCAACTGATCAGCGCCCCTTTTGTCCTCGATTACGTCGTCATCGTCGCCTTTTACCCCCGCCAGGCGCCGGTGACCGTACCAAGGTGGCTCCCTCTATAGAAACCGAAACGCTGTCAAGCAACAAGCTATATATCGACAAAGCCGCCGCAGTGCTTAACGTTGGTGTCGTGGATACGATCGCATATAGCTTGACTTCAGTGCCGCCGGCCCAGCGTGTTGCCGGCGTCGCGCGGCTTGGCTGCGACTGGAACGGAGGCCGCACGCGTCTTCGGCGTCTGTACCAGGACGGTTCGGCCAAGATCCGCATGCCGGCGGTCTCGGCCGATCCGCTGGAAGCCGTCCTGATCAACACCGCCGGTGGGCTGACCGGTGGCGACCGTCTCGCCTGGGAGGTCGATGTCGGTGCCGGCGCCTCCGCAACCATAACAACGCAGGCCTGCGAGAAAATCTATCGCGCCGCATCCGACCGCGCCGAAGTGCGGGTGCAACTGACTGTCGGGGAAAACGGCCACATTGCCTGGCTGCCACAGGAAACCATCGTCTTCGACCGCTCGGCCTTTGCCCGCAGCCTTGACGTGGAGCTTGCCACCGGAGCCGAGGCGCTGATCCTGGAGGCTACCGTCTTCGGCCGCCTGGCCATGGGTGAACGGGCTTCGCAAGGCCATTTCCACGACCGCTGGCGCGTCCGCCAGGACGGGGCGCTGGTCCATGCAGAGGAGTTCCGCATCGGGCCGGACATTGCGGCCACCTTGAACCGTCCCGCAGCGGCCGGCGGTGCCGTCGCCGTGGCGACGCTGCTGATGCTGTCGCCACGGGCAGAGGCTTTGCTCGAGCCGGCCCGGGGCATAGTTGGCGGCCAGGGCGGCGTCAGTTTCTGGAGCGTGCGGAAATCTGGCAAGCTTCTTGCGAGGCTCTTCGCTGAGGACGGCTACCAGCTCCGCAAGCGGCTGGTGCCGCTTGTCGAATTGCTCAACGGACGGGCGGGCCTGCCCAAATTATGGTCACTCTGATTTCGATTGTGCCACCGCAGGAAAAAGCATGAATCTGACGCCGAGGGAGAAAGACAAGCTGCTGATCGCCATGGCGGCGATCGTGGCCCGCAAGCGGCTCGAACGCGGCGTCAAGCTCAATCATCCGGAAGTGATCGCGCTGATCACCGATTTCGTCGTCGAGGGTGCCCGCGACGGCCGCGCGGTCGCCGAGCTGATGGAGGCCGGCGCCCATGTCGTCACCCGGGCCCAGGTGATGGAAGGCATTGCGGAAATGATCCACGATGTGCAGGTCGAGGCGACGTTTCCAGACGGCACCAAGCTGGTGACCGTGCACGAGCCGATCAGATAACACCGCCAAGGAGAGGAAAATGCTTGAGCTGCGTCCCAACTGCGAGTGCTGCGACAAGGATCTGCCGCCCGATGCGACGGATGCGGTGATCTGCACCTTCGAATGCACCTTTTGCGCCGACTGCGCACAAAACGTGCTCGGCGGCGCCTGTCCGAATTGCGGCGGCAACTTCTCGGCCCGCCCGATCCGTCCGGCAGCGCTGCTGACGAAATATCCGGCCTCCACCAGGCGCGTCCTCAAGGCAGAGGGCTGCGCTCCGGCCCGCAAGGCGGCGTGAGAGGTACTCGAAGATGGAAGCTACGCCGATGATCCCCGCCACGATGAAACGCTCAACGCTGTCGGCGGTCCTGCTGCTGGCGGCAGCAATGCCAGCCTATGCCCATGTCGGCGCCGGCACGGTTTGGTCCTTCACCGCCGGCTTCTCCCACCCGCTCTCCGGCCTCGATCACATGACGGTGATGATTGCCGTCGGCCTATGGGCCGCGCTCAGGGGCGACAAAGCGATCTGGGCATGGCCGCTGGCCTTCGTAAGCGTCATGCTGGCCGGCGGCGTGCTCGGCATGCTGCATGTGCCGATGCCTTTCGTCGAGCCGGCGATACTGGCGTCCGTCGTGGCACTCGGGCTGCTGGTTGCGCTCGCCGTCGATCTTCCTGTCTCGGCCGGCGTCGCCGTCACCGGCCTGTTCGCGCTGTTCCACGGCTATGCCCATGGCACCGAGGTGCCTGAGAATGTCGGCGGACTCGGCTATATGGCGGGCTTTGCCGTTGCCACGGCACTGCTCCACGCCGTCGGCATCGCGGCCGGTCTCGGCCTCGGCTGGCGCTTCCGCAGGCTTGCCCGCGCCGCTGGCGCCGCTTGTGCCGTGATTGGCGCCGGCCTCGCTTTCGGCGTCGTGTGAGGCCGCGATGATCCCCGGCGAAATCATCACGGCAAGCGGCGAGATCGAACTGAACAAGGGTCTGGCGACGGTCACCTTGAAGGTAGCCAACGGCGGCGACCGGCCGATCCAGGTAGGCAGCCATTATCATTTCTTCGAGACCAATGAGGGACTGAGATTCGATCGCGACAAGGCCCGCGGCATGCGCCTCGACATCGCTGCCGGCACCGCCATGCGCTTCGAGCCCGGCCAAGAGCGCGACGTTACCCTGGTGCCGTTCGGCGGCAAGCGCGAGGTCTACGGATTTCAGCAGAAGATCATGGGCGCGCTGTGAGATCGAAGGCGTCGAGCAGTTTCGGCTCAGCCGGGCGGCTTGGCCGCCGCATAGATGACGACCTTTCCCGGATCGTCGAATTCCACCGCCAGAACGTCCTCGGTTTGCACTCGCCGCGAATCGATGGCGTTGAACAGCAATGCGTTCGCCTCGATCTCCTTGCGCAGCTCGGCGATGTCGTCCCGATGTTGCCTGACCTTGTTTTCGATCGCCGGCGGCGGGCCGCCTTCGGTGCGCGCGGCATCGGTAAGAAACACGATATCGACCTTGTCGAGCTTGGATGTCTTGCGCACGGCGGCGATGTTTTCACGCGTGCGGTCGATCGCCGAACTGACCTTGCCGGCTTCCGCATTTGTCTGGGCCTCTTCCTGGCCGACCTCCGAGCCGACGATCCGGTTGACGGTCTCGGCGCTGTCGAGGCTCTGCGCGTTCAGCGCGGCGTGCGGAATGCTGGCTGCCAGAAACGCGGTCGCGGCAATCCCATGCAGCCATCTGGTGTCGGAGAAGGTGGTGATCGCCATCGCTCGTTCTCAGGGTCCTTTTCGAGGCTCGTGTCAGGGCGACAGGACCGAAACGTAACGTCCCCCGTGAAGGTTCCCTTTGCGATGCGGCGGGCTGGCCGGGCGCCGGCCCGCCGCCTCGTCTCGTCAGCTCGCTTTCTTGGTGATCAGCGTCAGCGCGCCATTGGTGCTCATGCTGGCGGCGATCACCTGCGCCGAGGTGAGCCCCTTGGCTTCGAGCGCGGATTTTACCTGCGGTGTCGCGTCGATCGAGCCGCGCAGTTTCTGCAGGTCGGCATCGCTGCGCTTGGCGATCACCTCGTTGACCTTGGCTTGAGTGGCCGCGGGCAGATCCTTGATATCGACGACGTTGATCGCCTGGATGGTGGGCGCCTGCGGCTGCGCCCCGGGCGCGGCAGGAGCAGGCGCAGCCGGCGCCGGACTGGGCTGCTGCGCAGGCTGTTGCTGGGCGCTGGCGGCGGTTGCGAGCACCAGCGTGGCGGCGGCTGCCAGAAGTGTCGTTTTGCGCATGGATGTTCCTTTCCATCGATTGGCAAATGGTCGTTTTGGGGTGGCCCGGCCACCTCAAACGCTAAATGGGATCGGAAAGTGTCGCTCAGCGGGTCATTGCGTGACCATAGGATGGCGGCAATGTGGGGCCCGGCTTCGACAAGCGGTATTTTCGGGCTGTATTTCGGGAGCAATTGCTGATGGCTAAAATCACCCGCGCCGCCTATGCGCAGATGTACGGCCCGACCGTCGGCGACAAGGTCCGGCTCGCCGACACCGAGCTGTTCATCGAGGTCGAAAGGGATCTCACTCTTCACGGCGAGGAGGTGAAGTTCGGCGGCGGCAAGGTCATCCGCGACGGCATGGGCCAGAGCCAGGTGTCGCGCGCGCAAGGCGCGGTCGACACCGTCATCACCAATGCGTTGGTCGTCGATGCCACCGCCGGTATCGTCAAGGCAGATATCGGCCTCAGGGACGGCCGTATCGCCGCGATCGGCAAGGCCGGCAATCCGGATACCCAAGGCGGCGTCACCATCATCATCGGTCCCGGCACCGAGATCATCGCCGGCGAGGGCAAGATCCTGACCGCCGGCGGCTTCGACGCGCATATCCACTTCATCTGCCCGCAGCAGATCGAGGAAGCGCTTATGTCGGGCATCACCACCATGCTCGGCGGCGGCACCGGCCCGGCGCACGGCACGCTGGCGACCACCTGCACGCCGGGGCCGTGGCATCTGGCGCGCATGATCCAGTCTTTCGACGCCTTCCCGATGAATATCGGCCTGTCGGGTAAGGGCAACGCGTCGCTGCCTGCCGCGCTCGAGGAGATGGTGCTCGCCGGCGCCTGCTCGCTGAAGCTGCATGAGGACTGGGGCACGACACCGGCTGCAATCGACTGCTGCCTGTCGGTCGCCGACGATTACGACGTGCAGGTGATGATCCACACCGACACGCTGAACGAGTCCGGCTTCGTCGAAAACACGGTCGCGGCGATCAAGGGCCGCACCATCCATGCCTTCCACACCGAAGGCGCCGGCGGCGGCCACGCACCTGATATCATCAAGGTCTGCGGCCTGCCCAACGTCATTCCGTCCTCGACCAATCCGACCCGCCCCTACACGGTCAACACGCTGGCCGAACACCTCGACATGCTGATGGTCTGTCACCATCTGTCGCCGTCGATCCCCGAAGACATCGCCTTTGCCGAGAGCCGCATCCGCAAGGAAACCATCGCCGCCGAAGACATTCTGCACGACATCGGCGCCTTCTCGATCATCTCGTCGGACAGCCAGGCCATGGGCCGTGTCGGCGAAGTGGCGATCCGCTGCTGGCAGACCGCCGACAAGATGAAGCGCCAGCGCGGTTCGCTGCCGCAGGAGACCGGCGACAACGACAATTTCCGCGTCCGCCGCTACATCGCCAAATACACCATCAATCCGGCCATCGCGCATGGCCTGTCGAAGGACATCGGCTCGGTGGCGGTGGGAAAACGCGCCGATCTCGTGCTGTGGAATCCGGCCTTTTTCGGCGTCAAGCCGGACATGGTGCTGATCGGCGGCATGATCGCCGCCGCCCCGATGGGCGATCCCAACGCCTCGATCCCGACGCCGCAGCCGATGCATTACCGGCCGATGTTCGGGGCCTACGGCAAGGCGATGACCAATTCGTCGGTGACCTTCGTTTCGAAGGCCGCGCTCGACGCCGGCCTGCGCGGCAGGCTCGGCGTCGACAAGCAGATGGTCGCGGTCGAAAACACCCGCGGCGGCATCGGCAAGCATTCGATGGTGCTCAATGACGCCACGCCGCATGTCGAGGTCGACCCCGAAACCTATGAGGTCCGCGCCGACGGGGAACTCCTGACGTGCGAGCCGGCTACCGTGCTGCCGATGGCGCAACGCTACTTCCTGTTCTGAACCACAGGCGTTAGAACGACCGATGTAGAACATGCCGCGCCAGGCCTATGGACCCGCAACTCCCCTACGCCCACGACATTTTCCCGCATATCCGCATCGTCCTGGGCATGGTGATCGGCCTCGGCGTCACCCGCCTGCTGTCGGGGGTCGCCCGCATCGTCCAGCATCCCGGCCAATACCGGCTCTATCCCGTGCACCTCGCCTGGGTTGCGTCGGTGCTTTTAATGCTGGTGCATTTCTGGTGGTGGGAGTTCGGCCTGTTCCAGATCGAGAATTGGACCTTCGGCAAATACCTGTTCATCATCTTCTACGCCGTCACGCTGTTCCTGCTCTGCGCGCTGCTGTTTCCGGATTCGATGCTGGACTACACCAGCTATGAGGATTTCTTTTATTCGCGCCGGGCCTGGTTCTTCGGCCTGCTGGCGGCGACCTATCTGCTCGACGTAATCGATACGCTGCTGAAAGGGCCGGAGCATTTCGCCCATTTTGGTGTCGAATATCTGATCCGCACGCCGGTTTTCGTCGCGCTTTGCGTCATTGCGATCCTGCTGCGCGACCGCCGCTTTCACATCGCCTTTGTCGCCGGCGCGCTCGTCTATCAGATATCGTTCATCCTGCGGCTCTTCGACACGATCGTCTGAGCCCCATTGGGGCGGCGGACGCGATAGGCTAGGCTTTTTGGGAGAGGCAGTTTTTACATGAAGCTCGATATTCGCACCGACTTCACCAAATTCCCGCGCGCCGTCTCCGTCCTGGCCGCAGGCGAAGCCGGAACCACCACGCCATACGACAGTGCGGTGCTTGCCCATGACGAGCGGCATCTGCGCCGCCGCGCCATCGAAACGGTGCGTAACGACAAGGTGCTGGTCGACCTGCCCGAACCGGTGAGCTTGAACCATGGTGACCGGCTGGTGCTGGAGGATGGCCGCCACATCGAGATCATCGCGGCCGAAGAGCCGCTTTACGATATCAGGGCCAGCGACCCTGTCCATCTGGCAGAGCTTGCCTGGCACATCGGCAACCGCCATCTCGCAGCCGCCATCGAAGCTGGGCGCATCCTCATTCTGCGCGACCATGTCATCAAGGCGATGCTGGAGGGATTGGGCGCCACGGTGAGCGACGTCTCCGAGCCGTTCAAGCCGGTGCGCGGCGCCTATTCCGGGCATGGCGGCCACGGCCACGCTCATGCCGAGGCGCATGCGCACAGCCACGCCGAAGCGCATTCCCATACCCATAGCGAATCGCATTCCCACAGCCATTCGCATGACCATGACCATGACTGACCAGCCTTCCAAGGTTGCCCAGCCTTCCAATATTGCTTTGTTGCGGCTGATGGCGTGGCTGTCGCCTTCCTTCCCGGTCGGCGGCTTTTCCTACAGCCATGGTCTCGAGCAAGCCGTGCATGCCGGGCTGGTTGCCGACAGCAAAGAGCTCGCCGCGTGGCTGGAAACGCTGGTCGAGATGGGTTCGGGCTGGAATGATGCGGTGCTGTTTGCCGAAAGCTGGCGCAGGGCGCGCGAAACCGGCGATCTCGATGAAATCGTCGCCCTTGCCGAAGCTCTGGCAGGCTCGCGCGAGCGCCATGCCGAGACCATGCTGCAGGGCGCTGCTTTCCTGAAGGCGGCCTTCGCCTGGCCGTGCCAGGTTCTGGATCGCCTGCCGGCCGAATGTGCCTATTGCGTTGCCGTCGGCGCCGTTGCCGGCGATCACGGCATTGCGCTGCGGGACGCCCTGGCGGCCTTTCTGCAGGCCTTCTTCTCCAATCTCGTCCAGGCCGCGATCCGGCTCGGCGTCATCGGCCAGACCGGAGCGACGGCGCTGCTCGCCGGCTTCGAGCCACTGGCGTTGGAAACTGCCGCTCGCGCTTCCGGCTCGACGCTTGACGATCTCGGCGGCTGCGCGTTCGTCTCGGACATCATGGCGATGAAGCACGAGACGCAATATTCGCGGCTGTTCCGCTCATGAGCCTCAGCGCGAACAGGCTTCACCTTGTCGAGGCACTCAATGGCGTTCGCCAGTTGTCGGTCTGTGTGGTCGGGCATTCGATCGGATCGACGATCAACCTCGGGTTTGGTGCAACTGAGCCGCGTCGCTACGCAAAGCGCAGGAGCGGCAAACGTCGCACTGGTTATTCCAGGATTGCCAAGCGCGATCTCTTTTTGGCCTCCGCTGCATGGGAGTTGCGTGGTCCCAACGGCTATAGTCTGCGCTCGTCAGACAATCCACGTCGGATCGCCAAGGAAATCGAATTGATGATCGGGACCATAGTCGTCGGGACACAGTTGCGTGGATTTCGGCAACAAGCAGAAATTCGTTTTGCTGGTGGCGCAACACTGCGGTTCAGGCCTGACCATAGCGAGGACAATGGTGGCTGGAATTTCAAAGTTGGCGGAAGCTACCTGTTTGCCTCGGGTCTGAGCTCATGATCATTCTCGCCTTCGCGCTCTCGCTGGTCCTGCTGCTGATCACCACGCTGCATGTTTATTGGGGCATTGGCGGCATCTGGCCGGGCAGGGACGCCGCCTCCTGCGCTCGCGCGGTCATCGGCTTTCGCGGCGTCGACGAGATGCCGGCACCCTTCGCCAGCTTCGCCATTGCCGCATGCCTGGGCCTGGCGACACTGTGGCCCATGGCGCTCGAAGGTGTGTTTGCTACGCCCTTTCCCAAGGCAGGGCTTGCCGCCACAGCGCTGCTCATCGCACTGGTCTTCCTGGCGCGCGGCATTGCCGGCTTCACGCCTTGGTGGCGCCGGCTGGCGCCCGAACAGCCTTTCGCGCGGCTTGATGTCAGCTACTATTCGCCGCTCTGTCTGTTGATCGGGCTCGGCTTCGCCATTCTTGCCATCACGGAGTTCCCTAGATGACACAAGCCAACGGTCCTCTTCGCATCGGCATCGGCGGCCCGGTCGGCTCCGGCAAGACGACGCTCACCGAAAAGCTTTGCAAGGCGCTGCGCGACGAGTTCTCGATCGCCGTCGTCACCAACGACATCTACACCAAGGAAGATGCCATGATGCTGGCCCGGCTTCAGGCGCTGCCCGAGGATCGCATCATGGGTGTTGAAACCGGCGGCTGCCCGCACACCGCCATCCGCGAGGACGCCTCTATCAATCTGCAAGCGATCGCCGAGATGACCAAGAAATTCCCGGATCTCGATGTCGTCTTCATCGAATCGGGCGGCGACAACCTCGCTGCCACGTTTTCTCCGGACCTTGCCGACCTGACGCTCTATGTCATCTCGGTCTGTCAGGGCGAGGAAATCCCGAGGAAGGGCGGCCCGGCGATCACCCGGTCCGACTTCCTGGTCATCAACAAGAGTGATCTCGCTCCCTACGTGAACGTCAATCTCGAAATCATGGAGAGCGATGCTGCCCGCATGCGCGGCAAGCGGCCGTTCGGCTTCACCGACCTGTCGCGCGGCAAGGGCCTGCAGCAGGTGATCGATTTCATCGTCGAGCATGGCGGGCTTCGGGTCGGCGCGGCCACCAGCACGGCGGCATAACGGCGCTCGCCTGTACCAAACGAAACCGGTTGCGCGTGTTCCAGCCGCGCGGCATCCTTGCTTCTTTCACGGAGGTTTACGATGAGCATCACGCGCCTGCAGAAGGAAGTGCTGACCAACCTGCCGTTCTATGAGGAGCGCGTCGACCTCGCTTGCGCCTTCCGCTGGACGGCGCGGCTTAACATGCACGAGGCGGTGGCCAACCATTTCTCACTGGCCGTCAACGACAATGGTTCGCAATTCCTGATGAACCCCAACCAGGTGCATTTCTCGCGCATCAAGGCGAGCGATCTGCTTCTGATCGACGCCAATGATCCCGACACGCTGGTCGGCCCGAATGCGCCCGATCCGACGGCGTGGGGCCTGCATGGTGCCATTCATCGCAACGTGCGTCATGCGCGCTGCGTCATGCATGTCCACTCGATCCACGCCACCGTGCTTGCCTCGCTCGCCGACTCGACGCTGCCGCCGGTCGACCAGAACTCGGCAATCTTCTTCAACCGCCATGTCGTCGACGCTCATTATGGCGGGCTGGCCTTCGAGGAAGAGGGCGAGCGCTGCTCCCAGCTTCTTGTCGACCCGAAGGTCAAGGTGATGGTGATGGGCAACCATGGCGTGCTGGTCATCGGCGACAGCGTCGCCGACAGCTTCAACCGCATGTTCTATTTCGAGCGCGCCGCCGAAACCTATATCAAGGCGCTGTGGACCGGCCAGCCGCTGCGGGTACTGTCGGATGAGATCGCGGAGAAAGCGGCAAGGGAACAGGAAGACTATCCCGGCCAGGCCGAGCGCCACCTTTCCGAACTGAAGGCGATCCTCGACGAGCAGGAGCCTGCCTACCGGAGTTGAGCGCGGTCCCGCCGGGCCTGGCTTAAAGCCCGAGTTCGGCCCGCAATTCGCCGACGCTGTCGATGACAATCGCCCCCGGCGGCCCCTCCATGGGCACCTCTGGCCAGAAAATCGTCTTCATTCCAGCTGCCAGCCCCGCCGTGGCGCCGGTCACGCTGTCATCGACCGCCACGGCCTCGGCGGGATCGACGTCGGCCAACCAGGCGGCGCGCAGGAAAGGTTCGGCATGCGGCTTGCCTTCACGCACGTCGTTGCGGCTGACCGTCTTCATGCCCGGATATACGAGGCGTACGGCGCGCAGATTGGCATCGACGATCAGCCTGTCCGAGTTGGACACCACCGCTTGCGGCACGCCAAGCGCGCGCAGCTCATTGAAAATCTCGATCGCGCCGGTGCGTGGCATCAGCGTTTCGGCCATCGGCAGATAGTGATCGTATTTGCGCACGATCCAGTCGTCGAAAGGCAGGTCGAGGCCGAACTCGTCGCGCAGCATTTCGTAGACCGGCCCTGCGGCGATGCCGAGCACGCGCTCATGCAGGTCGGCCGGCGGCGCGATGCCGACGCTGTGCAGCGCCGCAATCAGCGCCGCCTCGTGCAGCGGCTCGCTGTCGACCAGCGTACCGTCCATATCCCAGAAAACCGCTTTCGGCGTCATGCAAGGCTCCATTCTCAAAAAATTCCTTAAAGCGTTTAGCGCGCGAGATAAACCGCCGCGTCCCCGCTAATGCATGTCGCGCAAAGTGTGCAGCGGTTTTGCGATGACGACATGCATAAAAAAGAACCTAAAACGCGTCGCATGAGGCCGATCGAACGCAACGCGCTTTAGAACCGGGATTGGTGCGACCTCGACAGCCTTGCTGTTGCAACGAGACTGGGTCGACCTGTCACTTCGCTCCAAACACCAAGTTTCATTACTAAGCAATTGCTCTTACAATAGGCAATTGCGCGCAAGTTCATTCCCTGCGAAACTACTGCGCTCCGCCTCTTATGCTCGGCGGGGTTGGGAGGCAGGAACTTGAATTCGCGGCAGGACAGCGGCGGCAACAGGCTGGACGACGCGGCGCGTGCCGGCTGGCTCTATTATGTCGCAGGCAACACCCAGGACCAGATCGCCGCCACGCTTGGCATCTCGCGGCAGACGGCGCAGCGGCTGGTGTCGCTCGCAGTCTCCGAAGGGCTGATCAAGGTGCGCGTCGACCACCCGATCGCCAATTGCCTCGACCTTGCGGCACGGCTGAAATCGCGCTTTGCGCTTGATCTGGTCGAGGTGGTGCCGAGCGACCCTTCTTCTTCCTCCACCGTCATCGGCGTCGCCGAGGCGGCGGCGGCCGAGATCGAACGGCGGCTGCGGTCGCCGGTGCCGATCGTCATGGCAATCGGCACCGGCCGCACACTGAAGGCCGCGATCGAGCAACTGCCGCCGATGGAATGCCCGCAGCACAAGGTGGTGTCACTGACCGGCAACATCTCGCCGGACGGCTCGGCGGCCTTCTACAACGTCATCTTCACCATGGCCGATAGGGTCAAGGCGCGTTCGTTTCCGATGCCTTTGCCGGTCATCGCTTCCTCGCCCGAGGAGCGCGAGATGCTGCTCAGCCAGCCGATGATCCAGCCGACGCTGGCGCTTGCGGCCGAGGCCGACGTCACCTTTGTCGGCATCGGCGATCTCGGCCCGAAGGCGCCGCTTTACGAGGACGGCTTCATTTCGGAGGGTGAATTAAAGGCGCTGCAGAAGGCCGGCGGCGTCGCCGAGATCGTCGGCTGGGTATTCGATCGTGACGGCCGCATGATCGAGGGCATCACCAATGATCGAGTGTCGTCGGCACCGCTGCCGTCGCGCGAAAAGTCGCTGGTGATCGCGCTTGCCATGGGCGACCGCAAGCTGCCGGGCATCTTCGCCGCCGTCAACCGGCGGCTGGTCAACGGCCTCATCACCGATGAGCGGACCGCCGCCGCCTTGGCTGCGGGCGCATGATCTCCGAGCCGCTGGCGGTCGGAAACGATCATGTGAAATCGAAACGCATCTGAATCCCCGATAAAACGAGCGTCACTACTGGTGCCGGCCGCAAGGATCGTTGCCGTCGAGAAAGCCCATGTCGCGCTGCAGGTGCGGCGGCAGCTCCCGGACGTCGAGATAGGCCCGTTTCCGCGCCGCGTGCCTTGCCAATCCCCGCGCCAACCGTGAAAACCAGCCATGGGCTGGAGCAAGAAGCAGCTTTTCCTGTATTGTGGTCATGATCGTCAGCCTTCGCTATCTCTAGGCGTAATTGATCTTCAATACGGAATATCGGTAGGACCGGCCGGTGCCGCCAATCAAACGTCGATCACTGCCCATAAGGAGGGCTTATGCCGGAGCTCAATTCACGGCAGCTGGTTTCGCAGCTTCCTCCGCTTCAGGCGATCCGGGTGTTCGAGGCGGTGGCGCGGCATCTCTCGTTCACCAAGGCCGCCCAGGAGCTTGGCATGACGCAGGCGGCGGCAAGCTATCAGATCAAGCTTCTGGAGGAGCGCATCGGCGCGCCCCTGTTCTTGCGCCAGCCAAAACAGATCGTGCTGACCGAACCGGGCCAGCGCCTGGCGCCCGCGGTCAGCGAGGCGTTCGCGCTGTTGAGCGGCGCCTATGCCGCCGCGCGCACCGGCGCCGATGGCGTGCTTTGCGTTTCGACGCTGCTGACATTTGCCTCCAATTGGCTGGCGCAGCATCTCGGTTCGTTCCAGGTCGCGCATCCGTCGCTGGCGGTGCGCGTCGATACTTCGAACAGGGTTGTCGACTTTGCCAGAGAGGATATCGACATCGCCATCCGCTCCGGCGGCGGCAACTGGCCGGGCGTCGAGACCCATATGCTTTTCAGGGCCGATTTCACGCCGGTCCTTAGTCCAAAGCTCGCGGCAAGCATCGGCGGCGTCAAGGAGCCGGCCGACCTGCTGCGGCTGCCGATCCTCGACCCGGGTGACATCTGGTGGCGGGACTGGTTTGCCGCCGCCGGCCTGCCGGTCGAGGAGCTGGCCAAGCGTCCCGGCACCAGCATGGGCGCGCAGGCCTACGAGGCCAATGCCGCGATTGCCGGCCACGGCGTGGCGATCGTTACCAAGGCGCTGTTCAAGACCGAACTTGCCGACGGCCGCCTGATCCAGCCCTTTGATCTGGTCGGTGACGACGGCCACGCCTATTGGCTGGTCTATCCGACGGCACGACGCAACGTGCCGAAGATCCGCGCCTTCCGCGATTGGATCCTGAGCGAGATCGCTTGCCAGTAGGCTGAATCCCAGCAAGCCCGATAGCAAAGCGCCGGGCCCAATCAGCCCGGCCGAATCCTTCGTCAGACATGCCGCAAACGTCCCAGGCTTGCCGCTGCACGAGACCCGGCGTGCTGCGCTGCAGCAACGAATCCGTCTTGACATAATTCATCGCAAGTGAGTAATTGCTCACAGCCAAGGCAAATGCTCATCTTGGTTTATGGGAGGAATTTTGATGAAACTTCGCACGTTCACCCTAGGCCTGTTCTCGGCCAGCGCCCTCGCTTTCGCCGCGCATGCCGAATCCATCACGATCGCCACGGTCAACAATGGCGACATGGTCCGCATGCAGAAGCTGACCGACGACTTCACCGCCAAAAATCCCGACATTCAGCTGCAGTGGGTCACGCTCGAGGAAAACGTCCTGCGCGAGCGCGTCACCACCGACATCGCCACCAAGGGTGGCCAGTACGACGTGATGACTATCGGCACCTATGAAGTGCCGATCTGGGCCAAGCAGAACTGGCTTTTGCCGCTCGACAAACTCGGCGACGATTACGACGTCAAGGACATCATCCCGGCCATAGCCGGCGGCCTGTCGGTCGACGGCAAGCTCTACGCAGCCCCGTTCTACGGCGAAAGCTCCTTCGTCATGTACCGCAAGGACCTGATGGACAAGGCCGGGCTCAAGATGCCCGATGCACCGACCTGGGACTTCATCAAGCAGGCCGCCGACAAGATGACCGACCGCGCCAACGGCGTGAACGGCGTCTGCCTGCGCGGCAAGGCCGGCTGGGGCGAGAACATGGCCTTCCTGACCGCCATGTCGAACTCGTTCGGCGCGCGCTGGTTCGACGAGAACTGGAAGCCGCAATTCGACCAGCCCGAATGGAAGAACACGCTGCAGTTCTATGTCGACCTGATGAAAGCCGACGGCCCCGAGGGCGCGTCGTCCAATGGGTTCAACGAAAACCTGGCGCTGTTCCAGCAGGGCAAATGCGGCATGTGGATCGACGCTACCGTCGCTGCCTCCTTCGTTTCCGACCCGAAGAACTCCACCGTCGCCGACAAGGTCGGCTATGCGCTGGCGCCGGACAACGGCCTCGGCAAGCGCGGCAATTGGCTGTGGGCATGGTCGCTAGCCATCCCCGCCGGCACGCAGAAGGCCGACGCCGCTCAAAAGTTCGTATCCTGGGCAACCAGCAAGCACTATGCCGAGCTCGTCGCCTCGAAGGAAGGCTGGGCCAATGTTCCGCCGGGAACGCGCTCGTCGCTCTATGCCAATCCCGAATACCAGAAGGCAGCACCTTTCGCCAAGATGACGCTGGACTCGATCAACTCCGCCGATCCGACGCACCCGACCGTCAAGCCGGTGCCTTATGTCGGCGTCCAGTTCGTCGCCATTCCTGAGTTCCAGGGTCTCGGCACCACCGTCGGCCAGCTCTTCTCGGCGGCACTTGCCGGCCAGTCGAGCGTCGACGATGCCTTGAAGCAGGCGCAGGACGCCGCCACCGCGACGATGACCGAAGGCGGTTACATCAAGTAAGCTCCTCCCGGTGCCGGTTGCCAATGGCGACCGGCAACGGCCGCCCGAATCCCAGTTCGGGCGGCCAGCTTTCACACCGCTGAAAAACTTGGCCGACCTCGAAGGGTGACCGTCATGGCTACTCAGCAGACCCGTTCGCTTGCCCGTTTCATGATGGCGCCATCCGTGGTGCTGCTGCTGGTCTGGATGATTGTGCCGCTGGCATTCACGCTGTGGTTTTCCTTCCAGCAATACAACCCGCTCAATCCAATGCGCGACGGCTTCGTCGGGTTTTCGAACTACGCGCTGTTCTATTCCAACCCGGCATTCCTGCAGTCGATCCTCAACACGCTCACCATCGTCGTCAGCGTGCTTTTGATCACGGTGATTGGCGGTATTCTGCTCGCCCTTCTGCTCGATCAGCCGATGTGGGGACAGGGCATCGTCCGCATCCTTGTCATCTCGCCGTTCTTCGTCATGCCACCGGTGGCAGCACTGGTCTGGAAGAACATGATCATGCATCCGCAGTACGGGGTTTTCGCCGATATTGCGCGCTTCTTCGGCGGGCAGCCGATCGATTGGTTCGGGCAGCACCCGCTCCTGGCGATCATCATCATCGTTGCCTGGCAATGGCTGCCGTTTGCTACGCTGATCCTGTTGACCGCGCTTCAGTCGCTCGACGTCGAGCAGAAGGAAGCCGCCGAAATGGACGGCGCCGGCTTCATCAGCCGCTTCATCTATTTGACGCTGCCTCACATGTCGCGCGCCATAACCGTCGTCATCCTGATCCAGACGATCTTCCTGCTGTCGGTCTATGCCGAGATCCTCGTCACCACCAACGGCGGCCCGGGTTACGCCTCCACCAACCTGCCCTTCCTCGTCTATCAGAAGGCATTGCTGGAGTTCAAAATCGGCCAGGCGTCCGCCGGCGGTATCATTGCCGTCATTCTCGCCAACATCGTTGCTTTCTTCGCCATGCGCGCTGTCGGCAAGAACCTGGATAAATAAGGGAGGATAAGATGGCACGTGCAGTCACCACCCAGCACAAGACGATTGCTACCGCGGCCGCCTGGATCGTCGCGCTGCTGATCTTCTTCCCGATCCTCTATACGATCATCACCTCGTTCAAGTCGGAGCAGGAGGCTATCCAGGGCTTCAACCTGTTCCCGTCGGGAACCACGGAGAGCTATTCCGAGGTCCAGGCGCAGAACGGCTATTTCAAATTCTTCCTGAACTCGGTGTTCCTGTCGGTCGGCTCGACCATCCTGGCTCTGCTCGTCGCCATACCGGCGGCATGGTCGATGGCGTTTTCGCCGGGCAAACGCACCAAGGACATCCTGATGTGGATGCTTTCCACCAAGATGATGCCGGCCGTCGCCGTGCTGTTTCCGATCTATCTGATCTTCCGCGATACCGGTCTGCTCGACAGCCGCATCGGCCTGATGGTCATGCTGATGCTGATCAACCTGCCGATCGTGGTCTGGATGCTTTACACCTATTTTCGCGAGATCCCGGGGGAGATCCTGGAAGCGGCGCGCATGGACGGCGCATCGCTCTGGAACGAGATCATCTACGTGCTGACGCCGATGGCGGTCCCCGGCATCGCCTCGACCATGCTGCTCAACATCATTCTCGCCTGGAACGAGGCGTTCTGGACGATCCGGCTGACCACCACCGAGGCCGCGCCGCTCACCGCTTTCATCAGCTCCTTCTCCAGCCCGCAGGGGCTGTTCTGGGCCAAGCTTTCGGCCGCCTCGACGCTGGCGATCGCGCCGATCCTGATCATGGGCTGGTTCAGCCAGAAGCAGCTGGTCCGAGGCCTGACATTCGGTGCGGTAAAGTAGCGGGCATCGCCTGACGCAAAACGAAAAGATAGCCCTTCGGGGGAGGAAACCATGGGAAACATCACGCTCAAGAACGTCTCCAAATCCTTCGGGGCGACGTCCATCATCCCCGGCCTCGATCTGGTCATCGAGGACGGAGAGTTCGTCGTCTTCGTCGGCCCGTCGGGCTGCGGCAAATCCACCCTGTTGCGTCTGATCGCCGGTCTCGAGGATACCAGCGGCGGCACCATCATCATCGATGGTCGCGACGTCACCGGCGAGGCGCCGGCCAAGCGCAAGCTGGCTATGGTGTTCCAGTCCTATGCGCTCTACCCGCACATGACGGTGGCCAAGAACATCGCCTTCCCGCTGAAGATGGCGGGCGAGGACCAGGCGACCATCGACAAGAAGGTGAAGGACGCCGCGCGGATCCTGAACCTCACCAACTACCTCGACCGCCGCCCCGGCCAGCTCTCCGGCGGCCAGCGGCAGCGCGTCGCCATCGGCCGCGCCATCGTGCGCCAGCCGTCGGCCTTCCTGTTCGACGAGCCTTTGTCCAATCTCGACGCGGCGCTGCGCGGCACCATGCGGCTGGAGATCAGCGAGCTGCATCACCAGCTCAAGACAACCATGGTCTACGTCACCCACGACCAGATCGAGGCGATGACCATGGCCGACAAGATCGTCGTGCTCAATGCCGGCAATATCGAGCAGGTCGGCTCGCCGATGGAGCTCTATAAGACGCCGAAGAACCTGTTCGTCGCCGGGTTCATAGGTTCGCCGAAGATGAACCTGATCGAAGGCGCGCCGGCCGCCAAATATGGCGCCAAGACAGTTGGCATCCGCCCGGAGCATATGAACATTTCGAAGACGTCAGGCGACTGGAAGGCGACGGTCGGGGTTGCCGAGCATCTCGGCTCCGACACGTTTTTGCACGTCCAGGCGGATGGTGTCGGGCAGCTGACGGTGCGTGCCGACGGCGAGTTGGCCGCCCATCACGGCGACACAATCTACCTGACGCCGGAAAAGGCCAAGCTGCATCGTTTCGGCGCCGACGGGAAGGCGATGCTGCAATGAGGCTCCGGGGTAAATCGGCGCTGATTACCGGATCGGCGCGCGGCATCGGCAGGGCGTTTGCCGAAGCCTACATGCGCGAAGGGGCGACGGTCGCGATTGGCGACATCAACCTCGAAGCCGCCGAGAAGACGGCTTCGGAAATCGGCCGCAATGCCTACGCGGTAAAGCTCGACGTCACCGATCTCGCGTCTATCGATGAGGCCGTCAAGGCGGTCGAAGCCAGGGCCGGCGGCCTCGATATCTTGATCAACAACGCTGCTTTGTTCGACTTGGCGCCGATCGTCGAGATCACCAAGACAAGCTACGACAAATTATTTTCGGTCAACGTCGCCGGCACGCTGTTTACGTTGCAGGCCGCCGCCCGTTCTATGATTGCCCGGGGCAAGGGCGGCAAGATCATCAATATGGCAAGCCAGGCCGGGCGCCGCGGCGAGGCGGTGGTTGCCGTCTACTGCGCCACCAAGGCCGCGGTCATCTCGCTCACCCAGTCGGCAGGGCTCGACCTGATCAAACACCGCATCAACGTCAATGCCATCGCCCCGGGTGTCGTCGACGGCGAGCATTGGGACCATGTCGATGCATTGTTCGCCAAGTTCGAGAACCGGCCGAGGGGCGAGAAGAAGAGGCTGGTCGGCGAAGCCGTGCCTTATGGCCGCATGGGCACGGCGCAAGACCTCACCGGCATGGCGGTGTTCCTGGCCAGCGATGAGGCCGAGTACATCGTCGCCCAGACCTATAATGTCGATGGCGGCCAGTGGATGAGTTGAGGGGGCGAAGGCGCTCTTCCCCCCGTCTCCTCCACGGGGGGAAGAGCCGTCCCGCTAAAGGGTAAAAGCAGATGACCGTGAAACTCTCTTCTTCCATCCTCGCCAAGCTGCCGCCCAAGGTCGCCGGCCCGAAATATGATCGCGCCGCGCTCAAGGCCGGGATCGTGCATTTCGGCGTCGGCAATTTCCATCGCTCGCACCAGGCCGTCTATCTCGACGATCTGTTCAATTCGGGTGTCGGCCACGACTGGGCCATTGTTGGCGCCGGCGTCTTCGAGGGCGAGAAGGTCGGCCGCGGCAAGTTGCAGGAGCAGGACTGGCTGACCACCGTGGTCGAGCAGGACAGCGGCCATATGAGCGCGCGCGTCACCGGCGTCATGATCGAATTCCTGGTGCCGGGCGATGCGGCCGCAATCGTCGAGCAGCTTGCCGATCCGGCGATCAAGATCGTCTCCCTGACCATTACCGAGGGCGGCTATTTCATCGATCCGGCATCCGGCGTCTTCAATCCGACACATCCCGACATCGTTGCCGACGCTGAGCCGGGGGCGACGCCGAAGACCGTCTTCGGCCTCGTCCTCGCCGGGCTGCTGCGCCGCCGCGCCGACGGTATCGTGCCCTTCACAATCATGTCCTGCGACAACATCCCCCATAACGGCCACGTCACCTCAGATGGCGTCATCGGCCTTGCGCGGCTGATCGACGAAGGTTTGGCAAACTGGGTGAGCGAGAACGTTGCCTTTCCCAATGGCATGGTCGACCGCATCACGCCGGCCACCACCGACCGCGAGCGCGGCATTCTCTCCAGCGAGTTCGGCCTCGACGACAATTGGCCGGTGTTTTGCGAACCGTTCAAGCAATGGGTGCTGGAGGACCGTTTCACCGACGGCCGCCCGCCGCTGGAAAAGGTCGGCGTGCAGTTCGTCAGCGACGTCGCGCCCTATGAGCTGATGAAGATCCGCATCCTCAATGGCGGCCATGCGACCATCGCCTATCCGGCCGGGCTGATGGACATCCATTTCGTCCATGAGGCGATGCAGGAGCCGCTGGTACGCGGCTTCCTCGACAAGCTCGAGCATGACGAAATCATCCCGACCGTGCCGCCGGTTCCGGACACCGACCTCGAAGATTACTACCAGCTCATCGAGCACCGCTTCTCCAATCCGAAGATCGGCGACACCATACGCCGGCTTTGCCTCGACGGCTCCAACCGCCAGCCGAAATTCATCATCCCGACCATCGCCGACCGGCTGAAGGCTGGCAAAAGTGTCACCGGCCTTGCGCTGGAATCGGCGCTCTGGTGTCGCTACTGCTTCGGCACGACGGATTCCGGTGCCGTCACCGAGCCCAACGACCCGAACTGGGGCCGGTTGCAGGCGACGGCCAAGGCGGCCAGGGACATGCCTGCCGCCTGGCTTGCCATGGAGGACATCTATGGCGATGTCGGCCGCTCGCCGCCGTTCGCTGAAGCCTTCGGCCAAGCGCTGAGACTGCTGTGGGCGGACGGCGCGCGCGCGACACTGACGCGCTATCTCGCCGGCGATCTCTGAAGCCGATCCAGCGCGATGACGCCTGAACTGGTCATTTTCGACTGTGACGGCGTGCTGGTGGACAGTGAGATGCTGTCCGTCTCGGCATTGCTGGAGATGATCGCGCTTGCCGGTGGCAACGTCAGCGAGGACATTGCCTACGAGCACTTCCTCGGCAAGAGCATGAAGAGCGTCCGCGAAATCCTCGCAAGCGACTTCGGGCTCGATCTCACCGAGCAGCATCTGACCGAGATGCGCTCCGAACTGATGCGCAGATTCCGCGAGGAGCTGAAACCGATGCCAGGTATCGCACAGGTCCTGCCGAGACTCGGCGTACCGTGCTGCGTCGCCTCCTCCGGCACCCTGGAACGCATCCGCTATGCGCTCGACGTCACCGGGTTGCTTGGGCTGCTGGAGCCGCATTTGTTCAGCGCCGCCATGGTGGCGCGGGGCAAACCGGCGCCCGATCTCTTTCTCCATGCAGCAGATAAAATGAGAGCGGCCCCGCGAAACTGCCTCGTCGTCGAGGACAGCCCGGCCGGCATCGAAGCGGCGCGGGCGGCCGGCATGCGCGTCCTTGCCTTCACCGGCGGCTCGCACACCGGCAACCCGGCATTGAAAGCGCGGCTTGCGTCGAGTGAGCCGGACTTTATATTCGCTGACATGCTGCAATTGCCCGATCTGATTGCAGGCCTGGGAGCGAGAGCAAGAACACCTTGACCAACAGTTTCGTTTGCGCGGTCGATGTCGGCACCGGAAGCGCTCGTGCCGGCATTCTCGACACCGGTGGCGCCTTGCTCGGCCGCGCCGAGCACCCGATCGCCATGCAACGGCCGAAGGCCGACCATGCCGAGCACGATTCGCAGGATATATGGTCGGCGGTGTGCATGGCCGTCCGCGCTGCCCGCGAAAAGGCGGGCGTGCGGGCCGAGGATATCGTCGGCATCTCCTTTGATGCCACGTGCTCGCTGGTGGTGCGAGACCGGCATGGCGGCCAGCTCAGCGTGTCCGTCACTGGTGAAAGGCGCTGGGACACCATTGTCTGGCTCGACCATCGCGCAATTGCCGAGGCCGACGAATGCACTGAAAGCGGCCACGCTGTGCTCGACTATATCGGCGGCGTCATGTCGCCGGAAATGGAGACGCCGAAGCTGATGTGGCTGAAGCGCAACCTGCCCGGAACATGGAACGAAGCCGGCTGTCTATTCGACCTCACCGACTTCCTCACCTGGAAGGCAAGCGGCTCGCTCTCCCGTTCACAATGCACGCTGACCGCCAAATGGACCTATCTAGCCCATGAAGCGACCGGCTGGCGGCGCGACTTCTTCGAAGCCGTCGGGCTCGGCGATATCTTTGAGCACGGCAACCTGCCGGAAAAGGCAAGCCCGGTCGGTGCCGATATCGGCCCGCTCGGCGCGCAAGCCGCGACGGAGCTTGGCCTCACCGAAAAATGCCGGGTCGGCGCCGGTGTCATCGATGCCTATGCCGGCGCGCTTGGCGTGCTCGGCGGTTTCGCCGGTGACGCGACGAACATCGGCCGCCATCTGGCCCTGATTGCCGGTACGTCGAGTTGCGTCATGGCGATGTCGCCCGATCCGCAGCCTTTCGCCGGTGTCTGGGGCCCATATTATGGCGCAGGCCTTCCCGGCCTGTGGCTGTCGGAAGGTGGCCAGTCGGCCACCGGCGCGCTGCTCGACCACATCATCCGCTGGCATGGCGCCGGCGGCGAGCCGGATGCCGCCATGCATGCCAGGATTGCCCACCGCGTCGCCGAGCTGCGCGCCGCCGAGGGCGACAACCTCGCCGCAAGGCTGCACGTACTGCCCGATTTTCACGGTAACCGCTCGCCGCTCGCCGACCCGCATGCCGTCGGCGTCATCAGCGGGCTGACGCTGGATGCCTCCTTCGACAGTCTGTGCAAGCTCTACTGGCGCACCGCCGTCAGCATCGCGCTTGGCGTCCGTCATGTGCTGGAAGCGCTGAACGAGAACGGCTATCTGATCGACACGCTGCACGTCACCGGTGGCCACACCAAGAACCCGCTGTTGATGGAGCTCTATGCCGATGCCACCGGCTGCACGGTGGTCGAGCCGCTGGCGGATGAGGCGGTGCTGCTCGGCACCGGCATGATTGCCGCCACCGCGGCCAGGCTTTTTCCCGATTTGAACGCTGCCTGCGTTGCCATGCAACAGGGCGGCAGGACGCGAGAGCCCAATCCGGCTGCCGCCGGCCGGTTCGATCGCGACTACCGCGTGTTTCTCGAAATGCACACGCAAAGGCAGGCGCTGGACGCGATCCGATAAATCGGGGTCGGTTGCTATCTCTGGTTCCAGCGCCGGATGACCGGCTCGTCAAGGTCGTGCTCATAACCGAGCACGCTTATGCTGGCGGTATCCAGCACGAAAAACGCGCCGGCTTGCGGCGGCAGGCCGAGCCAGCGTGCGGCCAGCACCCTAAGGAAATGCGAGCTTGAGAAGACCAGGACATTGCTGCCGACCTCGCGCAACTGGCTGACGATCCGGTCCGCCCTCGAGCCGACATCCGTGGCGGACTCGCCGCTCGGGCAGCCGTCGCGAAAGAGACGCCAGCCGGGGCGCTCGGCGAGGATTTGCTTGGTGGTCAATCCCTCATAGGCACCATAATCCCACTCCGCCAGATCGTCTTTCTTCACGCCTGACGAGCCGAAGCCGGCCAGCGCACAGGTGTTGAAGGCGCGCTGCGACGGGCTCGACCACACCGCCGAGACGGACAGGCCCTTGAGCCGCTCAGCGATCCGCCTTGCCGCTTCCTCGCCGGCCGGCGTCAGCGGTATGTCGGTTCGGCCGGTATGTTTTCCGGACGCACTCCATTCCGTCTCGCCATGCCGAACCAGATAGATTTCGGGAAACGCGCTCATCAGGCGGCCTTTCAAATGGATCTGCCGCGACCATAGTGGCTTCCATAGCCTCTCCAATAGCCTCTCCAATAGCCTGCATTGAACCGACTGGCTTAACCCTTCCGCAAGTCAGCCTCTTGCCACCGGTGCCCATTTGATAGACAAACCCGTCGTAATGCGGAATCCGGCCGATCTTGGCCATTTTCCGCGCTGAGACGCGGCTTCCGGCTCTTGCTGACGTGCCGCAATCGGATAGGCGGAAAACTAGAATGTCTGCGATCGAAGCCGACGCTCGCGCGCCGGAAAACCTTTGGCGTCGGGAAATCAGGGCGATGCTGGCGCTCGCCTGGCCGATGGTGCTGACCAATCTCGGCCAGACCGCGATGACCGCTACCGACGTCATGATGATGGGGCGGCTGGGGGCGGACACGCTGGCCAGCGGTGCGCTTGGTGCCAACCTCTACTTCATGCCGCTCATCTTCGGGCTCGGCCTGATGCTTGCGACCTCGCCGATGATGGCGACCGAGCTCGGCCGTCGCCGGCACTCGGTGCGCGACCTGCGCCGCACCGTGCGCCAGGGTCTGTGGCTGGCGATCCTCATTTGCATTCCGATATGGGCCCTTCTCTGGCACGGCGAGAGCGTGTTGCTGGCCATGGGTCAGGAACCGGCGCTGGCGCACCAGGCCGGCATCTATCTGCGCTGGCTCGAATGGGCGGTGCTGCCCTTTTTCGGCTACATCGTCCTGCGCTCGTTCATTTCGGCGCTGGAGCGGCCGGGCTGGGCGCTGATCATCGTCTTCGTTGCCGTCGCCTGCAACGCCTTCTTCAACTGGCTGTTCATGTTCGGCAATCTCGGCATCCAATCGATGGGCATCGCCGGCTCCGGCCTCGCCACCACTCTGTCCAGCACGTTGATGTTCGCCGGCATGGCGGCGGTGGTGATGCTTGAGAAGAAATTCCGGCGCTATCGCCTGTTCGGACGCTTCTGGCGCGCCGATTGGCCGCGCTTCAAGGGCCTGCTGCGGCTCGGCCTGCCGATCGCGGGCCTGCTGGCGTTCGAGGTGACGATCTTCAACGCGGCGGCCTTTCTCATGGGCCTGATCGATGCGGCTTCGCTTGCCGCCCATGCGATCGCCATCCAGATCGCCTCGATCACCTTCATGGTGCCGCTCGGCCTCAACCAGGCGGTGACGGTGCGCGTCGGACTTGCCCACGGCGCCGGCAATCCGGAAGGTGTCAGCCGGGCTGGCTGGACCGCCTATGTCGTCGGTGTCTCCTTCATGGCGCTGATGGGGCTAGTGATGATCCTGTGGCCGCATCTCTTGATCGGCGCCTTCATCGATCTGGGCAATCCGGCTAATGCCGAGGTGGTGGCGCTTGCCGTGTCGTTCCTCGCCTTTGCCGCGCTGTTCCAGGTTTTTGACGGTGCGCAGGCGGTCGCCAGCGGCATGCTGCGCGGCCTGCACGACACCAAGGTGCCGATGATCTATGCCGCGATCGGCTATTGGGGCGTCGGGCTGCCGCTCGGCGTGCTGCTAGCCTTTCGTTTCAGCTTCAACGGCGTCGGCATCTGGATCGGCCTGTCGTCGGGACTGGCGGTGGTTGCGGCACTCCTGCTGGTGCGCTGGCTGCGGCGTGACAGGATCGCGCCGCCGCTGGTATTCGGGCGTTGAATTGCTGGTCGCCCGCTCAGCGGGCCGCCGCCCGCTGCTCGAGCGAACGTGCGTATTGCGTCAGCGGAAAGCACATGACGAAGAAGATCAGCGCTACCAGCCCATAGACTTTGAATGGTTCGAAGGTCGCATTGTTGATCGCGTTGGATGTCCTCACCAGCTCCTCGAAACCGATGATCGACGTCAGCGCGGTCGACTTGATCAGCTGCACCAGAAAGCCGACGGTCGGTGCGCGGGTGATCGAAAACGCCTGAGGTAAGATGATCAGCCGGAGTTCCTGCAGATAGTGCAGGCCGAGGCTGGCGCCGGCGTCCCACTGGCCGCGCGGCAGTGCATCGACGCCGCCGCGCCAGATCTCGGCGAGATAGGCGCTGGCAAAGAAGGTCAGGCCAAGCACCGCCGCGGTCCACGGCTCGATGCGCAGGCCCAGCATCGGCAAGCCGAAGAACATCAGGAAGAGCTGCATCAGCAGCGGCGTGCCCTGGAAAAGCGCGATGTAGCCGGAGGCAAACCGGCGCGCCCATTTATTCTTGGCGATCCGGAAGAACAGCACGATCATGCCGACCACGGCCCCGCCGACAAAGGCGGCCAGCGACAAGAGCACCGTCCAGCGCGCCGCCAGCAGCAGGTTGCGCAGAATGTCCCAGAAGGTGAATTCGATCATGACACGCCGGCTCCGAGAAGCCGGCGCCCGCCGCCGACCAGCAGCCGGCGCAGCCCAATCGACAGGATGAGATAGACCATCGTCACGATGAAATAGGTCTCGAAAGCCCGGAACGTGCGCGCCTGCAGCATATCGGCTTCATAGGTCAGCTCGCGAACGGCGATCTGCGATACCACGGCGGATTCCAGCATCATGATGACGATCTGGCTGGTCAGCGCCGGATAGATCACCTTGAGCGCCTGCGGCAGCACGATCTTGATGAAGACCTGGCGCGGCCTGAGCCCAAGCGCCAGTGCCGCTTCCGTCTGCCCGGGCGGCACCGCGTCGAGCCCGGCGCCAACGATCTCGATCGTATAGGCGGCCATGTTGAGCGTCATCGCCAGCATGGCTGCCAGCACCGGATCGAGCCTGACGCCGATGCTGGGCAGCCCGAAGAAGATGAAGAATAGCTGCACCAGGAACGGCGTGTTGCGGATCACCTCGACATAGACGCCGATCGCCCGCTTGAGCAGGAGCGGACCGTTCCGCCGCCCTGCGGCGCCGAGGATGCTGAGCAACGTTCCCGCCAGCGTGGTCACGGCGATCAACAGGATCGTCGTGGCCGCGCCGCGCGCGATCGCCCCTGTCGCCCCGGCAAGCCAGCCGAAGTCGAGGCTATAGCTCACCGGCCATCAATCCTTGAGATTGGCGGGATCGAGCGGCGTCTTCAGCCAGGCTTTCGAGCTTTCGTCCAGCTTGCCGTCGGCCAGCATCTTGGCAACCGCGTCATTGACCGCCTGCTTCAGGCGGTCTTCCTTCTTGTTGAGGCCGATATGCGAGGGCGAGGTGAGAAGCTGGAATTTCTGCTCCGGCTTCAGTTCCTCCTGGCGGGCAAGCACCTGGGCGCCGACATCGTTGCCGACCACCATCAGCTGGGTCTGGCCCGAAATGAAGGCCTGGATGACGGAATTATAGTTGTCGAAGCGACGGATGTCGGCCGAGGCCGGTGCCGCCTCGGTCAGCGAGGTATCCTCCAGCGTGCCGCGATTGACGGCGATCGACTTGTCGGCGAGGTCTTCCTTGCCTTTGACCGCAAGAGCTGCCGGGCCGATGACGGCGATGTAATAGGGCGCGTAGGCGGCGGCGAAATCGATCACCTGCTCACGCTCCTTGGAATAGCCGACGCTCATCAGCAGGTCGACGCGCTTGTCGGTAAGGTACGGGATGCGGTTCTGGCCGGTCACGCTGACCAGATTGAGCTTGACCTTGAGCTGGTCGGCGATGAACTGCGCCACGTCGATGTCGTAGCCCTTGATGCTCATGTCGGCGCTGGCCGAGGAGAAGGGCGGGAAGTCGGAAAAGATACCGACATTGATCGCGCCTGCCTTGGTGATGTCGTCGATCGCGTCGGCATTGGCGGCCTGGGTGAAACCGAAACTGGCCGCGCCGAACATCAGCATGGCGGCGAAGGTTGATTTTAGCTTGATGTGAAGTGTCTTCATGTGAAGCGTCATTGTCATTCCCCTGCTGGAAGCTTGTTTGTTTGAGTCCGGCCGCCGGCTCCAGCGCGGCGGCCGCCTTCTCTACTGGACCATGATCTTCTCCGAAAACCGGTTCCCACTTTCCGGATCATGGTCGAGCGTGTCAGCCCGCCTTGCCGGTGATTGCCGGGCTGAAGACCATCAGGCTGAGGATCTCGAACAGCACCTGCGCGCCGGCGTGCGCCGTGTTGGTGGTCGCGTCGTACTGCGGTGCCACCTCGACGACGTCGCCGCCGACGATGTTGAGTCCCTTCAGGCCGCGCAGCAGCTCGAGCACTTCGCGCGTCGTCAGCCCGCCGACTTCCGGTGTGCCGGTGCCCGGCGCGAAGGCCGGATCGATGCTGTCAATGTCGAAGGAGACATAGGTCGGGCCGTCGCCGACTATCCTGCGCGCCTTCTCGATAATGGCGGGAATGCCGAGGCCGGTCACCTCTTCGGCATGCACGACGGTCATGCCGGACTCATAGGTGAACTCCCACAGATATTCGGCCGAGCCACGAATGCCGATCTGGATGGTGCGGCTCGGGTCGAGCACGCCGTCCAGCACCGCGTTGCGGAACGGCCCGCCATGGTGGAACTTGGTCATGTCGAACAGGCCGCTGGTATCGCAATGAGCGTCGATATGGATCATGCCCACCGGCGCCTTCTTGCCGACCGCCTTCAGGATCGGGTGGCTGATCGAATGGTCGCCGCCGACAGACAAGGGCAGGACGCCGGCGTCGACGATCTGGTTGGTGCGGCGTTCGATGTCGTCATGGCTGGTCTCCAGCCGGTAGCGGCTCTGGAACGGCACGTCGCCGATGTCGGCGACCTTCAGCTCATGCGTCGGTGCGCATTCCAGCACATGATTGTAGGGGCCGATGCGCTCGATGGCGCGCAACGCCCTTGGCCCGAAACGGGCGCCCGGCCGGTTGGTGACGCCCAGATCCATCGGCACACCGATCATCGCCACCTGCAGATCGCCGAAATCCGGATTGTCGGCGGCGATTTCACGATAGGGCGCCGCGAGGAAGGTCGGGATGCCGGAATAGGGCGCCAGTCGCGTGCCGGTCTTGGAGAAGATCTTGTCGGCGACACGCTGGAATTTCGGGTCGAACATTTCGCCGCCATGGCTCTCGCCGTATTTGCGGCGCAACGCTTCGAGCTTGCCGCGGTCGTAACCCATGTCGGTCCTCCATGGCTGGTGCGGCGCGCGGGCGGCGGCCTCGATAGCCGCAGCCGCCGGCTGCCTGCAGATTTCACGTCTTGATGCAATGCCTGGGCAAAGTGTCCCGTAGCTGCATTGAAAAATCAATTGATATTGTTAGCGTGTTATCTGTGAGAAAATCTCACAGAGCCTAGGGTCCAAATGGCCAAGCGTTTGCCACCGCTCAACCCGCTGCGCGCCTTCGAGGCGACGGCGCGCCACGCCTCGCTGAGCAAGGCGGCGGCTGAGCTCAACGTCACCCACGGCGCCATCAGCCATCAGATCAAGGCGCTCGAGCAATCGTTGGGTGTCAAGCTGTTCGAGCGTGCCGGTCAGCGGGTGAAGCTGACGCCGCACGGCGCCGAGTTGCTGCCGGCGGTGTCGACCGCCTTCGACGGCATTGCCGCCGCCACGCAGCGCATGACGAGACCGGCCAGCACCGGCGTTCTCTCTGTATCCTGCGTGCCGGCGCTACTGTTGCTGTGGATGATCCCGCGGCTGGGCAGCTTCACCTCGCAATATCCGGATATCAGGCTGACGCTGATCCCATCCAATGATGCCAAGGACGTCCGCGCACCGCACATCGATGTCTGCGTGCACTATGGTGACGGCAGCTGGACCGACTGCTGGATGCGCAAATGGTCGGGCCTCGAACTGTTCCCGGTGGTCAGCCCGACGCTGATCAACAACCGCCCGATCCGCACCGTCCGCGACCTCGCCGATCACGTCTTCCTGCATGGCGACGACGGCCGCGAATGGCATACCTGGCTGGCCGCCGCCGACGCGCTGGACCTCGAGCGCGGCCGTCGCCATCATCTCGGCGATGCGCGGATGGCGACCGAGGCCGCGGTTCACGGCCATGGCGTGGCGCTCGGCGATACGGTGACGGCAAGCGGACTGCTCGCCAGGGGCCTGCTTGTCGCCCCGTTCAGTCTTTCCGTGCCGGCCGTCGACGATTTCTACGTCGTCTGCCGCAACGAGATGCGGTCGGCGCCGATCGTGCAATTGTTCATCGACTGGCTGTTTGCCGAGAAAGAACAGGCCGACCGCCGCGCTGACGCACCGGTGGCAGGCCGCATCGGCATTCGCCGCAAGCGTCCGGCGCTCAAGGTGGTCGGCGCCAAGACCGCATCCTGAGGCGGAAACTGCCGTAGGCGCCGCTTGCAGCAGGGGCTTCTTTTTGTCGGGCCAGCCCGCAAAGCGGGAGGCGCGTTCAAAAATTCGATGCTAAGAGGCATTTGGAGCAATTCCAGGAAAAGTGCGCAGCGGTTTTCCGTCCGGAATTGCGCTAGACAAAAGCTAGAGCGAGCAACGAAGGCGCATTAAGCGATGGCAAAGACCGATATAGCGCGGCGCGTCTACAATCACACCTGGAAGCTCGACCCGATCGTCCGCAGCTTGCTCGACACCGATTTCTACAAGCTTCTGATGCTGCAGATGATCTGGGGCATGTATCCCAAGGTCGACGCCACCTTCTCGCTGATCAACCGCACCACGTCGGTCCGCCTTGCCGAGGAGATCGATGAGACGGAGCTGCGCGAGCAGCTCGACCATGCCCGCACCTTGCGCTTCTCTAAGAAAGAGATGATCTGGCTCGGCGGCAACACCTTCTATGGCCGCAAGCAGATATTCGAACCGGAATTCCTCGCCTGGCTGGAAAATTTCCGGCTGCCCGAATACGAGCTTTCCAAGCGCGACGGCCAATACGAACTCGCCTTCAGCGGTCCGTGGATGTACACGACGCTGTGGGAGATCCCGGCGCTGGCAATTATCAATGAACTTCGATCTCGCGCGGCCATGCGGGCGTTCGGGCCGTTCGCGCTCGACGTGCTCTATGCCCGCGCCAAGGCCAAGATGTGGGCCAAGACCGAGCGGCTGAAGGCGCTGCCCGGCATCCGCATCTCGGATTTCGGCACCCGCCGCCGTCATTCTTTCCTGTGGCAGCGCTGGTGCGTCGAAGCGTTGAAGGAGGGCATCGGCGAGGCCTTCACTGGCACCTCCAACGTGCTGCTCGCCATGGACAATGATCTCGAGGCGCTCGGCACCAATGCGCATGAACTGCCGATGGTGTTCGCCGCGCTCACCAATTCGGAAAAGGAATTGAAACAGTCGCCCTACAACGTGCTGCAGGACTGGCAGCGCTACTACGGCGGCAACCTGCTGATCGTACTGCCGGACACCTTCGGCACCGCGGCGTTCCTGCGCGATGCCCCGGACTGGGTCGCCGACTGGACCGGCTTCCGCCCCGACAGCGCGCCGCCGATCGAAGGCGGCGAGAAAATCATTTCCTGGTGGCGCGAAAAGGGCAAGGACCCCAAGCAGAAGCTGCTCATCTTCTCGGATGGGCTGGAGGTCGAGACCATCGAGGAAACCTACCGCCACTTCCGCGGCAAGGTGCGCATGTCCTTCGGCTGGGGCACCAACCTGACCAACGATTTCGAGGGCTGCGCGCCGACCGAGACCAACCGGCTAGACGCCATCTCGCTGGTCTGCAAGGTCACCGAAGCCAACGGCAGGCCGGCGGTCAAGCTTTCCGACAATCCGGCCAAGTCGACAGGCGACGAGAAAGAGATCTCGCGCTATTTGCGCATCTTCGGCCAGAAGGACCGCGTGGAGCAGTTGGTGAAGGTGTGAAGTAGGGGAACTCTTGCGTAGTATGAGTTCCTTCGCGCCCCCCTCTGTCCTGCCGGACATCTCCCCCGCGAGGGGGGAGATTGCGCCCTCATTGCTGCTTTCGCCAATTGCTGAAGTTGCAGAAGGAGAGCCGACCGCGGAACCGCCGATCTCCCCGCTTGAGATGTCCGGCAGGACAGAGGGGGGCGCTGTAGAGCGCTGCATTTCGGCAATCAGGCCCTTTCCCGGCCTCGTCGCTTCCTTGGCATTCCCATCCACGCCCGCCTTCGCCCACGCCTCCGACCGCGGCCACGTGCTGCTGCTTCCCACCGGCTACTACGTCGTCGGTGGCGCGCTCGCGGTTGCCGCCAGCTTCCTTGTCCTGGCTCTACTGCCGCCGGACTCCCTCGACCGCTGCTGGCGCAAACGCCTGCCGCTTTTCGCCTTCGCTGACGGCGCGCGGACTGCCGTCAGCCTGGTATCCTTTGCCGGCTTTGCAATCCTCATTGCCGCCGGCCTGTTCGGCAGCCGCGATCCGCTCTCCAATCCGCTGCCGTTGACCGTATGGACATTGCTCTGGGTTGGGCTGGCCCTGCTGCAAGGGCTCGGCGGCGATCTCTGGTCATGGCTCAATCCCTGGTACGGGCCGTGCCGCGTCGTCTCGCGCCTGTCCGGTAGAACGCAGCCGTATCTGCTCCCCCAACGGCTCGGCTATTGGCCGGCTTTCCTGCTGTTCTTCGCCTTCGCCTGGTTCGAGCTGATCGACCCTGCGCCCGACGATCCGGCGCGGCTGGCCTGGGCCGCCGGCCTCTACTGGCTGCTGAGCTTCGCCGCCATGCAGGTCTTCGGCTACCGCGACTGGACCCTGCGCGGTGAGTTCCTGACCGTGTTCTTTTCCATGGTGGCGCGCTTCGCCATCGTCGAACGTAGTGCAGACGGCCGGCTAAAACTCTGCTGGCCGGGCGCCAAGCTGCTCGCTGCCGCGCCGCTACCGCTCAGCGGCGTCGCTTTCCTGCTGCTTGCGCTGTCGTCGGTGTCCTTCGACGGCCTGTCGAAAACCTTCTTCTGGCTAGGCTGGTTCGGCATCAATCCGCTGGAATTTCCGGGACGCACCGCTTTGATCGGCATCGGCAGCTTCGGCCTTGTGCTGGCCTTTGCCGTGCTTGCGGCCGTGTTCGCGCTCGCCGTCTTTCTTGGCCAGAACCTTGCCGGCAGCAAGCATTCGCTCGGTCACGCCGCCGGGCTTTTGGTCTGGTCGATCGTACCGATCGCGCTCGCCTACCACTTCGCGCATTATCTGACGGCGCTGCTGGTCGACGGCCAATATGCGATTGCCGCTCTCTCCGACCCGTTTGCGCTGGGCTGGAACCTGTTCGGTACCGCCGACATGTCAATTGAAGCCGGCGTCGTCGCCGGTGCCGGTTCGGCGTGGTGGCTGTGGAACCTCCAGGCTGGCGTCATCATAGCCGGCCACATGCTTGCGGTGCTTGTCGCCCATGGCTTGGCCTGGAGGCTGCACGCCCTTCCGGCTCGCGCCGCGCTCAGCCAGTTCCCGCTCACCGTGCTGATGATCGCCTACACCGTCCTCGGCCTATGGCTGCTTGCGACGCCGAGCGCCGGATGAACGAGGTGTGCGATGCCCGTCAATCGAACCTTGGGGAAAGCTCGCTTGCCACGTCAGAGCTTTGGTGATTTAGTTTGTACACATGCAATTTTCGCCCCTCTTAACAAGAGTGGCCTGCCTGCTACAGCCATTGGTCAAAGCTCAAAAACAAGGGGAACTGCCGTGACTGACAAGAATGGGTTTTTCGATCTCTCCAGATACGCTCTCACCCGCCGCACGGCGCTGAAGGGCCTTGCCGTCGGCGCCGGTCTTGCCGTCGCGCCGGGTTTCGTGCGTTACAGCCAGGCGCAGAGCTCGGCGCCGATCAAGATCGGCTTCCAGTCGCACCGCACCGGCATCGGCGCCGCCTACGGCCGCTGGTACGAGAGGACCACTGCCGCCGCGGTCAAGGCGATCAACGAAGCCGGCGGCATCAACGGCCGGCCGGTCGAGGTGATCATCGAGGATGACGGCACCGATCCCGGCCGGGGCGCCGAAGTCGTCGGCAAGTTCGCCTCCCAGCACAAGACCGATATCGTCTACGGCACGCTGTTTTCGCATGTCGTCATCGGCTCGGCGCCGGCCGCCGGCGAGGCCAAGATGCCCTATTTCGTTGTCAGCGAAGGCCACCACGTCGCCTCGACCAAGTTGAACCGCTACGTCTTCCAGCCCGGCATCACCGATGTGAAGAGCCAGATTCAGTCGATGGCGCCGTGGATTGCCGCCAATGCCGGCAAGAAGGTGACGCAGATCTTCCCCGATTTCGCCTTCGGCTACGACCATCGCGACTACCTTCCGCCGGCCCTGAAGGCGCAAGGCGCCGAGGTTATCGCCCAGATCGCCATCCCCCCGACGGAATCCTCCTTCACCAAATATTTCCCGCAGATCCCCGCAGAGACCGAGGTGATCTACCACGTCATGGTCGGCCCGGCGGTGCTCACCTTCGTCAAGGAGCTCGGCGAGTTCTATGGCTCCAATCGGCCACAATTGTTCGGCTTCATCGATTCGCTCGAAGCTACCGACATCAACAGCCCCGGCCTCGAATTCCTCGACGGCAGCCATTTCTGGGAAGGTTCGCCGCGCTACGCGCAGCCCGATGATTCCCCCGCACAGAAGGCCTACCGCGCCGCCGTCGGCATCGACGACAACGGTGCTGCTGTCGGCGACCCCAAGGACGTCTCCACCGCCGCGCATATGTTCGGCTGCTGGGAAACGCTCTACGTCGTCAAGAAGGCGATGGAGGATGCCGGCTACAAGGGGCCGGAAGACCGCGCCAAGCTGGTCGAGGCGACCGAGGCGTTGACCGAGTTCGCCGAGGGGCCGGAGCATCCGCAGGGACCGAAAACGTTCAACGGCAAGATCCACCAGTGCTTTGGTATCCAGAACATCTCCAAGGTCGAAGGCGGCCGGCTGAATGTCGTCCACAAGACCAAGATCGAGGACGGCCTCTACGAGCCTGAGGGGGATTACACGACGCAGACGCTGTGAGCTTGGTTTCATTAAGCACAGTGCGCTTCGGCCCACCCCCCTCTGTCCTGCCGGACATCTCCCCCTCAAGGGAGGAGATTGGCAGTGCCTGCGAAGGCGGCCGCTTTCCGACCTCGACGATTGGCGAAAGCGGTGATGACAGCCAATCTCTCGCCTCGAGGGGGAGATGCCAAGTTTTGGCAAAGAGGGCAGGCCAGAGGGGGGTGCCTCGCGCATCCGCCGGTGCTTAGCCGATGCACTTCGGACCTCACCTGCTCCTCGCCGCTCTCGAAGGTCTCGTCACCTCCGCCGTGCTGGCGCTGACGGCGCTTGGCCTGTCGCTGGTGTTCGGCGTCATGCGCGTCGTCAATGTCGCGCATGGCGAGTTCTTCATGCTTGGCGCGGTGCTTGCCTGGGCGATCTCAACGGCGGTATCCGGCCATCCGGCGCTCGGCTTCCTGGCCGCCCTGGTGCTGGCGCCGCTGATCGTCGGCCTGATCGCGCTGCTCGCCGAACGGCTGGTGCTGCGCCGGCTCAACTACAATCCGGAAGCCACCATCGTCGCCACCATCGGCATGCTCTACATCATCCAGCAACTGGCGCTGACCTTCTACGGCCCGGAGGCGCGGCCGGTGGAGCCGCCGTTCAGCTACCGCATCCTCCTGCCGTGGTTCGGTTATTCCGGGTACAAGCTGTCGATCATCGCCGCGTCGGCGCTGCTGCTGGTCGCGACCTGGCTGGTGCTGACGCGCACGAAAATCGGCCTCGTCATGCGCGCCACGCAATATGACAGCGAGACGGCGCAGGCCTTCGGCATCCCGGTGACCAGAGTCTATGCCGGTGTTTTCGCGCTCGGCGCCATGCTGGCTGCTGTCGCCGCGGTGCTGATCGTGCCGATCAGCCAGGCTCACTATCTGATGGGGCAGGACCCGCTGTTGCTGTCGTTCATCGTCGTCATCATCGGCGGCCTCGGCTCGCTGCGCGGCACGGTCGTCGCCGCGGTGCTGATCGGCCTTTCCGACGGCATCATCTCGGTGTTCTTCTCACCGACGCTGGCCAAGATCATCGCCACCTTGCTCGTCGCCATGGTGCTGGTGTTCCGGCCGCAAGGCCTGTTCGGGACGACATCGCGATGAAGGATGCTTCGCCGGCAAAGCCATATGCGCTGCACCTCGGCGTCATCGCCCTGCTTTTCGGGCTTAGCTTCGTCCTGCCGGAATACCATCACGGCCTGCTCGCCCGCATCATGGTGCTGGCGGTCTTCGCCATGGGCTACAATCTGCTGTTCGGCTATGTCGGGCTGCTCAGCCTCGGCCATGCCATGTTCTTTTCAGCCGGGCTCTATGGCGCCGGCCTTGCCGTCATCCATCTCGGCTGGAGCGTGCCGGCCGCCTTCGCAGCCGGGCTTGCCTGCGGCGCGCTTCTCGCGCTGGTGATCGGGCTGCTGGCGCTGCGCACCTCCGGCGTCGCCTTCATGATCGTCACCATGATGTTCGCGCAGGTATTCTATCTGGTCATCCTCTATTTCGCTGCCTGGACCGGTGGCGACCAGGGCATGGTCGTGCCGCAGCCGATGCGTGTCCTTGTCCTGGGCAGCACGTCGCTCGACCTCACCAACCCGACCGTGCGCTATATGAGCGCGCTGGCACTGTTCTCGATCGTGCTGCTCATAAGCCTGGCGATAGTCCGCTCCGGCTACGGTCGCGTGCTGGTCGCCATCCGCGAGAACGAGGAGCGGACCAAGATGCTCGGCTATGACACGTTCTCCAGCAAGCTCGCCGCCGTCGTCATCTCAGGCAGCATCTGCGCGGCTTCCGGCGCCGCCTATGCGCTGCTGTTCGGCTATGTCGGCTCGAGCTTCGCTTCGGTGCAATATTCCATCCTGCCGCTGCTCTGGGTGCTGCTAGGCGGCGCCGCCACCACGCTCGGTCCGCTGATCGGCACGCTGTTCATGTATTATGTCATCGACGTCGCCAGCGGCTACACCTCGGCCTATCTGCTGATCGTCGGCATAGCGCTCATCCTGCTGGTGCTGTTCTTCCCGAGAGGCATTCTCGGCAGCATCCGCCAGCGCTGGCTCGGGTGGTTGCCATGATGCCGCTGCTCACCACCAAAGGCCTGTCGCGCAGTTTCGGCGGCTTGCGTGCCGTCGACGGCGTCGACTTCGCGCTGATACCGGGCGAGATTCGCGCCATCATCGGCCCCAACGGCGCCGGCAAGACCACCTTCGTCAGCCTGGTCAGCGGCCGCATCCAGCCCTCGTCGGGCACGATCATCTTTGACGGCGCCGATATCACCAGCCTGCCTGCCTACGCCAGGGTTCGCCTCGGCATCGCCTATACGTTCCAGATCACCAGCGTCTTTGCCAATCTCAGCGCCTACGACAATGTTGCCCTGCCGGTGCAGCGCACGCTGACCGACGGCCGCTCGAAGGGTGCTGTGCACACCGGCGTCATGGCCGCGCTCGAGCGTACCGGCCTTGCCGACCGCGCCGACATGCCGGCCGGGCAGCTGTCCTACGGTCACCAACGGTTGCTGGAAGTGGCTATGGGGCTGGCACTGAAGCCGCGGCTGCTGATCCTCGACGAACCGACGCAAGGGCTTGCCGACAGCGAGATCGATAATTTCATCGAGCTGGTGCGCGAGATCGCCGATAGCGCCACCGTGCTTTTGATCGAGCACAACATGCCGGTGGTCATGCGGCTCGCCGACCGCATCACCGTCTTCAACACCGGCAGGATCTTGGCTGAAGGCACGCCCGAGCAGATCCGCGCCAATGCCGCGGTGCAGGACGCCTATCTGGGGACGACCCATGGCTGAGGCCCAGTCCAAGGCACTGACGATCTCCGGGGTCGACTGCTTCTATGGCGAGGTCCAGGTGCTCTATGGCCTCGATCTTGTCTTGAACGAGGGCGAAGTGCTCTGCCTGTTCGGCCGCAACGGCGCCGGCAAGACGACGACGCTGAAGGCAATCATGGGCCTGGTGCCGGTAAGCTCAGGCTCGATCCGGCTCGAAGGGCGGGAATTGAGCGGCTTGCCGGCGCACGAGGTGCCCAAGGCCGGCGTCGCCTACGTGCCGCAGGGCCGGCGGCTGTTCGCCGAGATGACGGTGGCGGAAAACATCGAGATCGGCCTGATGGCCCGCAACAAGGGCAAGGCGACGCGCGAGAACGTGCTCGATCTCTTCCCGCTGTTGCGCCAGCGCCTCAGGCAGCGTTCCGGCACGCTGTCCGGCGGCGAGCAGCAGATGCTGGCCATGGCCCGCGCCCTGTGTCTGGAACCGCAGGTGCTCCTGCTCGACGAGCCGACCGAAGGGCTGATGCCGTCGATGATCGCCAAGATCCGCGAAACGGTGTCGAAGCTGCGCGCGCTTGGCGTGTCGACAATTCTTGTCGAGCAGCGCGTCGATGCCGTGCTGTCGGTAGCAGACCGCGTTTGTTTCATCGAAAACGGCCGCGACCGCGAGACGGTCGGCGTCGAGGAACTGCGTTCCGATCCCTCCACGGTCCGTCGCTATGTCGGCGTCGGATGATCAGGCAAAGAACAGCAAGCCGGCAAGCAGGAATGTCGGGATCAGCACCGCGCCCGACCACGCCATATAGCCAAAGAAGCTCGGCATCTTGATGCCGCGATGCCTGGCAATGGCATAGACCATGAAATTCGGCGCATTGCCGACATAGGTGTTGGCGCCCATGAACACCGCGCCGGCCGAGATCGCCGCCAGCGTCGAGGCGAACTCGGTCATCAGATGCTGCGCATCGCCGCCAGCCAGCTCGAAGAACACCAGATAGGTCGGCGCATTGTCGAGGAAGGACGACAGCGCTCCGGTCAGCCAGAAATAGGCAAGGTTGTCCGGCGCGCCGGTCGGCGAGCTGACCAGCAGCACCAACGGCGCCAGCGCGCCGTCGAGGCCGGCCCGCAATATGGCGACGACCGGCACGATGCAGATGAAGATGCTGGCGAACAGCTTCGCCACCTCGGCAATCGGCCCCCAGCTGAAGGCGTTTGCGCCGCGAAACTCCTTCGGCGAGACGACAAGCGAGGTGAAGGCCAGTATCAGGATGGCGGCGTCGCGCACCAGATTCTGCAGCTCGAGGCTGACGCCCTGAAAAGAGAAACTCACTCCCGGCTTCCAGGCAGCGGAAATCAGGATCGCGGCGATTACGCCGGCCAGCAGCGGGATGTTGGCCAGGCCGCGAATGCGCACCTTGCTGTCGGGCGTCGGATCCTTGATCTTCGGCGCGCCTTCCTCCCGGCGATGCATGATGATGTCGATCGCCAGGAAAACAGCCAGCACCACGCCGGCGACGAACAGCGTCTCGGGCAGCAGGTGAACTGTCGTCCAGAAGAAATCGACGCCGCGCAGAAAGCCGACGAACAGCGGCGGATCGCCCAGGGGCGTTAGCGACCCGCCGATGTTGGACACCAGGAAGATGAAAAAGATGACGACATGGGCGTTGAAGCGCCGGTTGTCGTTGGCGCGGATGAGCGGCCGGATCAGGATCATCGAGGCGCCGGTTGTGCCAATGATCGAGGCAAGCAGCGCCCCTCCCAGCAACAGCCCGGCATTGACCAGCGGCGTGCCGTGTATGTTGCCGGCAACGAAGATACCGCCCGAAATGGTGAACAGCGCAAACAGCAGGATGATGAACGACATGTATTCGGTGAGCAGCGCATGCAGCACCGCCTGCGTGGCGGACGGGATGCCGAAGGCGATGGCCAGCGGCCCGATCACCAACGCTGCCCAGAAGGCAGCGATCTTGCCGTAATGGTGCTCCCAAGCATGATGGAACAGCAGCGGGCCGGTCGCGATGCAAAGCAATAGCCCGGCAAACGGCAGCACCCACCAAAGCGACATGGCGGCGCCCGGCAATTCGTGCGCTTCGGCCGCGAGAACCGCTCCCGGAGAAAAGATTGCTGCAATAAGTGCAGCACTTGCCGTCAACGCCGCAAACCGCATGAAGCCCCTCAAAAGTCTGTCAGGTTCGGCTGGATGACGTTCAAATCAGTGTCACGCCGGCATGGCGCATCCGGCCCAGCATCCTCTCCACGGAGCCGTTGAGATCGATGCCGCGGCAGGCGTCGAGCCGCACGGACGTCTCAAAACCGAGCTTGACCGCGTCGAGCGCCGAAAAGGCGACGCAGAAATCCGTCGCCAGGCCGACCAGGGTCAGCGTCTCGATGTTCCGATCCCGGAGATAGCCGGCAAGGCCGGTCGGCGTCGTCCGGTCGTTCTCGAAGAATGCGGAATAGCTGTCGATCGCAGGACGGAACCCCTTGCGGATCACCAGCTCGGCCTTGCTCCAGGCGAGGCCCGAATGGAAATCCGATCCCAGGCTGCCCTGGATGCAGTGATCCGGCCACAGCGTCTGGTGGCCATAAGGCACGTCGATCGTTTCGAACGGGTGCTTGCCGGGGTGGCTGGAGGCAAAGCTCGAATGGCCGGCAGGGTGCCAGTCCTGCGTCAGCAGGACGTGCTCGGTCCGCCGGATTAGGTCATTGACCAACGGCACGATTTCGTCGCCACCGGCCACTTCAAGGGCGCCACCCGGGCAGAAATCGTTCTGCAGGTCGATAACGACAAGCGCTTCGTCGGCCATGGAGCCTCCTTATTTTCTTGGTCTTGAGCTTAGGCTCCAATGAAAACGCGACCGGACGCAGAAACTTGACCAGATGGCCGGCTGCGTCAACCTCTCATGGCATAACAAATGCGTTCCGGGTGCACCGGTGCCAACAGCCGTGCAAACTCTGGCTTTGACAATTCCTGCCGGCTTGATATCATTTGCATACGAATGAATTTCCTGCCTTGAATGCTCGGGAAAATCTTTCGGCAGGATCCCCTCTCGGGAAGCCCATTCTGGGAAGGCAAAGCGTGATCCGTTACGCAAAACCCACCACGGTCGACGATGCCCTCGCTTTGCTGGGCGAAGGGCAATGGCGCATCCTCGCCGGCGGCACCGACTTCTATCCGGCACAGGGCAGCAAGCCTTTCCGCGACAATGTCCTCGATATCAATGGCCTGGTGGCATTGCGCGGCATTGCCGAAGCCGAAAACCATTGGCTCGTCGGCGCGCGCACCACCTGGACCGATCTCGTCCGCCATCCTCTGCCGGCGGCTTTCGACGCGCTGAAGCAGGCGGCGCGGGAAGTCGGCTCGGTGCAGATCCAGAACGTTGCCTCAATTGCCGGCAATCTCTGCAACGCCTCGCCGGCCGCCGACGGCGTGCCGGCGCTGCTGGTGCTCGATGCCGAAGTCGAACTGCGTTCCGCTGTGGCGACCCGGCATCTGCCCCTTGCAGAATTCATCCTCGGCAACCGTCGCACCGCACTGCAGCCCGGCGAAATGGTCACGGCAATCCGCATTCCCAAACCCGCGACCGCCGGCAGCTCCGCCTTCGTGAAACTCGGCGCGCGGCGTTATCTCGTCATCTCCATCGCCATGGCCGCCGCACGCCTGGCCGTCGAAGATGGTATGGTCAGGAACGCGGCCGTCGCCGTCGGTTCCTGCTCGGTTGTCGCCAGGCGCCTGGCGGGTGTCGAGGCGGCGCTGCGCGGCCGGCCCGTCGGCCAAGCGCTGGCCACTTCGATCCAATCCGCACCAATGGACGAGCTGTCGCCGATCGGCGACGTGCGCGGCAGCGCCGAATATCGGCTGGACGCTGCGCGCGAGATCGTCGCCCGCGCCGTGCTTGGTGCGATGGGCGCTGTTCCCGACGAAAGGGCGGCGGCCTGATGGGCATGGAGCGCGCCGACATAGCCTTCGAAGTCAACGGCGCCGCCGTCAGCGTTTGTGTGCCGCCGGTGCGGCGGCTGTCTGCGGTGCTGCGCGACGAGTTGCGGCTGACCGGCACCAAGATCGGCTGTGATGCCGGCGATTGCGGCGCCTGCACGGTGCTGGTCGACGGCGAGCCGGTCTGCGCCTGCCTGATTCCCGCGGCTTCCGCCTCCGGCACCGTGGTGACGACCGTCGAAGGCCTCGCCAATGGCCGGCTGTCGGGGCTGCAGGCCTCGTTTCTCAGCCATGGCGCAGCGCAATGCGGCGCCTGCACGCCCGGCCTGCTGGTCGCCGCAACGGCACTCCTGGACAGGACGCCTTGCCCGAGCGAGGCCGAAACGCAGGATGCGCTGGGCGGCGTGCTCTGCCGCTGTACCGGCTACCGCAAGATCGTCGCCGCGGTGATGGATGCTTGGCGCCACGCCGACGGCCTCGATCAGCGCATGCCATCCTCTGGCCATGCCGTCGGCTCCTCCCCGATCCGCCTCGATGGCCTTCCGAAAGTCACTGGCGGCGAAAAATTCGGCGGTGATTCATTCCCGGCCGACGCATTGTCGGTGCTGGTGGTCCGCTCGCCGCATTATCATGCCGCTTTCACTTTTGGCGATCTCGGCAGCTGGGTGAAATCCCGTTCCGGCATTGCCGGCGTCTTCACCGCCGCCGACATTCCGGGAAAGAATTGTTTCGGCGTCATCGCGCCCTTCGCCGACCAGCCGGCGCTGGCCGAAGGGGTTTCGCGCTTTCGCGGTGAGGCGGTGGCGCTGGTCGCCGGCGAACGCGAGGCTATCCTCGATCTCGACCTTGCCGATTTTCCTGTCAGTTGGACCGAGTTGCCGCATTTTCTGGAAACTGGCGAAGCGCAGGCCGGCGGTGCGCCACTGGTCCATGAAAACCGGCCCTCGAACCTGCTCACCTCCGGCTTCGTCGAGCGTGGCGACCCCGAAGCCGCGCTTGCCGGTGCGGCTTTCGTCGTTTCCGGCGCCATCGACACCTCCTATGTCGAGCATGCCTATATCGAACCGGAAGCCGGCTATGCCTTCATGGACGGCGACACGCTGGTCGTCGTCGCCTGCACGCAGGCGCCCTATATGGACCGTGACGACACGGCAAAAGTGCTCGGCCTTGCCCCGGAAAAGGTGCGCATCGTGCCGACCGCCACCGGCGGCGGCTTCGGCTCCAAGCTCGACGTCTCGCTGCAACCGCTCATCGGCCTCGTCGCCATGAAAACCGGCCGGCCGGCGGCGCTCGCCTATAGCCGCACCGAATCGATGATCTCGACCACCAAGCGCCATCCGGCTCTGATGAGAGCGAGCATCGGCGCCGATGCCGACGGCCGCATCACCGGCATGGTCTTCGCCGGCGATTTCAATACCGGCGCCTATGCCAGCTGGGGGCCGACGGTCGCCAACCGCGTGCCGGTGCACGCCTCCGGCCCTTATGCGACGCCGAACTATCGCGCCGAAGGCCGCGCCATCCACACCAACGGCCCGATTGCCGGCGCCTTTCGGGGTTTCGGCGTGCCGCAGGCGACGATCATGCAGGAGACCCTCTATGACGAGCTGGCCGACAAGCTCGGCATAGATCGGTTCGACTTTCGCCTGAAGAACTGCCTTCGGAACGGGTCCGAAACAGTTACCGGGCAGCGGCTCGAGTCGGGCGTCGGCATCGCCGACTGCCTGGAGGCCCTCCGTTCACATTGGCAGCGTGCCGTTCGCGATGCCGAAGCGTTCAACGCCCGCAGCAGCATCAAAAAACGCGGCGTCGGCATCGCTTCTTGCTGGTACGGCTGCGGCAACACCTCGCTGCCTAATCCGTCGAGCATCAAGGTCGGCATCTCGGCATCGGGCGAAGTCGTCCTGCATCAGGGTGCGGTCGATATCGGGCAAGGCTCGAACACCGTCATCGCGCAGATCTGCGCCGATGCGTTGGGTCTTCCGCTCGAAAAGCTGCGGCTGAAAGGCGCTGACACGGCGATCACCCCCGACGCCGGCAAGACCTCGGCCTCGCGCCAGACTTTCGTCACCGGCAAGGCCGCCGAAAAGGCCGGCCGCGCCTTGCGCGAGAAGATCTTGCGTTTCGCCAATGTCTCGGAAAAGGCGGCGATTGCGCTGGACGGCACAAGTCTGAGCATCAGGGAAGGCGAAGCGACCCGCCGCGTCGATCTTTCCTCGCTGAAGGCAGACCCCGAAGGCTTTGTCTTCCGCGCCGAGGAAAGCTACGACCCGCCGACGCTGCCGCTCGATGCCAAGGGCCAGGGCAAGCCTTATGCCGTCTATGGCTATGGCGCCCAGATCGCCGAACTGGAGGTCGACCTCAGGCTCGGCACCGTGAAGCTTATAAAAATCACCGCCGCTCACGATGTCGGCAAGGCCATCAACCCTTTACTGGCAGAGGGCCAGATCGAGGGTGGCATCGCCCAGGGCATCGGCATGGCGCTGATGGAGGAATTCATCCCCGGCCGCACCGAAAACCTGCACGATTATCTGATCCCGACGATCGGCGACGTGCCACCGATCGAGACCATCCTGATAGAAGTTCCGGACCCGGAAGGACCCTTCGGCGCCAAGGGTTTGGGCGAGCATGTGCTGATCCCGACGGCGCCGGCGATCCTCAACGCCATCCGCCACGCCACCGGTGTGCTGGTCACCAAAATTCCGGCGACGCCGACCCGCATCCGCGCCGCCATCCTCGACAAGGAGGCGCGCCGATGAGCGAGCTTGCCGAACGCTTCGAGACGCATGATCCCGGCGAGAAGCTGGTGGCCGAGAAGATCCGCTGCGATGCCTGTCCGGTCATGTGCTACATCGCCGATGGCCGCACCGGCGCCTGCGACCGCTACGGCAATGTTGGCGGCAGGATCGTGCGGATGGATCCACTGACCATCCTCGACCACGCGGCCGAGACCGGCGCCGCAATCGTACCCTTTGCCGAAGAAGGCGAGGCATGGGACGGCGAACTGGTCAACACCGGCCGCCGCTTCGTCACCGCCATCGGCGCCGGCACCACCTATCCCGATTACAAGCCGGCGCCCTTCATCGTCAGCCAGGAGGTCGAGGGCGTCGATCTGGTCACCGTCGTCACCGAGGGCATCTTCTCCTATTGCGGCGTCAAGGTGAAGATCGACACCGACCGTCATATCGGCCCCGAAACGGCGACGGTCCGTGCCCAAGGCGAGGCGATCGGCCATGTCACGACCGGCGAATACGGCTCGCAGATGCTGTCGCTGGGCGGCGTACATCATTTGACCGGCGGCTCGAAGGCTGAAGGGCGCGCCACCTGCGACGCCATGCTCGCCCTGTGCAACCGCAAACCGGTTGAACTCGTCATCGACGGCGGCGCCACCGTCATCGTCGAAGCCGGCAAGCCGCCGGTCATCGACGGCAAGCTCGAGCAGCGGATGCGCGTCGGCTGCGGTTCGGCTACTATAGGCATGTTCGCGACCCAATGGCGCGGCCTTGTCGACGAGGTGGTGGTGGTCGATGACCACATCACCGGCGTCGTCTCCGAGCATCAGGCCGGCAAGGTGCTTGGCTGGCAGGATACCGGCATCAAGATCATCGGCCGCCGTTCGACGCCGGGCCGTTATTTCAAGGTGTCGGAGCCCGGCCTCGGCTGGGGCGGCACCAGCATTTCCGACCCGCTGTCGATCCTTGGTGAATGGAACGCCAAAAAGGGTGCGCGCCCCGGCATGTCGCTGCTGATGGTCTCGACCACCGGTGAGCAATTCGCCTATTACGAGCTCGACGACGAACTGAAGCCGGTCCAGAAACCGTTCCCGGAGCGGCTGCGGAAGTCGGTCGAACTGATCGAGGACAATTGCGAGCCGGCGCTCTGCACCGTGCTTTTCGTCGGCGGCGCCGGCGGCTCGCTGCGCGCCGGCGTCACCGAGAACCCGGTCAATCTGACCCGCTCGGTGCAGGGCTTGACGACCTATGTGACGGTCGGCGGCGCGCCGGTCTATGTCTGGCCGGGCGGCGGCATCACGCTGATGGTCGACGTCACCCGCGTGCCGGAAGGCGCCTTCGGCTATGTGCCGACCCCGGCGCTGGTGGCGCCGATCGAGTTCACCATGCGCCACGACGATTATGTCAGGCTTGGCGGCTACGAAGGCGAAATCCGCAGCGTCGACGATATCCTGGCCAAGGGCGGCGAATATCTCAATCCGCGCCGCGGCACGGCCGCACCCCGTGACAATCCCTGGCCGCCGCTGGCGCAGTTGCGTCGCGCGGTCGCAAACGGGGCCGGGCGATGAACGGCCCGCAGGCGCATTGGCTCGAGGACGGCCGGAGGCTTCATCTCAATCATGGGCCGATCGACCTGATCGTCGAGGCATTCGGCGAGGCGAGTGAATGCAGCGCCGCATATCGCCAGGCAGTGGCGCGCTTCCAGACAATCCTGCCCGAACTGGTCGAAGAGTTGCCCGAACTGCGGCGCCCGGCCGCCTCGCGGCCACGTGCTTTCGCTGGCCCGACGGCGCGCCGCATGGAAGCGGCGATCGTTCCGCTAGCGAAACAATTCATCACACCGATGGCGGCCGTCGCCGGCTCGGTAGCCGACGAAGTGCTTGGCGCGCTGCTTGCCGGCCGCCCGCTCGAGCGCGCCTATGTCAACAATGGCGGCGACAGCGCGATCTATCTCGGCCACGGGCAGTCGATGACGCTTGCCATTGCCGGGACAGGTCATGGGTTGGCAGATCGTCTCACGATCCGCCCCGAAGACGGGATCCGCGGTGTCGCGACAAGCGGTTGGCGCGGCCGCTCCTTTTCGCTGGGCATCGCCGACGCGGTCACGGTGCTGGCGCGAACGGGTGCTGAAGCCGATGCCGCCGCGACCTTGATCGCCAACGCCGTCGACCTGCCCGGTCATCCGGCCGTTAGGCGCGTACGGGCGCGTGATCTCGCACCTGACAGCGACCTCGGCGACCGTTTGGTGACGCAGGGCGTGGGGCTGCTTTCCGCCGCTGAAATCGCTATTGCGCTGGAAGGCGGATTTGCCGTTGCCGAGGAGTTTCGGCGGCGCGGCCTGATTGCCGCCGCGGCGCTTTTCCTCGGCGGTCAGGCGCGCATCGCAGGTCCGATGGCGCTCGCCAATAAAGTTTTAGAGAGGGAAATTGCTCATGCCTGAGTTTCCGATCCGCAAGATCGCCGTGCTGACCGAAGAGATTTTTCACGAAGGCGGGCCGGTGGCGAAGGTGCCGCGGCGCCGCGCGGCGGCCATGGCTGTGGTCAAGAACCCGTTCGCCGGCCGTTACGTCGAGGAACTGCAGAGCGCCATGGAGGATTTGAAGCCGCTCGGGCTGCTGCTCTCCGACAGGCTTATTGCCGCATTGGGCGGCGACGTCAAACAGATCGACGGTTACGGCAAGGGCGCCATCGTCGGCATGGCGGGCGAGCTGGAGCATGGCGCGCTGTGGCATGTGCCGGGCGGCTATGCCATGCGCGAACGGCTCGGCGACGCCAAGGCGATCGTGCCCTCGGCGAAGAAGGTCGGCGGCTTCGGCGCGCGGCTCGATGTGCCGCTCGGCCACATCAACGCCGCCTATGTGCGCAGCCATTTCGATGCCATGGAAATCGGCATCAGCGATGGCCCCCGTCCCGACGAGATCCTGTTTTGCCTAGCCATGACCTGCGGCCCGCGCGTGCACGACCGCATGGGTGGGCTGGCGGCCAAGGACATTAAGGCATGGGATGGGCTGCGGTGAGCGCCGAGGACAATCTGCTCAAGCTGGTCGAGGCCGAGGAGCCTGACGAAAACGACTATCGCTTGCAGGAGCAGGTCGGCTTCATCCTGCGCAAGGCGCATCAGCGCCATGTCTCGATCTTCGCCGCACACATCGCCGATCTGACGCCGCCGCAATTTGCCGCTTTGGCCAAATTGCGCGACGTCGGCGAGACCTCGCAGAACCAGCTTGGCAGCCTGATCGCCATGGATGCGGCGACCGTGAAGGGCGTCATCGACCGGCTGAAAGCGCGTGGCTTTGTCGAACTTAGCAAACACGAAATCGACAAACGGCGCCTGCTGGTCAATCTGACCGCCGAGGGGCGCGACGCGATCGAGCAGCTGATTCCGCTTGCCCGTGAGATTACGCAGGAAACGCTGGCGCCGCTTTCCGCCAAGGAAGCGGCCATTTTCATGAAGCTGCTGGCCAAGCTGGCTTGAGCTGCTGCCTGCCGGCATTTGGTTGTTGTTCCTGCCGGGCGCTGAGCGCCCGGCAGGAAAGCCTCGTCTCAGAGGCCGTTGTCCTTCAGGATCTGGGCGGCATTTTCCTTGGTGATCTTCTGCGTCGGCAGGGTGATGGTCTTTTCCACCTTCTCCCCGTTCAGGAACTTGATCGCCTGCCGCAGCCCTTCGGCGCCCGGCGTCACATAAGTGAACGTCGCCGTCAGCTCGCCATTGGCGACGAGCTGCACGCCTTCATTGGGCAGGCCGTCGATGCCGATGAACTTGATGTCCTTCTCACGTCCGACGTCCTTGGCGGCAAGATAGGCGCCATAGGCCATCGGATCATTGTGGCCGTAGACGAGATCGATCTTCTCGTTGTTGCGCAGCGCCGTCGCCATGATGTTGTAGGCCTGGTCCTGCTTCCAGTCGCCCGACTGTTGGTCGAGCAGGTATTTTATGCCCGGCTCCTTGTCGGTGAATTCATGGAAACCGTCATGGCGGTCGTGTGCCGGCTGGGTGCCCATGCCGCCCCAGATCTCGACGACGTTGCCGGCGGCCTTGCCCTTGCCGCCAAGCAGCTCGACGGCATATTCACCGGCAGCCCGGCCGATCAGCTTGTTGTCGCCGCCGACGAACTGCGTGTAGTCGTTGGTTTCGACGTTGCGGTCGAGCACGAAGACTGGGATCTTGGCATCGATCGCCTGCTGCACGACACCGGTCAGGCCGGCGGATTCTTTCGGTGATACCAAGAGCGCATCGACCTCCTGACGGATAAGGTTTTCGACATCGGCGACCTGCTTCTCGGTCTTGTCCTCGCCGTCGGTGATGATCAGCTCGACTTCCGGATGCTTGGCCGCTTCGGCCAGGATGTCCTTGTTGAACTGGGCGCGCCAGGGTTCGATGGTCGTCACCTGCGAGAAGCCGATCTTCCACTTCTTGTCCTGCGCATGGGCGCCGCCGGCAAGCATGGCGGTCGTGGTCAGGAGTGCCGCTGTCAGCCCGGCGAGCTTCAACAATTCACGTCGTTTCATTTCTTGTTTCCTCCAATATTCAGAGACGCGGTCTCTTGCGACGGCCGCTTTGCCGCGGCCGTTTCCTTGTGCGCTTGCCCACCGGGCAGTCGCAGATAGAAAAGAAGATCACCGGCACTGCGCTCCTGTACGAGCACGGTACCGATGATGATCATCCCCTTCAGCACCAGCTGAAGATTCGAATTGATGTTGTGCAGCTGCAGGATGTTGGAGAGCAGCCCGAAGATCAGCACGCCGCAGAACGTCCCGGTGAGGCTGCCGCGTCCGCCCATCAGGCTGGTGCCGCCGATGACCACGGCGGCAATCGCGTCGAGCTCCAGCCCGGCGCCGGCGTCCGGCTTGCCTTGCCGGTACTGCGCGACATAGAGCACCGCCGCGATGCCGGCCAGCAGCCCTGACACGGCATAGGTGGCGATCTTCACGCGGCCTGCGGCGATGCCCGACAGCCGCGCCGCCTCCTCATTGCCGCCGATCGCATAGACATAGCGGCCGAACGGGGTGAAGCGCAGCACGGCGCCGTAGATCAGGATGGCGCCGAGGAAGAACAGGCCCGGCATCGGGATCACGCCGAATACCAGCGAGCGCAGCATTTCGAAATCGGCGGTGGCATTCGAGCCGGTGTAGACCGGCAGCACCGCATTGTTCTGGCCGGCCGTCAGCCGGGCGATGCCGAGCGCAGTGACCATCATCGCCAGCGTCACGATGAAGGGCTGCAGCCGCCCGGCGACGATGATGAAGCCGTTGAGCGCGCCGAACAGCAGGCCGACGCAAGGCGCCACCAGCAGCACGCCGAGCACGCCGAATTTTGAGCCCACCTGCGGCAGCAGGAACCACAGCACCAGACTGCACAGGATCACCCCGACAATGCCGGGTGTCACCAGCCCGCGAACGCTGTCCAACCTGATGTCGTGCGTGGCCTGCGCGCCGGCGCGGGATTTTTCGATGTTCAGCAGGATGAAACGAGTGACGAGGATGCCGAGGCAAAGGGCTGCCAGGGCAACTGTCGGCACCCCCAGCACCACCGCCGGCGTCACGCCGGGGACCGTCAGCAGCATGGCACAGACGACCGTGCAGATAGCCATCAGCGAGCCGACGGAAAGGTCGATACCGCCGGTGATGATCACCGCAGTCATGCCAGTGGCAATCAGCCCGGTGGTCGACACCTGGCGCAGCACATCGAGCAGGTTGCCGTAGGACAGGAAGATGTTGTTGCCCTTGGAGCTGATCGGCGAGCCGAGCACGCCGATCAGGAAGATGGCGATCAGGCCCCAATAGAGCTTCGTCCGGGACAGGATATGCAAAATGCTCATGCGGCAGGCCTCGTCATCGTCCGTCGCGGCGCCGCAAGCCGCATGATGGCCTCCTCGCTGGCTTGCGCGCGGGACAGGATTCCCGTCTGGCGGCCGTCGGCCATGACCAGGATACGGTCGGAAAGATGCAGCAGCTCCGGCAATTCCGAGCTGATGACGGCGATCGCCAGCCCGTCTCGCGCCAGCTTGAAGATGAGATCGTAAATTTCCCGCTTGGCACCGACATCGATGCCGCGTGTCGGCTCGTCGAGCAGCAGCACCCGCGGCCTCGTCGCCAGCCATTTGCCGATGACGACCTTCTGCTGGTTGCCGCCGGACAGCGTGCCGGCCGGCTGCTCGACGGTCTCGCAGCGAATGCCGAGCGCCTTGACGGCGTCCCGTGCCAGCCCTTGCTCACCGGCCAGCGAGCGCACGCCGAACCGCGCCAGCGCGCCGACCAGCGGCAGCGCGACATTGTCGGTGATCGAGGCCTCGAGATGCAGGCCTTGCGTCTTGCGGTCTTCCGTGACCAGAGCGATGCCGAGCCGGCGCGCATCGCGCGGCGAACGGATTTCTACTGCCTCGCCATCGAGCCTGATCTCACCGCCGGCGCGTCCGCCGCTGGACCCGAAGATGGTTTCCAGGATTTCGGTACGGCCCGAGCCCAGCAGCCCGCCGATACCGAGGATTTCTCCTGCGGCAAGATCGAAGCTGACGCCGTCGAGCACGGTGCGCCAACCATGGCGATTGGGCTTCGACAGCGACAGCTCGCTTACGGACAGGACGGTGTTGCCACCGGGGATGCGGTGCTCCTGGGAGGAAGCAAGCAGGTTTCGCCCGACCATCGCCGAAATTATGGCGTCTTCGTCGAGCTTGTCCATCACCCGCGTCAGGACGTGGCGTCCATCGCGAAACACGGTGACGCGGCTGGCCAGATGCATGACCTCGTCGATGCGGTGCGAAATGTAGACGATCGCCACGCCGCTGTCGGCGAGCTGGCGGATGATGCGGAACAGCCGCTGGCATTCGGCTGGCGAAAGGGCGGAGGTCGGCTCGTCCATGATCAGGATGCGTGCCGACATCGACAGCGCCTTGGCGATCTCGACCAGTTGCTGTTCGCCGACGCGCAAGGCACCGACGCGTGCATCCGGGTCGAGCTCGATGCCGAGCCTTTCCAAGAGCGTTCCGGCGGCGCGGCTGCTCGTCTTGCGGTCGACGATCAGTCCGGCGATCAGCTTCTCGCGGCCGAGAAAAATGTTGTCGGCGACGCTGAGTTCGGGGACGAGGTTCAGCTCCTGGTGGATGATGGCGATGCCGGCGCGCTCGGCCTCGCGGACGCCGGTAAAGCGCACCGGGTGGCCATCGATACTGACCGTTCCGTTATAATCCGTGTAGACGCCGGACAGGATCTTCATCAGCGTCGACTTGCCGGCGCCGTTCTCGCCCATCAGCGCATGGACTTCGCCGCGCCGCAGCTCGAAGCCGACATCGACGAGTGCCGCGATACCGCCGAAGGATTTGGAGATGTGCTCGGCCCTCAGCACGATAGCCGAGCCGTCCGCCGTAGCGCCTTCCGCAGGGATGGAATTGCCGTGCTGCATGACAAGGACGGCCTCCCTCCGTCGTCACCTAACGCCTCAAACGCTAATCTAAACGTTTCGATCATGTCAAGCCAATATCTGGAGCGTAAGATTGTTCCATTTCAATTCTTGCGCAAAATCATAAGATTCCGTACGTATTGCTGCCGCGGAGTGGTGAAACGTTTCGAAAATGACAGCGTCAGGACGAAAAAAGCAGCGCAAATCCACTGCACCGACCATGCTTCATGTGGCCGAGGCGGCGCGTGTTTCCGTGGCCACCGTATCGGCGCTGATCAACGGCACCGCGACCGTCAGCCCCGAGCTCAGCCAGCGCATCGAACAGGCGATCCGCGACATCGGCTACAAGCGCAACGCCATTGCCCGCAGCCTGAAGATGGGCACCACACGCACCATCGGTCTTACCGTCCCCCATATCACCAATCCGTTCTTTACCGACGTGGTTTCGGTCATCCAGCAGGCTTTCGACAGGGCCGGCTACGCCGTCATGCTGTGCTGCACCGACGAGCACCTGAACACGCAGGACGACCAGATCAGGCTGCTGCTCGACCGCATGGTCGACGGACTGATCGTCGCGCGTGTCGGTGACGGCGCGATCCTCAAACGGATTGTCGACGACGCCAATGTGCCCGTCGTGCTGCTCGACCGTGTTTGCCAGGGTGTCGACACCGATGCCGTCGTTCTCGACAATCAGCGCGCGGTGTTCGACGCCATCACTTACCTGATCGATCTCGGCCATCGGCGCATCGGCTACATCTCCGGCTCGTTCGATATCTCGCCGATGCATGACCGCATGGCGGGATACCGCGAGGCCCTCCAGGCCGCCGGCCTGCCGGCCGAGGCCGAACTCGTCCGCTTCGGCAACTTCCATGAAGTAGACGGCTACAACGCCACCATGCAGCTGCTTTCGCTGCACGACCGGCCGAGCGCCATCTTTTCGGCCAACAACCCGATGGTGATCGGCACCATGAAGGCCATTCGCGATATCGGCCTGTCATGTCCGGAGGATATTTCGGTCGCCTGCTTCGACGACTTTCCGTGGTCGGATGTGTTCCGGCCGCAATTGACCACGGTCGCACAGCCGGTGCAGGCGATTGGCGAACAGGCGGCCAATCTGCTGCTCGACCGGCTCGCCGGAAACAGGGATGCGCCGCCGCGCAAGCTGACGCTCAAGGGACGCTTGATGATCCGCAATTCATGCCGTCCGCTAGGTGCAACTGCGCAGAGCGTCAGCGCGTAGCGCTTGGGCTCTGTTCAGAAACCTTGCAATGCCGGACGGACAGCGCTCCCTCTGTCCTGCCGACCCCGGGCCTTCGCAGCCACTACGGGCGTTCGTCTTTCGAAAACCGAGCAATTGAAAGACACGGCGCCGATCGAGCCAAGTGGCCAACAATCAGCCAGCCGACAGTCAGGAAAATCTTGGCAATCGAAGCATGTCGGTTTAGGAATATGACGAGATGCGGCTGATCGCCCACACGGGCGCCGGCTTGAGTCATGCGCGTGAAATCGATCCTAATCGGGCTGGTACTTGCTGGGATGGTCGCATTCTTCGGCTGCACCACCGGCGGCGCATTAAAGACTTTCCCCTCGGCCTATGGCGGCCTCACCGACGCCGGTTTCCGCGTTCCGCCGGTTCCGATCTACAAGGTCGACCAAAAGTTCCATCGGCAGACAGTGCCTTATGCGACTGAAGAGGCGCCGGGCACCATCATTGTCGATACAGGAGCGAAGTTCCTCTACTACGTATTGGGAGACGGTCAGGCGCTGCGCTACGGAATCGGCGTCGGCAAGGCGGGCTTCGAGTGGCATGGCACTGCTCACGTTGCGAGGAAGCGCGAATGGCCGGATTGGAGCGCGCCGTCTGCGATGATCGTGCGCGAGCAGAAGCGAGGCCGCATCATACCGGCCCATATGGAGGGCGGACTCATGAACCCGCTCGGGGCGCGGGCGCTCTATCTCTTTAACGAGGAAGGTGACACTGGATATCGCCTGCACGGTAGCCCTGAATGGTGGTCCATCGGCAAAGCTGTGTCGGCGGGCTGCATTCGCCTCATGAACCAGGACATCATCGATCTCTATGACCGCGCCACAATCGGCACCAAGGTGATCGTCATTTAGTGGACGCCGCGTTTCCCGCTAACGGACGAGCATGACGAATCGAAAACCTCCGCGTAAAACGCGCGAAATGTTCGCTATGTCTTCGCACACCTGTTCGCGATGTTCCCTGCCTAAGGCCGGCCTTGCCCGCAACAGTGGCAAGTGGCGAACCAACTCTCAGGCAGCTTCAGACAGCGATTTGTGAGCGTCGGCCAGGATCTCGAACGAGCGCACCCGCGCCGCATGGTCGAAAATCTGCGCTGTGACCATCAGCTCGTCGGCCCCCGTGCGGCGCACAAACGCCTCGATGCCTTGCCTGACCGTTTCCGGGGAGCCGACGACGGCGCAGGAAAGCGCTTGGCCGAGCATGGTCTTGGCCATTGGATCGAGGTCGCGCTCATATCCTTCGACCGGCGGCGGCAATCGGCCGGGCCGGCCAGTGCGCAGATTGACGAAGGCCTGCTGCAGCGAGGTGAACAACAGCCGCGCCTCGGCATCGGAAGGAGCGGCGAAGACGTTGAGGCCGAGCATCACATAAGGCTTGTCGAGCTGCTCCGAAGGCTGGAAACGCGAGCGGTAGATCTCCAGAGCATGGTCGAGCTCGGCCGGCGCAAAATGCGAAGCGAAGGCGTAGGGCAGGCCGAGCATGGCGGCAAGCTGCGCGCCGTAGAGGCTGGAACCGAGAATCCAGATCGGCACCTTTTCGCCTTCGCCGGGCACCGCGCGGATGCGTTGGCCGTCTTCGGCCGGCTGCAAGTAACCCATCAGCTCGACGACGTCCTGCGGGAAATTGTCGGCGCCAGCGTCGAGGTTACGGCGCAGCGCCCGTGCCGTGGCCATGTCGGTGCCGGGCGCCCGGCCGAGGCCGAGATCGATGCGGCCAGGATGCAGAGCGTTAAGCGTACCGAACTGCTCGGCGATGACCAGCGGCGAATGATTGGGCAGCATGATGCCGCCGGCGCCGACGCGTATCGTATTGGTGCCGCCGGCCACATGGGCAATGACCACCGAGGTGGCGGCGCTGGCGATGCCCGGCATATTGTGGTGCTCTGCCAGCCAATAGCGCCGGTAACCCAGCCGCTCGGCATGACGGGCGAGATCGAGCGAATTGGCGAGTGACTGCGAAGCGTTGCTGCCTTCGACGATCGGCGACAGGTCGAGAACGGAAAGAACGGTCATCGGCGCGGGGTTCCTGTGGGCCGAAGGGATGTAGGAAGCCGTTGCCGAGGCGGCAAATTCAAAATGTTGATGGAGCGCTGAGGGCACAACGGACGTGCGACCGATGCAAGGTCGTGATCTGCCCCATCGGGGACGCTTTTGACCCTTTAAGCCGCTACTTTTTCACCTCGGGAATCTCTTCGTCCTCGATCGCCGCCGTGTGTTGCGCCGCCAGGAAATTGCCGACATGGCTGAGACCGTCGAAATGATCGCAGAACACCTTGATGACGACCAGCAGCGGCACCGCCAGCAGCGCGCCGACAAAACCCCACAGCCACGACCAGAAGGCGATGGCGATGAGGATCGCCACTGCGTTGATTTCGAGACGGCGGCCGACCACCGTCGGCGTCACGAACTGGCCTTCGACGACATCGCACATAAGGACGAAGGCCGGCGCCAGCAGCGCATAGGAAATCGTGTCGAAGCTTATCAGCGCGATGATCGTAACCAGCGTGATGGTGGTCAGCGCCCCGATATAGGGCAGGAAATTGAGCAGAGCCGCTGCCGCGCCCCAGACCTGCGCGTTGGGCACGCCGAGCGCCCACAGGCCGAGCCCGATGACCACGCCGAGACATGTATTGATGACCGTGACAGTAAGCAGATAATGCGAGATTTCACGTTCTACGTCGTAGACGACGCGCAGCGCCCGCTTCTTTTCGCTGAGACTGGGGAAGGACTGGACGATCTTTTCATAGAACATCGTGCCCGAGGCGAGCAGGAACAGCGACAGGACGAAGACGATGGTAACGCTGGCGCCGGCCGACAGCACATTGCCGGCGGCCTGCGAGAGAATACCGGATGGCGCCGTCGCCACCCTCTGAACGCCCGGCTCCTGGGATGTCTGTGTCAGGCCCTCGATCTGGCGCGAAATCTCCACGATCCGTTCGAGCGGACGGCGCAGTTGTGCCAGACGTTCGGTAAGCTGCTGGCCGATCGTCGAGGTGTTGTTGATGAGGTCGATGACCGGGCCGCTGAGCAGATATCCCGCGACGGCGACGAGGCAGAACGAAAGCAGCACCAACAGTGTCGCTGAAATGACATCGGGCATGCCATGCTTGCGCAGGAAGCGAACGATCGGCGTCAGCGTCAGCGCCAGCAGGAAAGCCAGAATGACCGGCATGAAGAAGGCGCGGGCGAAGTAAAGCGCGTAGATCGCCATGAGAATGAAGATGCCGACGAGCAGCGAACGCATCAGATGCGCATCCGCCCGCACCTCGATGCGCGGATCCGGGCTTTCGGCAGCGCTTGCGCCCGAAGCGTCGGGTTCGGCTTTCATTCTGACCCTCGGCGGCACACCGCGATTGGTGCAGACCGTTGGCGAAAACGCCTCTGTCGCTTCAAGGTTCCGTTAGCTGGCGTCACCGGCAAGGCCGCCTCGCGGCCTTGCCAATGAATCAGGTGACTGGGAATCAGGCGACCGGCGCCGCCACGGCGGGAACGGCCTTCGCAGTTTCCCGGCGCACGATCGGCGCCACTTTGGTGCCGTAGAGTTCGATGGCCTTCATCACCTTGGCGTGCGGCATGGTGCCGATCGCCATTTGCAGCAGGAAGCGGTCGTTGCCGAATATCCTGTGCTGGGCAATGATCCTCTCGGCCACCTGTTCTGGATTGCCGACGAACAGCGCGCCGTTTGCGCCGCGCGATTGGTTGAAATGCGCCCGCGATGTCGGCCCCCAGCCGCGCTCGCGGCCGATGCGGTTCATCACCTCGGCCTGCGGCCCGTAAAAATCGTCGGCTGCCTGGTCCGTGGTGTCGGCAATGAAGCCGTGCACGTTGAGACTGGTGGCAAGGCTTGCCGGATCGTTGCCGGCGCGCCTGGCTGCATCCCTGTAGATGTCGAACAGCGGTGCGAACCGCGCCGGCTCGCCACCGATGATCGCCAGTGCCAGCGGCAACCCGAGCACACCCGCGCGGGCGACGGATTGCGGTGTTCCACCGACGGCGATCCAGATCGGCAATTTGTCCTGCAAGGGCCGCGGATAGACGCCGCGGTTGTGGATCGGCGCGCGCAGACTGCCCGACCAGGTCACCTTGACATGATCGCGGATGGCGAGCAGCAGGTCGAGCTTCTCGGCGAAGAGCTCGTCATAATCTTCGAGATTGTAGCCGAACAGCGGAAAGGACTCGATGAACGAGCCGCGCCCGGCCATGATCTCGGCACGGCCGCCGGACAGAAGATCGAGGGTGGCAAACTGCTGGAAGACGCGCACCGGATCGTCGGAGGACAGCACGGTGACAGCGCTGGTCAGCCTTATGCGCTTGGTGCGTTCGGCCGCCGCCGCTAGCGCCACCACCGGAGCCGAGGCAGCATAGTCGGGACGGTGGTGCTCGCCGAGACCAAAGACGTCCAGCCCGACCTGGTCGGCGAGCTCGATCTCCTCGATCAGGTTGCGCAACCGCTCATGCGCACCGATTGCACCGGGACCTGGTTCCGGGCTGACGTCGGCGAAGGTGTAGAGACCGAGTTCCATAGTGTGTCATCTCAGCGTTTTGTCTTGGCGCTACACGTAGCGATCAGTCCGCCGCCCCGCCAGATGCCTGGATGGTGAACAGTGCGGGTGCCTTTCAGCCGAATTCAATCGAAATGGCGTCTCCCGGCTGCAACAGATCAGAATTTCATGGCTGGCATACCGTTTTGGCGCTTGAACTCTCGGTTTTCGCGCGTATGTAAGCCTCGCAAATTGACTTCAGGGAAGTGGACTTGGCTATCTATAGGGAAAAAGACGTTTTCGAGCGGCGCAATGCCGCAAACGAGGCAAAGAAGGCGCTTCTGGAACGCTTCAAGGCAAAGCCGGCGGCAGATGATCCAGCGGTGCTGGCACGACAGGCCGAGCGCAAGGCGATCCTCGAGGCCCGCGCGATACGCGAGGCCGAAAAGGCCAGGCTGAAGCAGGAAAAGCTGGTGCGCGAAGCGGCCGAAAAGGCCGAGCGCGAGGCAGCTGCCGAAGCGGCACGCATTGCCGCGGAAGAAGCCGCACAGGCCGAAGCGAAGATCCGGGAAGCTGAAGAGAACGAGCGCATCGCCCGTTTTCTTGCCGACGAGGCCGAACGCAAGGCCAAGCGTGACGCACGCTATGCCGCGCGCAAACAGCGCACCGGCAGGACGCCACCCGGCTTCTCCGCGCGATAGCAGCTTCCGGCGCCGATCAGCCGAATTCGAGAATTGGCGCCGCCTTGCAGCGGCCCCGAATGCGTTCGTCTGTCGGAATCAGCTAAGCCGCGAGCTTCAGTCCCATGATGCCGCAGACGATAAGCGCGATGCAGGCCAGCCTGATCGCCGTCGCTGGCTCGCCGAGCAGCCATATCCCCAACAGCGCCGTGCCGACGGTGCCGATGCCGGTCCACACCGCGTAAGCGGTGCCGACCGCCAACGCCTTCAGCGCCAGGCCGAGCAAGGTCAGGCTGACGATCATCGAGGCTACCGTCAGGACGGTCGGCAGCGGCTTCGAGAATCCGTCGGTGTATTTAAGGCCGATCGCCCAGCCGATCTCGAACAGTCCGGCGAACAACAGGAAAATCCACGACATCGGAACGCTCCGTTTCGATGGCATCCGGCCGATTTCTTGAAAAGCGCAAAAATTGCCTTCGCCGCATCCATAGAGGATGCGCGTGAGCTTAATGAACAATCATACCGGCCGCGTTTGCGGCCGGTCGAAATAAGCCGAAACGGTAGCTGCGGCCCTACTTGTCCTTCAGCTTCATCGCCTTCACCGGCGGTGCCTTCAGGGCCGGCGCCGGAGCGGGTTTCTTCGCGTCCTTCTTCGGCTTGCGGGCTTCCTTGCCTGCCTTCATCGCACCCTTAGCCATGATTCGTTCCTCCAGTTGATGTCTGGCGAAGTGAAACAAGAGAAAACGCTCGACTGCAAGAGGCCGCTGCCGTGCAGCCGCCCTGGCCGATGGCTGTCAACCGGTTTCTAATTCCCTCGTAAACCGCAGCGGTCCGTGCCATGGTCTTCTTCGCACTGCAGCATCAGCCCTTGCGTTTCGCCGGCTGATGATCGGGCAGGCCGGTCAGGACGACAATGCGGATCCACATCGGTTGCCAGATGAGCTTCGACTTCCCGCAGGAAACACCGCTGATCGCGATGCTAAACGTCCATTATTCGCGCGCATCCGATCTTGAGCGGCCGGACTTCCTGACGTCGAACCCGCCGGTGCCGATCGAAAGCTACCGCGACAGTTTCGGCAATTGGTGCAGCCGTTTCGTTGCGCCGGCCGGGCGCTTTGCGTTCGGCACGGACGCGGTGATCCGCGACCCCGGCTCCTTCGAGACGCGCGAGCTGACGGCGTGGCAGCACGAGGTGCGCGATCTGCCGTCGGAGACGCTGCTGTTCCTGCTGCCCAGCCGTTATTGCGAGAGCGACGTGCTGTCGAACGAAGCGTGGCGGCTGTTCGGCAGCACCCCGCTCGGCATTCCGCGCGTCCAGGCGGTCTGCGACTTCGTCCATAACCACATCGTCTTCAACTATTTCAATGCACGGCCGACGCGCACCGCCGCCGAGGCCTATCGCGAGCAGAGTGGTGTATGCCGCGACTTTGCTCACCTCGCTGTTGCCTTCTGCCGCGCCCTGAACATTCCAACCCGCTACTGCACCGGCTATATCAGTGATATCGGCCTGCCAAAGCCGTGGTCGGACATGGATTTCGCCGCTTGGATGGAGGTCTATCTCGGCGGCCGCTGGCACGCGTTCGACCCGCGCAACAACGCGCCGCGCATCGGCCGCATCCTGATTGCCTCCGGACGCGATGCCGCCGATGTGCCGCTGACCCACATTTTTGGGCCGGGCGCGCTGGCTGGCTTCAAGGTCTGGACGGACGAGGTCGTCGAATAGCCCCGCGCCGCCCTTTTGAACAACTGACCTTGTGAACAACTGGGCACTTCGGGCGTTGTGAGAGCGTGGAGCGTGGGCGGGCGCTCCGCCAATCTCGGTGCATCAACCAAGGCAGCACACCATGGCGGCGCATGGCGGGTCGAAAAAAGTGATCTATGCGGCGCTCGCCGGAAATCTTGCGATCGCACTGACCAAATTTGCCGCTGCCTTGTTCACGGGCAGCTCGGCAATGCTCTCGGAAGGCGTCCACTCGCTCGTCGATACCGGCAATGGCAGCCTGCTGCTTTACGGCATGCACCGTGCCGCCCGGCCGGCCGACCGCACGCATCCGCTCGGCCATGGCCGCGAGCTGTACTTCTGGAGCTTCATCGTTGCGCTCCTCGTCTTTGCACTGGGCGCCGGCATATCGTTCTACGAAGGCGTGACGCACATCATGGCGCCGGAGCCGATCGCCAACGCCAAGGTGAACTACGCTGTCCTTGGCCTTTCCTTCCTCTTCGAAGGCACCTCTTGGCTGGTGGCGCTGAAGGAATTCCGCCACCAAAAAGGCAGCCACGGCTGGCTTGAGGCGGTGCAGCTCAGCAAGGATCCGAGTGTCTACACCGTACTCTTCGAGGACAGCGCGGCACTTCTCGGCCTCGTTGTCGCCTTCGCCGGGATATCGGCGGCGGAACTGCTGGACATGCCGAAGCTCGACGGCGCCGCGTCGATTGGCATCGCGCTGATCCTGGGCGGGACCGCGATCTTCCTGGCGCGCGAAAGCAAAAGCCTGCTGCTCGGCGAGCCGGCTTCGCCCGAGGTGCAAATGAAAGTATTGGACATCGTCCAGCAGGACCCGGCGGTGCAGCGGGCGAATGGCGCGCTGACGCTGCATATGGGTCCGCAGGAGATCGTCGCCGCTCTGAGCATCGAGTTCGAGGACCACTTGTCGGCGCCCGAGATAGAGACCTGCGTCGAACGCCTCGAGACGCGGCTGAAAGCGGAGATGCCGGAGGTGACGCGGCTGTTCGTCAAGCCTCAGACCACCGGTACCTGGGAACGCCGGAGCAAGGCCTTGGCGGCGTCCGGAGGGGAACCGGCCTGAGGAAAATGGCTGCGCCATCGGGCAGTCCCGGTTATGATTGCGGGCAAAAGCTCCAGGAGGAACGAAGATGAAAATCGACGGCGCGTGTCATTGCGGCGCTATCACTTACGAGGCCGAAGTCGATCCGGAAAAGACCACCATTTGTCACTGCATCGATTGTCAGAAGCTAACCGGAACGGCCTTTCGCGTCACCGTGCCGGCGTCCGAGGACAATTACAGGATCACCAAGGGCACGCCGAAGATCTACATTAAGACCGGTTCGAGCGGCGCCAAGCGTGCCCAGGCATTTTGCGGTGAGTGCGGCTCGCATCTCTACGCCACGTCGGCGGGCGAGGGACCGAAGGTTTACGGTATCAGGGTCGGCACGGCACGGCAGCGCGAGCAACTGGTGCCGAGAAAGCAGATCTGGCACCGCTCGGCGCTGCATTGGCTGCCGGAATTCGAAGGCACAACCATCATCGAGGAGCAGTAGCGCCAGACCGGGGCGAAGCCTCCGGTTCCGGCGCAGCTCTCAATCGTCGCCTTCGACGACCCTTAGCCTCAACTGCCCGGTTTTCGAATCGGCGACGCGCGGGCTGCTTTCCGCTTTTGCTCCGCTGCCATTCGAACCAGCGGTGTCCTCCGCCGGCTGCACGCCAAACTCCAGCGCCTCGATCTTTTGTCCGCGCCTGGTCACCTTCGATGTCGAGACAAGGATGTCGTCGATATCCTTGGCCGATTGACCGAAATGCGTCTGCAATTTGCGCACCCGCTCGTCGAGCCGGGAAACATCTTCCATCAGCCGGATAACCTCGCCCTGGATCAGGTGTGCCTGCTCGCGCATGCGGGCATCCTTGAGGATTGCCTGGATGACCTGGATCGACAACATCAAAAGCGATGGCGAGACGATGACGATCCGCGAGCGATGCGCCTTCTGGACAACGGCCTCGAAATTCTCGTGGATTTCGGCGAATACCGATTCCGAAGGCACGAACATGAAGGCGGTGTCCTGCGTCTCGCCCTGGATCAGGTATTTTTCGGAAATATCGCGGACATGCACCTCGATGTCGCGGCGGAAAGCCTGTGCGGCGGACTTCTGCAGTTCGGCGCCTTCGGCGGCCCGGATGGCATTCCAGGCCTCGAGCGGAAACTTTGCATCGACGGCAAGCGACGGTGCGCCGTTCGGCATCTTCACCAGGCAGTCGGGCCGGCTGCCATTCGACAAGGTCGCCTGGAATTCATAGGCGCCGTGCGGCAATCCGTCGGCGACGATGGCTTCCATACGCGACTGGCCGAAGGCGCCGCGCGTCTGCTTGTTGGAAAGGATCGCCTGCAATTGCACGACCTGGCCGGCCAGCGACTGGATGTTGCCTTGCGCGATATCGATGACCGCCAGCCGTTCCTGCAGCTTGGCGAGGCTCTCATGCGTCGATCTCGTCTGCTCGGTCATGGTCTGGCCCAGGCGGCCTGTCATGGCATCGAGACGCTGGCCGATCGACTGTGTCAGTTCGGCCTGGCGCGCCCCGAACACTTCGGCGATGGCGCCCATGCGGCCCTGCATTTCCGCCTGGCTTGCCAAGATACCAGCCATCCGCACCTCGGCGTCGCGGGCGTGGTCGGCGGCTTCGGCGGCCGCCACTGCACGCGCCTTGGCCGATCGCCAGAGCGCAACGACGAGCGCCACGAACAGGCCGAGGAACAGCATTGCGCCGAAACCCAGGAGTTGGCCGAGCGTGATCGTGGTGGCGCCGAGGCGGGCGACAGGTTCGGACAGGATGGTGGCCAGATCGTTCATGTCGACAGCATAGATGATTCGGTCTGCCGGCACAGATCAAAACGTGAACGACGCGAAGGCGCCCCGGTTGACGCTTTTCCTGCGAGGTCTTAGGTGAGACGCCATGTCGATCAAGCCGCTTGTCATCCTCCCCGATCCCGTCCTGCGCCAGGTTTCAAAACCGGTCGAGCGTGTCGATGGCGATTTGCGCAAACTGGCCGGCGACATGCTGGACACCATGTATGACGCGCCCGGCATCGGCCTCGCAGCGATCCAGGTCGGCGAACCCTTGCGCATGCTGGTGATCGACCTCGCCAAGGAGGACGAGACGCCGGCGCCGCACGTCTTCATCAATCCCGAAATCCTTGAAAGCTCCGACCAGCGTTCGGTCTATGAGGAAGGCTGTCTGTCGATCCCCGATTACTATGCCGAAGTCGAGCGCCCCGCCGCGGTGCGGGTGAAATATCTCGATCGCGACGGCAAACTGCAGGAGATCGAGGCCGAGGGGCTGATGGCGACCTGCCTGCAGCATGAAATCGACCACCTCAACGGCGTGCTGTTCATCGATTACATCTCCAAGCTGAAGCGCGACATGGTGGTCAAGAAATTCAAGAAGCTCGCCAGGGACAAGGCGCCGGGCAAGATGGTGGGATAGGCGTCGACGAATGCCCCTGCGTGTCATCTTCATGGGTACGCCCGAATTCTCCGTGCCGACGCTGCGGGCGATTGCCGGGGCCGGGCACGAGTTGGCAGCCGTTTACACGCAGCCGCCGCGCGCCGGCGGCCGGCGCGGGCTCGAACTGACGCCGTCGCCGGTGCAGCGCGAGGCGGATCGGTTGGGCGTCGAGGTGCGGACGCCGGTGTCGCTGAAGAGCGAGGCGGAGCAGGAGGCGTTCCGCGCGTTACGTGCCGACGTCGCCGTGGTGGTCGCCTACGGGCTGCTTCTGCCCAAACCCATTCTCGAGGCGCCGCGGCTCGGTTGCCTCAACGGCCACGCATCGCTGCTGCCGCGCTGGCGCGGCGCTGCCCCTATCCAGCGCGCCATCATGGCCGGCGATACCGAAACGGGCATGATGGTGATGCGGATGGAGGAAGGCCTCGACACCGGGCCGGTGGCAATGGTTGAAAAATGTCCCATTGGACCCGACATGACGGCCGGCGATCTGCACGACCGGCTGATGGTCCTCGGTGCTGCGCTGATCGTGCAAGCGCTCGAACGGCTGGAGCGGAATACGCTGACATTTACCACACAGGCGGAGGTGGGGGTGACCTACGCCAAGAAAATCGATAAATCGGAGACTCGCATAGACTGGCTGCGACCTGCCGGCGACCTGCACAACCAGATTCGCGGCCTGTCGCCCTTTCCCGGTGCATGGTGCGAGGCCGAAATCGGCCGCGTGGAACGGCTGAAACTGCTTCGCTCGACGCTCTCGCAAGGCGCCGGCGAACCGGGAGGAATTCTCGATGACCGACTGACGGTCGCCTGCGGGTCAGGCGCGATCAGGCTGGTCGAAGTTCAACGTGCGGGCGGAAGGCCCATTGCCGCGCAGGAGTTTCTGCGCGGGGCCAAGCTCGAAAAAGGAATGAAATTGTCATGAGCATGATGTCCATACGCGCGGCGACGCCGCGGGACCGCGAGGCGATCCGCCTTGTCGAAGAACACGCATTCGGCCAGCAGACGGAGGCCGGACTGGTCGACGCGCTGGTCACCGGCGGTGATGCCGTCGTCGAACTGGTGGCGGACGAAGACGGGCAAGTGGTCGGCCATATCCTGTTTTCACGGCTTTTCGTGCAGAATGGCGGCAAGAGCTTCCCGGCGGTGGCTTTGGCTCCTTTGGCGGTCGAGCCGTCGTTCCACGGCACCGGCATCGGAGGTGCGCTGGTCCGCGAGGCGCATATCCGCCTGAAGGCTGCTGGCGAGACGCTCGCCGTGGTGCTCGGCGATCCGGCTTACTATGGCCGTTTCGGCTACAGCCGCGCCCGTGCAGCAAAATTCGACAGCGACTACCAAAGCGAAGCCCTGCAGGCGCTTGCCTGGGGCGAGGCGCCGGAGACCGGCAGGCTGGTCTACGCCTCGGCCTTCGGCTCAGCCCTCGCCGCCTGATTTCGCCTCGATCCGGGAATGCCGCGTTTTCGCCTCGACATCGAATATGACGGCAGTCTCTTCGCCGGCTGGCAGCGCCAGGCCAACCAGCCATCGGTGCAGCAGGCGATCGAGCAGGCGATCGAGAAATTCTGTGGTGAGCAGGTTTCGCTGCGCGCCGCCGGCCGCACCGATGCTGGCGTCCATGCGACCGCTCAGGTGGCGCATGTCGATCTGATCAAGGCATGGCCCGGCGACAAGGTGCGCGACGCAGTCAACGCGCATCTACAAGCGGCCAAGGTGCGCATCGCCATCCTGAAGGCCGCCGTCGTGCCGGATGGCTTCGATGCGCGTTTCTCGGCGATCAGCCGCCATTACCTCTACCGCATCGTCAATCGCCGCGCGCCGGCGGCGCTCGACAAGGGCAAGATTTGGTGGGTACCGAAGCAGCTCGATGCCGGTGCCATGCACGAAGCGGCAAAGGTGCTGCTTGGCCGGCATGATTTCACCACCTTCCGCTCGACCCAGTGCCAAGCCACCAGCCCGGTCCGCACGCTCGACCGGCTGGATGTCAGCCGGGCGGGCGATTTCATTGAGGTCCGCGCTTCGGCGCGGTCATTCCTGCACAACCAGGTGCGCTCGATGGTCGGTTCGCTCAAGCGCGTCGGCGAAAGCGGCTGGACTGTTGCCGACCTCAAGGCGGCGCTTGAGGCGCGCGATCGTGCGGCCTGCGGTCAGGTCGCGCCGCCCGACGGGCTGTTTCTCGTCGGCGTCGATTATCCGACGCCTGGCTGATCCGGAACGCTGATCCCGAGCAGCGCCTGCAGGCCGAAAAGGACGATCAGCGACGCCACGAACATGCCGGCAAAAACGGCGCTGCCGGCGGCCGCACCCCTGCCGATCGCAACGTTAGTCATCCGCCAGGTCAAGACCATCGACAGCGCGAACAACAGCAGCGACACCAATCCGGAGACTTCGTTGGCCGACGTCAGGAATAGCCGGATCAACGCCGATGGCAGCATCATCCAGGCGATGATCGCCGAGGCCCAGTTGCTGGCCACGACATAATGGACGAATCGGCCGCCGACGCCGACCCGCGGCGCCACCAGGGCGAGGCCTATGAGCGGCAGCACCCAGGCGCCGATATCGACGGTTGCCAGGCGGATCAACATGCTGAAACGGCCGACGAATGCGTTGGGATCGCCGATTTCGTTGGCAATACCGACCCAGCCGACGATCAGTGCCGGCGCCGCGACGACGATGGCAAAAAAGGAGTTCCAGAAACCGTCCGCCGAAAGGTCGAGCAGGCGAAATCCGTCGGCCTTGCCGAGCATCAGCCGCCAGGCACCGGCAAGCGAAGCGTAGGTTTCATCCGCTGAAAGCATCACTAGGATATGTCCTGCGCAAACCAGTCTTCAACGAAGCGCAGATAAATCTGCGTCAGCGTCTCGAGGTCGGCAATCGCCACGCGTTCGTCGACCATGTGCATGGTCTTGCCGACCAGTCCGAATTCGACCACCGGACAATAATCCTTGATGAAGCGGGCATCGGAGGTGCCGCCGGAGGTGGAGAGCGCCGGCTTCCTGCCGGTCACCGCCTTGATCGAGCCGCCAAGCGTCTCGATCAACCTGTCGTCGCGTGTCAGGAAAACGTGGCTCGGTCCGTCGCGCCAGACGATCTCGTAGTCGACCGGCGTCTTCTTGCCGGCGCGGTATTTCTTGCGTTTCGCCGCCCGGTCGAGGCGGTTGTGGATCTCGGCCTGGATCGTCTCGGCGGTCCATGTGTCGTTGAAGCGAATATTGAAGGTAGCCGCCGCCTTCGCCGGGATGACGTTGGTGGCAGGGTTGCCAACGTCGATGGAGGTGACCTCAAGATTGGTCGGCTGGAAATCCCTTGTTCCGTTGTCGAAGACGGGGTGAAGCAAGGCGTCGACCAGCGTCACCAGGCCGCGCACCGGGTTGTCGGCTAGCTGCGGATAGGCGGCGTGGCCCTGGCGGCCGTTGACGACGACCGTGCCGGAGAGCGAGCCGCGCCGGCCGATCTTGATCATATCGCCGAGCGCGTCGGGATTGGTCGGCTCGCCGACGATCGCAGCATGCCATTTCTCACCCTTGGCAGCCGCCCATTCGAGCAGTTTCGTCGTGCCGTTGATCGCCGGCCCTTCCTCGTCGCCGGTTATCAGCAGCGAGACCGACCCCTTCGGGCCGCCCTTCTGCGCGATATGTCGCGCTACCGCCGCGACGAAACAAGCAATGCCGCCCTTCATGTCGACGGCGCCGCGGCCGAACATCTCGCCATTGGCGATCTCGGCGCCAAAGGGTGGGTGCGTCCAGGCTGTTCCATCGCCCACCGGCACCACATCGGTATGGCCGGCAAACATCAGATGCGGGCCGTTGCCGGAACGCCGCGCGTAAAGGTTCTCTATGTCAGGTGTGCCGGTTTCGGAAAACACCGGGCGCTCGACGGCAAAGCCGAGCGGCTTCAACATTTCTTCCAGCGCGCTCAGCGCACCGCCTTCGGCGGGCGTCACGGAAGCGCAGCGGATGAGAGCAGCCAGATTTCTGGTCGGATCGGTAGGCAGCGTCATGGGCAAAAGCGATAGTCGAAAGCGCAAGGCCTGTCACGGCCAGACATAAGGGCCAGCCATGCCGCCGACATTATGGTTTTCATGCCGTATAAGTTGCGGCAAGGCCTCTCAACCAGGACAGGGCCATCGCATGATCACGCATGGCAGGACGATCGTAATCGCCGGTGCCGGCAGTATCGGGTGCTACGCCGGCGGCTGCCTGATACTTGCCGGGCGAAAGGTGGTTCTGCTGGCGCGGCCTCGCATCGAGAAGGCGCTGCAAAAAGGTGGATTGCGCATCACCGACCGTGATGGCCGCGACCGATCCGTCAAGCCGGAGGCATTGTCGGTCACCGCCGATCCGGCCGCGGCATTCCCCGGTGCCGATGTCATCCTGGCAACGGTCAAGAGCGGCGCGACGCAGGACATGGCCGGGCTTATTGCGGCCCATGCCCGACCGGATGCGGTGGTACTCAGTCTGCAGAACGGCGTCGACAATGCCGATAAGTTGCGAGCCCATCTCGCCGCCCGGCGGGTGCTCGCGGGCATGGTGCCGTTCAACGTGGTCCAATCGGCGGAGGGCGAATTGCCGCTTCGTCTGCACCGCGCCAGCGGCGGCAAGGTGATGATCGAACAGGGTCCGACAGGCCTTGACGAACTGCTTGACGTTGAGGGCTTTGCCGTCGCCACGCATGGTGACATCGAAGCGGTGCTATGGGGCAAGCTGCTGCTCAACCTCAACAACGCGCTGGTGGCGCTTTCCGGCCTGCCGCTGGCGGCAGAGCTTGCCGATCGCCGCTGGCGGCTGATCCTGGCCGGCCAGATCGACGAAGCATTGGCGGCAATGATGGCGACGGGCATCGAACCCGCTCGCATCGCCGGCCTGCGTCCCGCGCTGCTGCCGAAAGTGCTTCGCCTGCCCGACTGGCTGTTCAAGTTCTTGGCGCGGCGGATGCTTGCCATCGACCCTGCCGCGCGTTCGTCGATGTGGGATGACCTTCAGCGCCGCCGGCCGACGGGGATCGGCGAACTGCAAGGCGCGGTCCTGCGTTTGGCCGAAAAGGCCGGCACGCCGGCGCCGTTGCTGAAGCATGTCACTGCACTGGTGCGCGCGGCCGAGCAGAAGAGGCGCGGATCGCCCTGCCAGACGCCGGAAGCCGTTGTCGCGACCGTCAGATCATAGCCCGCACAGGCGCCCAGTAACGGCCCTTGCCGGTGCGCTTGGCCTCGTAGAGCGCATGGTCGGAACAGGTGAGCAGGATTTCCGGATCGCCGCCGTCGGCGGGTGCGAAGGCGCTGCCGACGCTCAAGCCGACATGGATGGCGGAACCGACCCCGAGGTCGAAAGGCACCGAGACCTTTTCGATGGCCCGTTTTGCCAGGTGGGTGGCCTCGATCTCCGAGGTTGCGGGCAAAAGGATGACAAATTCATCGCCGCCAATGCGGAAGACCACGTCCCCCGGACGGAAGCCGCGCTTCAATCGTTCGGCCACCTTGCGCAGCAGCACGTCGCCGACGGCGTGGCCAAAACGGTCGTTGACCTGTTTGAAACCGTCGAGATCCATGCTGAGCACTGCAAACGGCTTGCCGCCATTGGCGGCCGGCGCCGCAAGGTCGCGGCACATGTCGCGCAATTTCTCCTGCAGGAAGATGCGGTTTGGCAGGCCGGTCAGCGCGTCCTTGATGGCCAGGTCGCGATTGTCCAGTTCGGCGCGGATCATGCGGGCATTGATTGCGTGGTTCTGAAGCAGCACGATGATGACGCCGGCCACATAGAACGGCGTTTGAATTCCGACGATCGGCATTCCGGGCGCCGCAGAAAACAATGCACCGACCACGTAAGGCAGACTTACGACCAACATGACGAATATGGCGAAGCGCGGGGTCGCCGCATTGCGTGACGACACTACGCCGACGACGCCTGCGACATTCAAGGCGGCAAGTACGGAAAGCGCCATATTCCCGCTGGCAACACAGCCATAGCAGCCGAGGCCGAAAACAACCGACCAGACGCCGCTGGCTGCCATCAGGCCCGCCAGCGGCCCTTTCGAGCCGCGCCTGCGGGCCTGCTCGCATTCCTGCATCAGCAGAACGCGGACGGTGAAAAGCATCAGGTCGGCGGCAATCCAGGCGTAGGGCCACCAATCCCCGGTGGCAAGAGCGGCGCTGACCGCAACCAACAGAACGCTGATGGTGCCGAACAGGACTGCGAATTTGCGGTCGAAGGTGGTGTCGAGAAGCCGGGCGCGGACAGCTTCCGGTTCCAATTTCATCGGCGAAGAGAACCAGGCAAACAGGCGAGCGGCGGCGCTCCACGTTTTGCGCGGCTCCTTGGTGGTCAGGGACAGGTCGCTTGCCAGTCGAGCGCTCCGTGCCGGTCGACACAGTCTTTGCCGGCATGCTGGGCCAGGGTGATTAACATTCGCTTAGAGCATCCGGCGCAAAACCGGGCTTTCGGAACTCCCCGCTCTGCCGCTCTGGAGTATCCGTGTTGGTCAAGGGAGAGATGGTGTCCAGGTCCGATTGTCCCTGAGTAGTGCGTTTGCGAGGATGATGAGCTTTCGCATGATGGCTGTGATGGCGAGTTTTGAGGCTTTGCCGTCGGCCGTGAGCT